>JAZNUB010000061.1:0-40076 GCA_045592105.1 Eubacteriales bacterium | reverse complement strand
AATATAATACTTACCGTCTTTTTCTATCAAGAAGTAGGTTTGTGCGTTTCCGCCGTGAAGGTTATACATATCAATTGATTTACCTTCGTCAAGGCTGGACTCAAGAACGTCCAATGCAAGGTTTTCGGACTGGGAAACTATCGTATAAGCGCCGTTGGGCAAGCGCGTGAAGTTAAACTTTTGGTTATCTGCCTTGCTTCTGTCCGCACCGATAAGAGTATAGCCCGAAGCAGTTACGTATTTGCCCGAAGCAACGTTCTTTATCGTTGCCTGGAAGCTATCGCCAAGGTTTGCGGGGTTTCTTTGCCCCTCGTAGGTGCTGATAATTTCAAGGTTGAAGGCTCTTGCATCAACTGCAACCTGGTTATCCTCACCCCTGTTGGTGCCGTAGATTTGGGTTATTAACGTGCCTGCCGCAACGTCTACAACCTTATCCCCGCCCTCGGGCATAAAGTGGAACTTGTTGTCTATAGCATAAATGAAGAATTTTTGGTTATTCTCATAGTCTACATCGCTTGTAACAAGAGGTGTACCGTCCGCATAGGATGCGTCCTTAACCTCCAAGAACTTGTATGTTGCAACGTTACCAACAAGGTAGGAGCCGCTTGATTGGCGCATAAAGTGCCAAACCTGTTCGTTGCCGCCGGAAAGGTCGGAAGCGTAAACAGAGCCGCCAAGGTCTGCAACGTATTTGCCGGATGCGGGATGATTAATTCTTGCATAGAAATCTTGACCCATATTAACGGGATCGCGGTTTTCAAGCTTATGGGTGGTTGTAATTCTTTCACCTGCTAATCTTACAAAGCAGAACCAGTCCAGCTCCATCATGCCTGTACTAAGCTGTGCAGAGGTGCGCCATATATCGCCGTTGCCAAGCGTTCCTCTTTTAGAAGCGGGAGCAGACTCATAAATGTGGTAACCCCTGTTAGGATCATAACCAACGATTGCAATAAAGTGACCGGGAACGTGGCCTATAGCAACCTCGCCCTGTTGCAATCTTGTTCTAAGGGTGGAGCTGTAAGCACCTTCCCACCAACCATTGGTACCGTTACAGTCAAGAGAAATGCCGTATTGTGCGCCGTACTTAGCTTCAACCAACGGATAAAACTCAAGTCTATATGTACCGTCGGCTTTCAGGTTAAACGTGCCTGTGCTGTGCGCCCAGGAGGCAAGCGAAGGGATATCCATAAGCTGGCCTGTGAGGTAGCCTACACAGTTTACCAAGGAGAAAAGGCCACAGCCTGTTGCGGCAAGAGTTGCGCCGCCAACGTAATACGAAGTCCAAGGCGCATCTGTCTGCCTAACAACGCCTGTGTATGCAGCGGCATCAGCATCTATTGCCACCATCGGAACAACAGCAATAAGAAGCACTAATGCCAACGTTAAAGATAAAGCTTGCTTTAAAATTGCTTTTTTCATTTCTTATACCCCTTTTTATATTTTATTATAAAGCTTCGCTATTAGTTCTTAATTGTGCTTATCATCTGAACGTAGTCCAGCGTGGACATAGTATTGTCTTCATTAAGGTCTGCCGCTTCAAGGAAAGCGCCGGTGAAAACGTTCTGGCTCTTAAGCACGCCGCGGAGTGCAATACTGTCCGTTGAGGTGATAACACCGTCCCCCGTAACGTCACCCGTTATAACAACGGAAACCTCTTTAATAACGGTGCCTGCAGCGTTCTTCTGCTGGATAGTACAGCCTGTGCCTATTATATCGGTATCCGCCAAAACCGCACCGTTTGCGTTTACAGCGGAAACCTTGCACTTGAACTGAGCGCAAACGTTTTTAGCGGTAAGCGAGGTTGCCTTAACCGTTACGTAGCTATCGTCAAGCTGATAGTTAGAGCCTGCTATAAGCTTAAAGGTTGCGGGAACTACTATATGACCGTTGGTAGCAAAGGTGCCAAGGCCGGGATAGATACCTACAAGATTAACCGTATCGCCAACCTGAACGTTTTCAATCACCTCTAAAGCCGCATCCTGTAGCTGATATGCGGCAACAACTATGTTAGTTGTGCTTGCAACGATGGATTTACTCTCACCCGATTTGTATTTCTGAACAACTTTATAACCGTTTTCGCTGGGTTGAATTACCAAAACGCTCCAATAAACTGCGGTGAACGTGCCCGTTGTCCATACCTGAACGGCATCTTCATACTGGCTTGCGTTCATAGCCGTAAGCTTAAGATAATCGGAATCGGTAGGCAAGGAAACGGAAACGCTTTCTAAAACGAACTGTTGGCTTGCACTGCTTGCGGAAGCCGTTCCAAGCTCAACGTTGCCGTTGGAAGCAACGTTCATAAGCACGGATTTGGTATAGCAAGGACGAATGTTGTAGCCACTGCCCGATTTATGAAGGAAGAACTGCTGTGGATGCGCACCGTTTGAAGGATAGGTTTGAATATTCGTACCGCTTGTGTTGCCGCCGTAGATAATATCAAGGCATCTGCCCGTTGCGGCGTTTACGAAGGAGTATCTGCTGTTGCCTGCGTTTGTTATCTTCCAAACCTGCTCCGCAGAATTGTCACCCGCCTTAACGGAAACGTTGTTATCGCTATCGTTGGTAAGGTACTTGCCTGTTGCAACGTTTTTAATCTTAACCATGCTGTTGTTTGCGTAATCTGCGGGGCTTTGATTGTTAAAGCTTTCCAAATCTCTTGTCTTCTGGAAAACGTAAACAACGCCAAGGTTATTTGTTTCGGATTCAAACCAACGCTGAGTAAAATAAGAAACGGAATATCTCGTTACCTGAGGATTGCTGGGAGAAACCGCAGGGTCGTTTACAATAAATTGGTCGTTAGCTTCGTCATAACCCGTGAGAAGCACGATATGGCCGCTTGCCGTAAGCATAGTGGAGCAGCCCAATACAACGCCTTGAGAAAGCGCGTACTTAGCCATTGCCACATCGTAAAAATCTATGTACGCGGTATAGCCCTTTTCGCCCGCGTATGCAGCGGCAAAGGACCAGTTGCCGTATCTGCCCCAAACGTTATCATACATATCGTATGCGGTTGAAAGGGAGCTTGCGTACGTACCCATATACTCAACTGCCATTGCCGTAGTGGTAGGGCTGCATATAACGCCGCCGATAGAGCCGTTTTCAGAAGCAGTTTGAGAACGCATGGGAACGTTGTTAAGATGATAGGAAGGGTAGCTGCCAACGGTGCTTTGCTTTGCCATTTGAGGCGTTGCGATGGTAACGTTGGAAACAACGGGTGTTCCGTTAGTCTTCGTCAGCTTAACGCGGAACTTTATGTTACCCGTGGTGGTATAGCTGCTCTTAACTCTAAGCGTATCAATACCCATGGTAGCGTGTGTACCGTCAAGATCGCTGGAGCCGGAAACGCCCCTTGTGCTGGACCAAGTACCCCAGCTGTACCAGCCGGACCATGAGCCGCCCGAAAGCTCAAACTGAACGTTTATATTTATATTGCCGCCGTTGGTTTTTGCGTTCCAAGAAGCAACCATATATTTAAACGTGCCTATATTAATCGTGTTGGAAACAAAGGTGCCGCTTGTTCTGCCGCTGGCAAGCGTTAGATTACCGCCGGATATAACGGTACCGTCATGCGTGCCCGCAGTATCGGTAAACCAAAAGGTTTTCGAGTGATAATTAAGCGTAACCTCTGCGGCGTTTGCCTCCAAATCCGTTGGCAACGCGGGAAAAACCGCAACCGCAAGGCACAATATCAATAGCAAAGCGACAATTCGATTTGTGTAATTTTTCATAATTATTTATCCCTTTCCGCTCTTCTGTATGTTAATTTTAGTATAAAAAACCACCGTTTGTCAAGCCCCGAACCCAAATTTCGGCAACTTACACTAACGGCGGTTTTTATTGTTGTTGGTTTTGCCCAATTAAACTTCGAAGTCCACACAAGCGCGGCTTTCACGCAGGGGGCGCATAAACTCGCCAACCGCTTTGTGGCGCGGATGAACTATATAAGCCTGCAGGTCCTCAAAGCTGTCAAAATCGGAGATAAGCAACAAATCGCAGTTGCTTTTGTCCGCACAAGCGGCACCGATATAAACGTTAGAAGCCTTAAGCGTGGGAACAACGCCCTGCAACGCATTAAGCATATCTGCGGTAAGGCGCACGTTTTCCTCCTTGGTTCTGCCCTCGGCACTTTCAAGGAACTTAAACATTACAACATGTCTTATCATAAACAAACTCCTTCAAGCGTTTTTTGATATTATACCCTTTTTTATTTCCGATTTCAAGCCCCCGCGTTTGGGCGTTTTGTTGCAAAATTTTCCGCCGTTTTGTGCATATAAAACAAATTCCCCGCTACACGCCCAAACAAAGCTAAAAGCGTTTGACAAAACGGCGTTTGTGTGATATTTTAAATTATATATTAATTAGTAAGCAAAAAAATCAAGGAGGATTTTATGAAAAGAATGGTGCTTTTAGTTTTAGCTTTCGTTCTTTGCTTCACCTTTGTTTTTGCCGCGCACGAGGGAAGCATTAAAACCACAGCGGCAACCTCTGCAATAACGATGATAGTTACCAACCCCGCAGAGGATGCATCACACGCTATGAATATCAACTTCCACGCCGCGCTTGGCTACACGAACTGCTACGTTCAGTACACAACGGTGGACGATACGGCTTGGGCAAACGCACAAATCCAAACGGGCTCTTACGTAACCTATGGGAATAACTCTTCCAACCCGTTTTACAACCAATCCGCAAAAAACGATGCGGGCACCAACATAACCCAAACGGTTACCTTCCTTGATTACAGCGTTACCCTGTCTGCGCTTATGCCTGCAACGCATTATATGTACCGTATAAGCGACGGTACTAATTTTACCGAAACCTATAGGTTTAAAACCGCAGGTGCAGAGGAATGGTCCTTCGTAGTAACGGGTGACTTTCACGAGTATTACAAAACCTACGGCGGTCAGCGTATCGGCAACGCTACAAAGGCTATCAACGCCGCTATCTCGCTGGCAAAGCAGAACGCGTGGGCAGACGTTGAGCATATCGTTGGTATCGGAGATATCGTTGCTTGGGGTGTGGACTACGGTCAATGGAAAAACGTGTACGACACCAATTGGATAAAGAACTACTCCTTTGCAAACACCTTGGGCAACCACGATGCAATGGACAGAAACTCCGTTCACATAAACAATTACAACATCATCTGTAACAACTATCCGTTAAACGGCTACGGCAACCAGATAGGCAACTGCTTCTACTATATCTACAACAACGTGCTGTTTATCTACACCTCCTATATGGACACCTCTGCAGCGGCAGAAGCGTGGGCAAACAATGTTGTTAAAACAAATCAGGGCAGATACAAATACTCCGTGCTTGTAAACCACTACCCTGCAATAAGCAAGTATTCGGGCACCACCTACAGCGGCTTTTGGAATACTTGGGCAGATTTTTGCGATACTAACAATATAGACCTTGTGCTTGCGGGTGACCACCACGTTTACACGCGTACACATCCTATATACAACGGCAACATCGTAAGCGATTACGGCCCTGCCAACCCCAACGGTACCGTTTATATCGCGGCGGACTCTGCCGATGGTGACAGAGGTACTGACGGCGGCTCTGAAGCCGTTACAAGCAATTGGAACTCCAAGGTTGCCACCCACTATTACAGATACGAGTATTCGGGCTCTGCCGCAGATATAACCGCTATGGTTATCAACGTTGGTAAGGACAGAATGACCACGCAGTTTGTTTATTACGAAAACAAAACCTCTAACCACCCTTACTTTAAGCAGGGCAGCGTTTCGGGCCACAGCAGCTTCTTCTTTGGTGATACCTCCTTTGTTTACCCCTCCGACCACGGCTATCAAGGCTCTACGGGCGGTGATACCGAGGACGAAACAGGCCTACCCGCGGCGGCAAAGAACTACCTGCACGTGGCAAACGGCGGTACTTACAAGTATCCCACAAACGTTTATCCAGGCTCCGCCTCCTATTACACCTACAGCTATTACGGTGACAATAATTCTACGGGCGGCAACTATATGTCCGGCAAGCTGAACAACGGTGTTTTCCCTGCGGACTCTAACCCCGGCAACTCCAACAACGATTGGGCTGTGTTCTTCCTCTCGCAAGGTGCGCCGGAGCTGTACTTTAATCTTCCCGAAAGCATTTATATCAACAACATCTCGCTTGTTTACAGAAACTACGTCCCCAGCAACTACGGGCAGGCTATTATTAACAGCGTTGCCGTTGGCGAAGCGGACGGTAGCTATTCCCTAACCTATGCGTACAACGTTACGCACTCGATTTCCGCAGGCAGTAACAACAAAATCACGCTAAGCTTTACAGAGCCTGTGAAGGCAAAATATATCCGCCTGTTGCTCTCCAAGCCGTCTGAGGGCACTCGCGTTGCGATAGGCGAGGCTGAGGTTTGGGGCGATACAACGGTGCCCGATATCGGCAAGTTTGAGCTTGTGGAGGATTCTGCCTACAAGCTAAACGAAAGCTTCGTTCGCACAGCCGCACCGCTTACAAAAGCAGCCGATATTAAAGAGCAGTTTGCTTGCAAGGTAAGCATTTTCACAGCGGACGGAACCGAAGTAGCAGACGATGCACTTGTAGGTACGGGCTTTATGGTTAAAAAGCTTAATTCCGCAGGCGAGGTTAAAAACGAGGTTGCGGTTGTTATCCCCGGTGACATTTCGGGCGATGGCGACGTAAACACGCTGGACTACGTTGCGGTAAAGAATATTATGAAAGGCAACACCTCCTGCGGCGAGGCAAACAAAGAAGCGGCGGACGTTGTTGCGGATGGCACTATAGGCTCGGCAGATTACATCCTTATAAGAAACTATTGTAAAGGCTCGCAAACCATAAAAGGTTAATAACAAATCCCCCCAAACAATAATTCCCCGACAGGGTTTTAACGCCTGTCGGGGAACGTTTATTTTGTATGTAATATTTCTATATTTCCGTCCACAAATCCAACACCAACGCCGTCTTTGGATTTTAACAAATCGGCATATTTTCCGCTTTCCAAATATTGTTTCAATTCATTAACCATATGCTCCAAGGCTTCTTCCCATTCGCATTCCATTTGCCAATTGTATAGGCACTCTCTTGAACCGAAATCAGTCAATTCATCGCAAGCCCAATCCTCATCTTCCGCATCAAACCGTTCTGTTCCAACCAATTCCATCGCCCAGCTTTCATCCGCTTCTTCATAAAGGTTAAAGCAGAAGGCAACAACGGTATCAGGAATGTCTTTGTTAAGAATTTTATCGATCCAATTTGCTACATTGTTGTTCATATTTTCCTCCTTGTTTACTACTCGTAGGGCGGGGGTTTACTCCCGCCGCATATTCGGCATTTATGCTTCGTTACAGCGGGGTCAAGCCGAAAAATTACTTTTCAAACAATGCCGCGCTTTTCTCAAGCAAGCTGATTATAGGAAGCTTTTGCGGGCAAACCTGCTCGCAAGCGCCGCAAGATACACAATCGGAAGCCTTGGGCTTATCCTTGGTAAACTCGCCGTAGCGCGATTTTGAAACTTCGATATTATTAAAGGTTACGTAGCTATTGTATGCACCTCTGATTATAGAAGGTATCGGTATACCCGTTGGGCAGTTCTCCGTGCAGTATTTGCAGTTGGTACACGCCGCTGTGGGTGCGTTCTTCAAAATTTCCGCAACAGCCTCTATAGCATCTGCCTCCGCCTCGCTTAAAGGCTCAAAATTGCTCATGGTAGCTATATTGTCCTCAGATTGAGCTTCGTTGGACATACCGCTTAAAACCGTGATAATTCCGTCAAGCGAAGCAACAAAGCGAAGCGCCATACTTGCGGGTGTGCGGTTAGGAGCAACCGCCGCAAGCAATTTTTGCGCCTCCTCGGGCAGCACCGCAAGCGAGCCACCCTTAACAGGCTCCATAACAACAATCTGCTTGCCGTGCTTTCTTGCGGTTTCATAGCAAAGGCGGGATTGTATTTTTTCGTTTTCCCAATCGTTATAGTTAAGCTGTAGCTGAACAAAATCCACCTCGGGGTGGTTTGCAAGTATAGCATCCAAAACCTCTGCCGTATCGTGGAAGGAAAAGCCCATGTTTTTTACAAGCCCTCGCTTTTTCTTTTCGGCAACAAACTGCCAAGCGTTAAGCTCGTTATACTTATTAAGGCTTTCGGCATCCACCGCGTGGAGCAGATAGAAATCAAAATACCCTGCGCCCGTTATCTCAAGCTGTGAAGCAAAAAACGCCTCGCTATCGCCGTCCTTTATGCACCACCAAGAGTATTTGTCCGCCAAAATGAATTTGTCCCTTGGATAACGGTCGCTAAGCATAGGCTTAACAGCCTTTTCGGAAAGGCCGCCTATATAGCCCCTTGCGGTGTCAAAATAAGTAAAGCCCGCTTCAATAAAAGCATCCGCCATACGGCAAGCCTGCTTTATATCCACCTCGTCGCCGCACATAGGCAAGCGCATAAGCCCGAAACCAAGCTTGGGGATAGAATTATAATCCATACCATTTTCCTCCTAAATATATGGGGCTGTAAAAAAAGTCCGGACCGCAAAAAAACACTATGCACCTATGCTGTTGTTTATTGCGGCTTTAGCCACAATAAACTTTTTATTATTATATTTTTTGCTATGAACAAACTTCACTTCGTAGTACAACTGTACAACTTCAGTTCAGTTTGTCCATTCCACCCGTTTTTTCCTATCCCCTACAAAATGGGGCTGTAAAAATTGCGTTTTTTTACAGCCCCACCTCTTACATTTATTAACCGCCGTACAAAGCCTTTAAAACAGGCTCGAAATTATTCCTTTCACTAACAAGAGTGCTAACGTAGCTGTTGTTAGCGGGATTATAGATATCCGCAAGGCTAAACATAATTACACCGCCAAAGTTTTTGCAGGTGTTTGAAAGCTGTATTTGGCGCTTGATAATGTCCTTATTATTAGTCCACTCAGAGCCGTCGTTGCTATCGGTTTTGCCGTTAGCCTTGGACAGGGTTAAGCCGGGTATTAGCTTAACGCTGCTGTTGGTCATCAAAGCTTCCCACTCTGCAAGTGCTTCATCAAACGGGCTTATGGTGTGGTCAAAGCCCCAGTATAGCTGAGGAGCAACGTAATCAACGTAGCCTGCCTGAGAGCACCACGTTCTAACGTCGGCACACAGATAGCCTGTATTGCTGGCGATACTGCCTGCGGGAGAGATACCAAATATAATACCGCTGTCCACAGCCTTAACTGCTTCGTAGGTGCCCTTAACGAAAGCGTTTACGCAAAGCTTTCTCCAAACACTGCGGTTTGCTTGCCCGCTTGCGGTGAATGCCGCCTGGTCAAAGGAGTTTCCAGCCCCTAACGGATAGAAGTAATCGTCAAAATGGATACCGTCAACATTATAGTTTTGGCAGATTTCAGTAACGCCGTTTACTATAAGGTTACGAACGTCTGCATAGCCGGGGTTGAGGTAATACATACCGTTTACCGCAACAATGTAGGTGCCTCTCTTACTGCTGTCGTTATACCACTGCCTGATAATAGAGCTGCTGCTTACAGACGTTATCTCGGAGGTGGACATAAGACGCATCGGATTTACCCAAGCGTGAACGGAAAGAGCCTGTGCGTACGCTTCCTCGATGATTATCTTAAACGGATCGTAGCTTGCGGTTTTGCCGTAGCTTCCAACAACGTACTTGGACCACGGGAAGTAGCTGGATTGATAGCACGCATCACCATTGGGGCGAACCTGAACAATTATAGTGTTGAAGCCGCTGTTTTTGATAGCAACCATCGTTTGCTTAATTCTGTAACGGAAAACGGATTGGGAGTTTTGGCTTCCGCCGGAAACGTAAACGCCCGAAAGGTCAAATTGAGATAGCCAAACCGCTTTCATCGTGTCATAGTTAAGCTTGCCCGTGGTGTTTTCCTTGGGATTTATCCAAAATCCTGCGGACTCACCCGTACTGTCGGTACTAACGTTATACATACCGTTAAGGCCGTTGGGGTAGTTTTTGTAAATATAGTACGTACCCACAGAAGCAACGCCCGTTGAATTAGCTTGGTTTACCGCATCTGTCGCGTAGCCGTATTTATTTACAGGGCGCACAAGGGTTATTGTGCCGTTTGCGCTGACATTAGCATCAGCAGGGTTTATCCAAAAGCCTGCGGTTTCACCCGTGGGGTCAGAGGTGAGGTTATACATACCGTTAAGGCCTGTGGGGTAGTTCTTGTAAATATAGTACGTGCCTGCCGCTACGGTACCTGTGGAGTTCTGTTGGTTAGCCGCATCGGTGGAGGAGCTGTACTTAGGCATATCCTGCGTTATAATGTAGGTTGATGCCGTTGCCGTTTCATTTTCCGCGGGGTTTATCCAAAAGCCTGCGGATTCACCCGTGGGGTCGGTTGTAAGGTTATACATACCGTTATAGCCGTCGGGATAGTTGTTATATATGTAGTACGTACCCGCAGACACAATGCCTGTTGCATTGGTTTGTGCCGCCGCACTTGAAGCGGAGCTGTATTTGTTTATGGTCTTCTTAACAACGTAGGTTGCCGCCGTTGCTTCTATGTTTTCGTTGGGGTTTATCCAGAAGCCTGCGGATTCACCCGTGGGGTCAGAGGTAAGGTTATACATACCGTTAAGACCATCGGGATACTTATTGTAAATATAGTACGTGCCGGGGGCTACGGTACCTGCGGCGTTGGTTTGTGCCGCCGCGCTTGAAGCGGAACTGTATTTGTTTATTTCTTTAATAACAACGTAGGTTTCGGCAGTTGCCTCCGTGTTTTCCGCGGGGTTTATCCAAAAGTCTGCGGTTTCACCCGTGGGGTCGGTTGTAAGGTTATACATACCGTTATAGCCGTTGGGGTACTTGTTGTAAATATAATACGTGCCGGGGGCTACGGTGCCCGTGGAGTTGGTTTGTGCCGCCGCGTTTGAAGCAGAGCTGTATTTGTTTATCTCTTTAATAACAACGTAGGCTTCGGCAGTTGCTTCTATGTTTTCGTTGGGGTTTATCCAAAAGCCTGCGGATTCACCCGTGGGGTCAGAGGTAAGGTTATACATACCGTTAAGACCGTTGGGATACTTGCTGTAAATATAGTAAGTGCCGGGGGCTACGGTACCTGCGGCGTTGGTTTGTGCCGCCGCGGACGTAGAGCTTGTATACTTGTTTATTTCTTTAATAACAACGTAGGTTTCGGCAGTAACAACGTCACTGCTTTCGTCTTCGCTGCTGTCGTCCTCGCTGCTGTCAACGGCTTCGCTGCTATCGTCCTCACTACTGTCCTCGGTAGCGCCGATAGCGGAGGGGTCTATCCAAAAGCCCGCATCCGTTGCATAGGCGGTGGCGGTAAGGCAATACATACCGTCAAGACCTGCGGGATAGCTCTTGTGAACGTAATAAGTGCCCGCACCTGCAACGCCCGTAGAAGCTGTGCCTGCCGCCGCATCTACCGCGCTTGCGTATTTAGGCACGGCACTTGTAAGCACAAACGCTTTGCAGTAGAAGGAAGCAAACATATCGTTGCTGCCGCTAAGCCCGCCCTTTACTGCAATGGTATCCGTTGTGGAAACCGTATCGTCCTGCGTAACGTCAGCCGCGTAGAAATAAGCGCCTGTCAACGAGATCGCGCCCTTGAGATAGCTTTTAAGCGCGATAAAATCGGGCGTGGAAAACACACCGTCCCCCGTTATGTCACCAAACACAACGGCGGTTAAAGCGCTGCCGTCATCAGCTTTAACGGTATAGCCCGTGCCGATAGTGTCGGAATCGTCTACAACGGCACCACTTGCATCATACACGGTAACATCGGATTTAAAGTTCCCCTTTACCGTGCCGATGCTGATACCGGGGATAAGGTTGCGAAGTGTTCCCGTTGCGGTGTCAATGCTTAAGGTACTACCGTAAATCAGTTCAAAGCTTACCGCCGCAGAAGCCGTTTGTGCAAAGCTTCCGTTCAGCGCACCCGTGCCGATAATCATGGCCACGGTAAGCAGCAAGCATAGCAGCTTGTTAAGTTTTTTCATAAGTTTTCTCCCTTTACAATTGCAAAAGCGTATTCTGCATATATTATACTTTGTGTGCAAAAATAAGTCAATAGCTTTCGGCAAGCGACAAAAAAGTTGATAAATTTTGTACAACTGCGCGCACCTTCTTTTTTGCAAAAAACACAAAGTGCTTTGCATATTTTAACAAATGGCACATCAAACGTTTACAAATCGTTATTATATATGTGCTATCTTAATAAGGACTTTTTTACACGCGTTTATTTTAGGAGGAAATTATGGTTAAAAGAATCTGCGCTATATTGTTGATAGTATCCGCATTGCTTTCGCTTTCCGCTTGTATGGGCGGCGGCAACACCAAAACCGATGAGCAGTCTACGGACGTTGCTGTGCGTATAGAAAGCTATTTGGACAAGGCGGATACCTACTTTAACGTTTTGGATACCAATGCAGTTATCCCAAGCGTTAAGAATAAGGAAGACGTTTTGAAGGTTTATATCGAGAAGGCTACCGCTAAGGAGGAGCTTCCTAAGGACCTTGTGAACAGCTATATTGAAAGCTACAAGGCGTATTTCGGCTCCGAGGCATCTGATACCTCTGCTGAGGACAGCAAGCTTAAGGATGAGGCTGTTAGCCTTATCAAATCCGAGATGGTTATTTACATCGCGGCAGACCGTTTTGGTTGTAACGAGATAAGCAAAGAGGACGAGGTTAAGAAGGCAAAGGAGCTTGCCGCGTTATATTCTACAAGTGAAAGCGCGTTTTACACCGAAGGGGCTGACAACTACGTTGTTAAATCCGCTATAAGGGAAGAGCGCGTTAAGGCGGAATTGGAAGCGGCATTCGACAACGCAAACAAATAATATGGGGCTGTAAAAAAAGGCCGGACCGCAAGAAAATTATATAAGCAACATATTGTAGCTAATCGTGGCAGAACCGAAGCCACGATTAGCTATTTGTAATTATATGTTTCTTGCGGTCCACCCATTTTTTCCTATCCCCATAAGATTTTACCACGGCAAGAGCAAAAAAGCACTTGACAACCGTAAAAAAACGTGTTAATATTCATACAAATAAAATCCCATGAGGGAGTAGCAAGCGTTGAACGTAGCAAGTCAACACCCTGACCTTTTTGGTCTGGCTTGTTTTAAATTGCGAGACTCATGTATAACTGTAAAGCTATGCATGGAGTCTTTTTTTCTTTCGTTTTGATGCCAAGTATGGTTTTACCGTGCTTGGCTTTTTGTTTTTTTGAGAAAGGAAGAGGGTTATGTTTATCGAGGTTAAAAACGCAGTAAAACAATACGGCAATGGGGATGCTGCCGTTCGCGCGCTTGACAACGTTTGTTTTTCTATGGAGAAAGGCGAAATTGGGGTTATTCTCGGTGCTTCGGGGTCGGGCAAAAGCACGCTTATGAATATGATTGGCGGCATAGACAAGCTTGACGAAGGCTTTATCAAGGTTGACGGGGTTGAGATAAGCGGATACAGCCAAAAACAGCTTGTTGAATACCGCAGAGAAAAGATAGGCTTTGTTTTTCAGTTTTACAATCTTATTCCCAACCTTACGGCGAAGGAAAACATCGAAACCACAAAGGAAATAGCAACAAACGGCGGCATTAGCGTTGATGAAGCAATTGAAAAGCTGGATATAAGCCCTTTTGCAAACCGATACCCTGCCGAGCTTTCGGGCGGGCAGCAGCAAAGGGTTGCAATAGCAAGGGCGATAGTAAAAAAACCCGCCTTATTGCTTTGTGACGAGCTTACGGGCGCGTTGGACTCAAAATCCGCAAGAGAGGTTTTGGCGTTCATCGAAAAGATAAATAAAGCCTATAATACCACGGTACTGATAATCACCCACAACGAGGAAATCCGTTGCTTTGCGGACAGAATCATCCGCGTTAAAGATGGCAAGGTTATATCGAACGAAAAGAACGCAAGCAAAATAAGCGTTTCAGAATTAAATTTGTAAAGCGAGCTTTGAATATGAAAACAATTAACCGCACAATACTTCGCAGTATGCGCTACAACCTGTCCTATTATATTTCCATAGCGCTTCTCACAACGCTTACGGTTTTTCTTGTGGCTGTTGTGTTTTCGGATGCGTATATGATAGCCGACGATATTGAAAAGCTTATGGCAGACGGAAACGTTGAAGCAGGGCAATTCCTAACCGCTATGCCCTTAACACAAGAAAACATCCAAGAGCTTGAAGGCAAATACAGCCTTGCGATTGAAGAAAACGGATATATGGACGTTTCTGCCCGTGATAAATCCTACCGCATTTTTAAGCCTTCCGAAAAGATAAACAAGTATCAGTTGTTGGAGGGCAGCGATATCCAAAACAAATACGAAATTCTTTTGGACCGTGATTTTGCAAGCTCCAACAAGATAAGCGTTGGAAGCAATTATCAAATAGACGGTGTGGATTTTAAGGTTGTTGGTTTGGCTATCCGCCCCGACTATATTTATTCCCCCAAAAACCTAACGGACGCTTGGGTTGATAAAGCAAACTTTGCCTTGGTGCAGGTGGATGCCGAAACCTATAACGAGCTACGCGCAAGCAAGCAATGGAACGGCTCTGCTTACTATTCGGTTGTGTATAACAACGATGCAAATGTCGAAGGCTTTCGCCGTTGTATTTACGATAGCTACGGGGCGTATTCGTATATGTCCGCCGATGCCAACGTGCGAATCAGCAAGCCGCAAAACGCAAGCCTTGAAATGCTTATGCTTGCCTGGTTTGTAGGGCCGTTGCTGTTTACGGTTATAATAATGCTGGTTTCGGTTGTTATCGGAAGAATGATGGAGCGCGAAAAGAAGCACGTTGGAACCTTGCTGTCCTTCGGGTATCGTTTGCGTGAAATAGGCTTGCACTATTCGATTTACGCCGTTATCCCTGCCGTTATCGGCGGCATATTGGGCTTGCTTTTGGCAGTTTTTGCGGGCGAAGGCGTTGCAATGTATTTCGTTTATGACTATCAGCTTATCAACTACAACTATTACATCCGCCCGATTGCCGCAATAATCTGCTTGGTAGCACCCACGCTTCTTTACGGTTTGGTTGCGTATACCAAAGCAAGTAAAATGTTCAAAAAAAGCATAGCTTCCCTCTTAACCGAACGCGAAGACAATAAGCGCAAAAAACGCCGTTTGCTTGAAACAAGCAAGCTAAGCTTTAAAAGAAAGTTTCGGATTAGAGAGCTATTATCTCACCCCGCAAGAACCTTTTTGGTGTTGCTTTGCCTGTTCCTTAGCGCGTTTATGAGCTTGTTTGGCTTTGCTTTAGGCGACACCGTTGATAAAATGGCAGAAAACGGCATTGCAAGCGGTGCGGTATACAAATACAGCTACTACCTTAACCAAATGGTTACTGACAACAAGCTTGATGGCTTGCACGGCATATCGGTTTCATACGAAATAAGCAGCAACGCCACCTCTATTACGCTAAACGGGCTGCCTGCCAACAGCGAATTTGAAAATATGCCCCTTTTGGAAGGCGAATACAGCAACACAGGCTGCTACGTTTCAAACGCAGTTGCAATAGCACAAAGCCTACACAAGGGCGATTACATAAAAATAAGAAACACCGTAACAATGGAAGAAACGGAGATAAAAATAGACGGTATCGTGCACGATAATACTCAGCAAGCCATTTATACCTCCTACGAAAACGCAAAAAAGCTTATCGGGATAGAAGAAAACTATTACAACGTTGTTTACTCTAACGAAGAGCTGGCTATACCCGAAGGTAAATTGGCATACACAAGCGATACGCAAAGCATACTAGATATTCTCGATACGGCTATGACCGCGCTAAACGGTTTTGTATACGGGCTGGTATTTATCGGCTGTTTGCTTGGCGTTATTTCGGTATATTTGATAGTGAATATGCTGATTGAAGAAAACAAAGCCAATATATCAATGCTTAAGGTATTGGGCTACCGAAACGGCGAAATTAATCGTATCATACTAAGCACAAACCACGTTTTGGTTGTAACCGGCTTTGCTTTGGCTGTACCCTTGTGTTACGGAGCTTTAAGCTTTTTAAGCATTATTGCAATACCTTTTATGAACGTGGTGCTGGAGCCTCATATCGCCATAAGCTCAATTATATTAAGCCTTGGCATAATCCTTGCAAGCTACTTCATATCCCTTTTCTTGCTACGCAGAAAGGTTGACAGGGTTGATATGGTGGTGGCACTAAAGGGCAACCGCGAATAATAGCAAACCTAAATAGCATTGGTAAATCCACATTACAGCTTGAGGGGGCTGTATCAAATCATTCGATTTGATGCAGCCCCCTTTTTCTTGCTATACGCACCAAATCGTGCTAAATCGTCCAAACTTTGCAAATTTACGCTAAACGGCATTGACAAATACGAACATTTGTTCTATAATGCAAAACACACAACAAATACCAATGCACCTTTCAGTGCATCTATCTTATGCGCTTCGGAATGAAGCGCAGCGATATATTATAGAACAAATGTTTTTAGATGCCGTTTAGAAAAGCGGTTAAAACGGAAAGGATGGATTATGGATTTTCGTGTTTTCTCCACACAGCTTTTGGAAAACAAAAGACGTATGGAGGCGGCTATACTTAACATAACGGACGAAATTGCACTTTTGGAGGAATCAAAGGTTTCGGTAAAAACAAGTGCGCCCGGCGGTGCGCCTATAAGCGGAACGGGTGCTAACCGCTACGAGGATAGGCTTATAAAGCTTATATGCCTATGTGACGAATTAAAACAGCGCCGCCGCAATATAGAAATAAACCTTGCCTGCATAGAGCGCGGTATGCAGCCGCTTTCGGACTACGAGCGTGACCTGCTTAACGGGTTTTACGTGTTTGGCGGCAAAAACGCGGCAGAGCGTATGATGAGCAAGCACCACAAGGAGCGCTCCTCTATATACCGCGACAAAGATAAAGCGCTTACGCATTTCACGCAAGCGCTGTATGGACCTGACATTATTTAGGGTAAAAT
The DNA here is from genome assembly GCA_045592105.1 of Eubacteriales bacterium. Classification (GTDB taxonomy): domain Bacteria; phylum Bacillota; class Clostridia; order Oscillospirales; family CAG-382; genus SIG636. The sequence goes on along the minus strand of JAZNUB010000061.1, from coordinate 23,127 downwards.
CACGCCTTCAGAAGCGTTTGCACAGCCTCAATAATGGCTTGCTCGCGCTTTGCGGCATCGTTGTTATCGCTATGAAGCGCACCCCTCAAGCGGTTTTCTGCGGCAGCGGCAACAGCCCTTGCAAAGGAGTAAAACCCCTCTTCTTGCGGGCATAGCTTGCCAAGATAGGTTTCCGCCACGGTATAACTCTCCTGCTCACCCGTATAACGCACAAGCATAACGAGATAGGTGCGTTTCCCCTCCTGCGGGTACAGCTCTTTTTCGATAGTGAAGCCGTTATCCCACAAAAAGGCACGCAGCCTGTCATACATAGTCATAGGCTGTAATATAAGCGGGCATTTGGCTTTATCGCCGCCCTCCGCTATGATGCGCGCGATAAGCTCGCCGCCCATACCGCAAATAGCGGCAAGGTCGTAAACCCCTTTTGGCACCTTGCAAAAACCATCGGAAAGCGCAAAATCAACCTTGCTTCCGTTTGCCGCACCGCCCTCCTTGTAAAAGCGGGATAGCTGAAGACGGCTGTGCTGAAGCGGGCCTTCGTTCACGTCGGTTACAAAAGCATAGCTTATATGGCGGCTAACAAGCAAATCGTAGGGAAGCAAGCCGTGGTCGCTTCCTATATCCAAAAGCCTTGTGCCGTGCGGCACAAGGCTTTTTATAGCGTTTAATCTTTCGCTGTTAGTCATTATTAGGGATAAGGGTAGGCAAGTTTTCCTCAGAAACCATAACAATAATATAGTCCACGTTATTCTTGCCTTCTACTGCGTAATCAGAAGCCTTACTTGCGTTTACGTTATAGGTACCCGCAGTTTCAAACAAACAGTTGTTAAATCTTTCAGCCAGCATATCAACAGCGGCAAACGTTGCATCATCTCTGTAGAAGAACGCTGTGGGAAGATTTTCTCTGCCTGTGTAGAAACCAAAGGTATCGTCAACACGGGTAACAGCAGGGTCTGTATGAATAAGCTTGTTAGCAAAATACTTGTTGTAGAACGTATAATCGTCCTCCGCAACGTACTGCTTAATATCGTTGATAAGCCAAGTTTTTTCAAGCTCAAGCTCCTCAGGCGCGCTGTTGCCGATTGCCAAATCAAACTTAGGAACGAAATCGTAAACGGTTTCATTAAGAAGCTCTCTGTTAAGCCCAAAGTGATATGCAAGGTCACCGCCAAGCGCATCCTTAACCTCTTTTATATCAAACTGGTCAAGCCCTTTGGGTGCCGCATCAGGATATTTTTCTGCAATATGGTTCATAAGCGTAACATAGGTAAGGTATGCGCCATACTCGCTCCACGCGCTGTAGGTGCGATAGTAAAGCGGATAATCCTCAAGCTCTGCTTCGGCAATAACAGCCTTCATATCAATAAGCGTTGCGCCCGATGCGTTGATAGCGGCAACAGCCTGATCGTAAAGCGTTGTACCCTCAGTAACCTCTGTACCCTCAGGGAGCATATCCTTCATACCGCTTGCCTTGGAGGGCATAAGAACGTATATAAGCTCTGTTTCACCCATAGTTTTAAGCGTATTGATATAGCCTTCTATCTTGGTGGTAAATGCATCTGCCGCAGTGTTTGCACGCACGGCATCCTCGCCAAGGATAGCCAAAGAGGATTCAAGGAAAAGAGTAGCCTTGTCCGCCAAAACGGTGGGGTAAACCAAGTTACCGTCCGCAGTAGCGTTGTAGCCCTTAACAACAACCTTGGGGTCACTTTCGGTCTTATCGGGTGCGGTTGCGGTTAGCTGGATATTAGCGTCCAAGCGGGTGCCAACGTCCAACTCAATAACAAAAACCTTGCCGTTTGCGGTAACGCTGGATTTACTGCCGCCAACAATGGAGGCGGTAACGGTTGCGCCCTCTTCACAAGTGCCGAGTATTGCAACGGTTGTTTGGTTGCTGTTGAATATCTGGCTAACAACAGGCATAGCAGTTTGCCCTTCCTTAGGAAGCGGGTCGGGCTCAGACTGCTCCTCGCTAACGTCCTTACTAACGCCAAGCTCAGGCACGGCATCAAGTATATCAACGGTAGTGTCGTCAGAACAAGCGGCAAAGCTTGCAATAACTGCAAATAAAAGTATTAATGCCAAAGCTGATTTTTTGATACGCATAGAGATCCCTCGTTTCTGATGGTTGGTAGGAATGAAATATTAGTCCTCTGCCTTCTTAGCTTCTTCAATAATCTTGTTAGCTATATCGGAAGGAGCTTCTTCATATCTTACAAATTCAAAGGTATAGCTACCGCGGCCCTGAGTCATAGCGCGAAGCTGGATAGCGTAGTTGTTCATTTCGGCAGAAGGTATTTCCGCTTCGATAACGGTGTAACCCTTGCGGCTGCTTTCGTCCATACCCATGATTCTACCGCGACGCTTAGAAACATCACCCATTATATCGCCGCTGTAGGAGGTGGGGATAAGAACGCGAAGCGCACCAACAGGCTCAAGAATTACGGGGTTAGCGTTAATCGTTTGCTTATATGCAAGGATTGCGGCAAGCTTAAAGGAAATTTCATTAGAGTCAACAGGGTGGTAAGAACCGTCAAACAAATCTGCGGCAAGGTTTACTACGGGGAAGCCTGCCAAAACGCCCTTTTGCATAGCTTCAAGCAAGCCCTTTTCTACTGCGGGATAGTAGTTCTTAGGAACGGAACCGCCAACAACGCTTTGAGTGAAGGTAAGGCCTTCTTCTTCGCCGCGGCAGAAGGTTATCTTAACGTGACCGTACTGACCGGAACCGCCGGACTGCTTCTTATGCTTACCGTCTGTTTGGATGGTCTTCTTAATGGTTTCTCTGTATGCCGTTTTGGGCTCTGTATACTCTATGGAAACGCCGTAACGGGTTTTAAGCTTGGAAGCAACAACGTCAAGATGTATATCGCCCAAGCCGGAAAGAAGCATCTGCTTTGTTTCGGCGTTGTTTTCATATTTAAGCGTGGGGTCTTCCTCAAGAAGCTTTGCTATACCGGTAGAAATCTTGTCCTCATCGCCCTTGCTCTTGGGAACGATAGCCTGACGGTAGTAGGGCTTAGGATAATCGGTTTCAGCAAAAGCTGCCTTGCCGCCAAGAGTGTCACCCGTGTTGGTAGCAACAAGCTTGGTGGTGTATGCGATATCACCGAAAGCGATATCGTCAACCTCGGTTTCCTTAGCGCCAACGCAGGTGTATATTCTTGCGATCTTCTCGCTCTGCTCGGAACGGAGGTTGTTAAGAACGGTATCCTTCTTAAGGCTGCCGCTCATTACGCGGAAGAAGCTCTTCTTACCGAAAGCATCTGCAACGGATTTGAAGCAAAGAAGTGCGGTATCGCCGTTTGCATCAAGCTTAACGTCACCATCAGCGGTCTTTTCGGAAGCGGACATAAAGAACTCTGCTATTATATCAAGGAAGCTGGTAACGCCTGCAAGGGTAGCGGCAGAGCCTGCAAATACAGGGCTAACTATGCCGTTTGCAAGACCCTTCTTAAGGGCTACAAGCATTTCGTCATCGGTAAGCTCCATTTCCTCAAGGAACTTTTCCATAAGGTCGTCATCGGTTTCGGCAAGGGCTTCCATAAGCTCTTCCTTAACGCCGTCAAACTTGGACATATCAACGCTAACCTTCTTAGCGTTGCCCTTAGCGTCGTACTCAAAAGCCTCGCCCGTTATAAGGTTGCAGAAGGTCTTAGCCTTACCTTCGCCCTCGTAGGGAACGAAGATGGGGCAAACCTTGTTGCCAAACTGGTCCTTAAGACCTGCAAGCACGTTATCAAAATTAGCGTTTTCGTCATCGGTTTTGTTTACGAAGAAGCACTTGGGCATACCGTCAGCATAGTCCCAAGCAAGCTCGGTACCAACCTTAAGGCCGCTCTTACCGTCAACAACCAACACAGCGGTATCAGCCGCACGAAGTGCCTGCTTAACTTCACCCGCAAAGTCAAAGTAACCGGGGGTGTCCAAAAGATTTATCTTCTTGCCCTTCCAATCGAAAGCTGCAAGGCTTGCTGCGATAGAGCTGCCACGCTTCTTTTCCTCAGGATCAAAGTCCAAGTTGCCGCCTATTCTGTCAATAGCGCCGGCGAGTAAAAGCATAGCTTCTGCGAGAGCGGTCTTACCGTCCCCACTGTGACCCAAAAGGGCAATGTTTTTAATAGAATTGGATTGATATTTTGCCACGTTGTTTTTCCTCCGAAATATATAAATATTCTTTTTTTACTTAAAATAACGCCATTAACCGCCAAGTATATAGCTTGACAGTTGTATCTATTATAAAATATTCGCAAAAATTATTCAATAGGCTTTTGATAATAACTTTTTTGCAGAGTGTAAAATTATCAGCTTCGCTTTTGTTGATTTTGCACAAAACGCCTACAAAAGGAACGACATAACAATGGAGGGAAGCAGCCACAAAAGCTGGAACAGCATCACGGTTAAGCTACCGTATGCCTGCGCCTCCCCTGTTAGCGAGAGGAAGAAAACCGCAAACATAGCCACCACCATAGCGGCAATGTTTATAATAACGTTGCTTTTGGTTGCGTGGCGCGCACGGTCACACAGAATAAACATCTTTAAGAACGCGTGCAAGGACGAGGTGGAAACTATACCGCTGTCTATCTTATCCTCGGTTGCGTTCATCTCCTCAGGTCTGCCTCCTTTAAGCACGGCAACGGGGCATTGCTTGTATTTGATGTTCTTTTGCAAAAGCTCGTTGTTTATATTGGGGTCAAGCGTTTTTATACCAACGCAAACACCTGCCTTGTGCATACTGCGAAGCAGCTCGTCAAACTCACCGCTGATGCCGTACTTAACGTATATTTTAGCAACAACGGCATCGTTTATCGCCATATACATAACGGAGCCTACGTTTTTAGAATAAACCTCGTCCGTTTCGTCAACGGGTGCATCCAGCCTGCAATGGCGCATATAGCTACGCTTACCTAAGTAATAATCACAGCCATCCATTGCTATATAAAGCCCGTCTGCCGCAGAATCTATAAGCCTGATACTGTCCGGCTTCGGAATATTATCCAGCATCTTGGCTGTAACGGTTTTAAGCGGGCCCTCGATATAATCAAACAGCATACCAAGCCTTGTAACAAGCTTGTCTATGGGGTAGCTGCCGTAGGTTTTAATGCTTGTTATGCTAACCAAATGCGGCAAAAACGCCTCTGTATCCGCAAAGGAAAGCACAGCCGCATCCGCGTACTCCTCTGCAACGGCGTTACCGACAAACGCGGCACCGTGGCGTTTAGCGGAGATGTTTGCAGCTATAACGGGCAGGCTTATCATAATAAAGGAGGTAAGCGGAGTTGCCGTACAGAACAGCAATACCGCAGACGAAAACGCATAATAAAGCTGGCCGTTTATAAGGTAAGAAGCAAGGAACAACGCAACCGAGGCAACGAAATTTGCGGGAAGCAGGAAGTTAAATATATCCTCGCTTTCCGGCCTGCGGTTCACTCTACCGAAGAATCCCGATACAAACGACGCCTTTTTAACCGTGTAAAGCTCACTGCTTTCAAGCAGATACTTGTAAAACTCGCCCGCCTCACCCGTGTTGCCCGAAAGCGCGTTTGCGGTAAACTTTGCTTTCTTGGAAGCAACCGTGCAGAAGCAGTAAAGGTCTTTTTTGCATTGCAAATGCCTTATCAGCGCCAGCACCGTTGCCGCCGACGCGGCCACGAGGTTGTAAAGCCTTAAATCAAGCCTTGTGGGGTCTGCAAAAGCACTTACAAGGCACAGCGCAGTACAGGCTATCATAGAAGCCGCCAAAACACTATCCGCCGTGAGCTTAAAGCCCTTAAACGCCTTCAGCCCGTTTATAACGCTTTGCGACATTATCATTACGATAAAGAACAAAAGCTGTAAATCCGCAAGGATGTATATTATACCGTATCTGCCGGGTCTTAAATACGGAGTTACGTCCGAGGAGTAGGTTTTAGTTTCCAAAAACAGTATGGCAACGGTTATCAAAAGCACGCCTATGAACTTAAAGCGGCTTATTGCCACCGCGCGGGACAGCATAGCGGCTATCTCCGTATTCTGTGCGCGGTCCGTATACTCAAACGCCGCGGCTTCCTCTTTCTTCTGCTTGTCGCGGTGCTTTTTAGCCTTCTTAGCCGAGGAGGCACGTTTGAACATAGCACTACCGTCCAGATCCTCAGGCTTTGGTGGGGGAGCTTCGCCCTCCTCCATCATATCGAATATCATGCGAAGCTTTTTGTCCTTCTCGTTGTCCGCATCTGCGGTGGCTAAGGGCTGTGCCTCGTCATCTATACCAAGCGTTATCTGATCCTCGTTTTCCTCAGGCTCTATGCGTATCTCGCCGCTGTTTATCTTGTCACTTAGTGCGGCAAAATCCGCATCAAAGGTTGCCTTCTCGCCGCTGTCAAGCGGAAGCTCTTCAAGCTGCACCGTGTCCCCAAGGCTGAAAAGCTTTTCCTGCACGAAGGTTTCCCTCTCAGGCACCTCGTCCGAAAGCCTGCCGCCCTCCTCGTTGTCAGCCGCCACAGCAGCCTCCTTACCGTCAAGTATAGCGTATATATCGTCCACACGCTTGCCTGCGCGCGGCTTCTCATCGGAAAAGTAGCTAAGCAGCGCGCTGTCCTCAGCGGAATGTGCCGCCAACAGCTCCTTCAAGCGCTTGGTGCTTGCCTTAGGGTCCACCTTGCTTTTATCGCTGTATTCGTTAATAACCTCTTGCTCCTCGGTTACAACCTCGGGTACTGCCGCCCTCTCATGCTTTGCCTTTTCGGCGGCTATCTCCGCCTCCGCCCTGGCACCAAAATCGGGCACGGACACACCGCGGCGCTTTTCCGTATCATCTGCCGCGGCGTTCAAGATGCTATTTATATCAAGTATGCTGTTATTTCTTTTTTCTTCAGCCATCTTAACACCCCTTTTGTGTTATTAAGCGTTTAGTTGCGATGCTTGGCGGCTTCAAACAACACCACCGCCGCCGCTGTGGAAACATTAAGCGAGTTAAGCCTTCCGTACATAGGGATACTGATAACGAAATCGCTGTTTTCTCTTACAAGGCGCGATACACCGTTACCCTCACTACCCAGAACGAAAGCAACGCCACCGTCATAGCGCAAGCCGCTGTACGGCTCACCATCCGCCTCAAGCGCGTATATCCAAACGCCGTTTTGCTTAAGATACTCCATAGCATTGGAAAGGTTTGCCACCTTGCAAACGGGCATATGCTCCACCGCGCCTGCGGATGCCTTTACCGCCGCAGGTGTAAGAAGCGCGGCACGGCGTTTGGGTATTATAACACCGTGGCAGCCCGCACACTCCGCCGTGCGGATTATCGCACCCAAATTATGCGGGTCACTAACACAATCCGCTATAACGATAAACGGAGATTGGTTTTTGCTTCTTGCGTTCTGCAATATATCCTCAAGGCTTGCATACTCCCTTTCGGGTATCTGCGCTATAACGCCCTGATTGTTAGGCGCCATACGGTCAAGCGCGGCACGATCCGTTTCGGCAACGGGCACTCCGTTTGCCACCGCTTCTGCGTAAATAACGCTTAAAAGCCCTTCCCTTTGACCCTTCAAAATGTATAGCTTATCTATCGTTTTTTTGCTTTTCAAAAGCTCTCTTACCGCGTTTCTGCCCGCAATAAGGTCTTCCCTTTCCTCAAAGGCGAAATCACGCTGTCTTTTTTGTGCCATAAAAACCCACCATTCTATCTAATCATTGCTATTATAACACACACATTCCGCTTTGTCACGCTTTTTTTACGCGTTTGGCATAAAATTCCGAATTTTGCGGAAACATAGGAAAAAGGAGTTGTTTTTATTGACCGTTATACTGATACGCACCATTATTTTTTTCTTGGTTCTCAGCACAAGCATGCGGCTTATGGGCAAGCGGCAGATAGGCGAGATACAGCTATCGGAGTTCGTTTCGGCGGTGATGCTGTCGGAGCTGGCGGTGCTTCCGATAGCGGATGCGGATATCCCCTTCGTACACGGGCTTGTGGGCGTTGCAACGCTTGCGTGCTTGGAGGTTATAGGCGCGTTTCTGTGCAGGAAGGTGCCTGCCTTTAGGCGCGTTGCAGAGGGGCAATCGCTGATACTTGTATCAAAAGGCAAAGTGCTGGAGAAGAACCTGACCAAGGCACGCGTTAGTACTGACGAGCTGTTTGCGGCAATACGCTCCTTCGGGCTGTGCGGTATGGAGGAGGTAGGCTACGTTATATTGGAGCAAACGGGTGCGCTTAGCGTTATCCCTGCGGAAAAGGGCGGCGTTTCACACGTTGTTGTGGTGGACGGTAAGCTGCAAAAGCGCGCGCTGGAGGACAGCGGAAAAAGCCTGCAATGGCTAAACGGACAGCTAAAGAAGCAGAAGCTTAACCTAAACGAGCTGTTGTACCTAACGGTGGACGACGGCGGAAACATAAAATACGAAGGCAAAAGCGGAAACTAAGGAGGAGCTATGAGAGGGTTTGTTATTTCCGTAATAACGCTTGCGCTTATAATAAGCGGCACGGCGATATACGGCAAGTATTGGCAGAAGGAAGCGCAAAAGCTGTACGAGGCGGCGGCTGAATGTATCGGCACACCAAGCACGGAAAAGGCTATTATGATAAAGCAAAGCATAAAGCTTGTAGAGGACAAGCGGCTGTTTTTGCATATATCGTTGCGAAAAAGCAAAATAAACGCGCTTGTTGATATGCTTAACGCCGCCTATTACTACTGCCGTGAGGACAACAGCGAACAGATGAACCGCTATCTTACGGAGGCGGTAAACGAGCTTAACGAATGGCGCGAGGAGGAAAAGCTAAGCCTTCGCAATATATTGTAAGGAAAGCCGTTTTTTATATTGCATTTTTTCGTGATTAGGTGTATAATATACTGAATAAGTACAGGGAGGCGTTTGCCCTTTGAAAATTACAGATATACAGCTAATACAAGAGGACATTCCGTTAAAGCAACCGTTTGTTACTTCAAAGCGCCGTATAGAGGTTATTAGGGACTATGTGGTTAAGCTAACAACGGATACGGGCAAGGTAGGCTACGGTGCTTGCGCGCCCACGCCCGTTATAACGGGGGACACGGTGGGCTCTATCCTGTACGCGATAGAAGAGGTTTATAAGCCCCTGCTTTTGGGTGCGGAGCTTAGTGAGGAGCTTCTGCCCGCAGTGCAAAGCGCGCTGTTTCACAACTCCAGCCCCAAGGCGGCGGTAGACCTTGCGATTTACGACCTGCTTGCAAAGGAAAGCGGCAAGCCGCTTTACGAGTATCTTGGGGGCGGCACGGAAAGCAAGCATTTGGAAACCGATGCTACGGTTAGCTTGGGCGCGCCCGATGCTATGGTAAGCGAGGCGAAAACCCACCTTGCAAACGGGTTTACCGCTATAAAGGTAAAGCTTGGCGGCCCCAAAGAAACGGATGTGGAAAGGCTGAAAGCCCTCTCCACAGTGCTTTGCGGAAGCGTTTCCGTTAGGCTGGATGCTAACCAGGCGTGGTCTGTGGACGATGCGATATATATATGCTCCGCCGCGGAGGATATGGGTATGAACATAGAGCTGGTTGAACAGCCTGTGCCGTACACCGATTTGGAAGGGATGGTTGCGGTAACGCGCGCTATACCGTTTCGCGTTTTGGCGGACGAAAGCATCTTTTCGCCTGCCGATGCAGAGCGTCTTATAAAAATGGGCGGCTGTGATATGGTGAACATAAAGCTGATGAAGTGCGGCGGTATATACGAGGGGCTAAAGATTCACAAAACGGCTGCCGAGCACGGCATAGAATGTATGCTGGGCTGTATGATGGAGGGGCCTGTAAGTGTAACTGCGGCGGTGCACTTTGCCGCGGCAACGGGGATTAAGTGTTTGGATCTTGACCCGCCGTATCTTTGCAAGACCTACACGATTGAATCGTTCACAAAATACGAAGGCAAGAACATAGATATACATACAGGGGGAGAAGGCCTTGGAATTACAAAAATACTTTGACGATACAAACGGCGTGCTTATCTGCCCGCTGGAGGAAGGGCGCGAGGCTATGTACAGCCACAACGCAAGCCGCCCCTTTAAGAGCGCAAGCGTAATAAAAACCTTCGTGCTTGCATACTACCTTGCGGTTGGGGGCGACCTTGAGCGTGAAATAGAAATACCGCGCAAAGCCCTTATAGGCACGAGTATAATGACGGAGCTAAAGCTTACCAAAGCCACCGTTAGAGAGCTTTTGATATATATGATGAGCTTTTCCGATAACAGCGCTACAAACGCTTTGTTTGCCGATGCGGGCTTTGACGCGTTGAATTCCTTTTGCAAAAACGTGCTTGGAACAAAGCAAACGGTTTTTGGAAGAAAAATGCTGGATTATAAAGCCGCTGAGCGCGGGGAGGACAACTTTGTTTCTCTTGACGACTGCTTGAAGGCAATGCGTTTCGTTATAGCGCACCCGATTGGGCGCGATATAATGCGCCGCCACAAGGGGGTAGAGCGCATAGTTCGCTACATATACGACCCCGATATCGAATACTACGGCAAAAGCGGAAGCATACCGGACGTTTATAACGATATTGCTGTGCTTCGCCGCCCGGAGGGCGAATACGTTTTTGCGGGCGTATTAAGCTACAAATGTGACAGTGCAAAGATAAAGCGCTTAATGGGTTGCTCAGGCCTTGCCGCTTTGGGCGCCGAAAGGCCTATAGTTTAAGCCAACAGCTCCGAAACGGTTACTATCGTGTATTTTTCCGTTAGATACGGAAGCAGCACTCTAAGTGCGCTGGGCGTTGGGCTTTTGCCAACGATATAATCGTGAAAAAGGATTATATCTCCGCCGCGCACGTTGTTTGTAACCGTGCTTACCACCTGATCAACAGATGGAGAAGCCCAATCCCTTGTGTCCACACGCCAAGCCCACAAAACGCAGGTATATCCAAGCTCATTCACGGTTTCAAGCGTTTTTTCGCCTATATCGCCCGCAGGCGGGCGGAACAAGGTTGGCTTATAGCTAAACTGCTCTTCAAAAAACGCATCGGATTTGCCAAGCTCCTGCTTTAGCATATCGCTTGTAAGCGTGCTTGCCTTTTTGTGGCTGTAGGTGTGGTTGCCTATCTCGTGCCCCTCCTCTATAACACGGCGCACCGTGTCGGGGTGGGCGGCGGCATTTTCACCTATCATAAAAAACGTTGCCTTAACGCCATACTCCTTAAGGATATCAAGTATCTCGTCCGTTAAGGTTGCGTGCGGGCCGTCATCAAAGCTTAACGCTATACAATCAGGCTTTTCGGGGTTGTTTGCATACAAAAGCTTTTGGCTTTTCCCTTGCTCTGTAAGAGGCGTGGATATCGCGGGCTTATCAAACTCCTCAAGCGTGCGGAAGCTGTAGCCCTGCGCTTTAAGCTCTGTTAGCACGTCGCTAAGAACGCTTGCGTTCGTTTCGGAGTTGGGGTGCAGCAGCATTACCTCCCCGTTGTGTGCGTTATCAAGGATTTTACGTTTTGCGCCCTCGGTATCGGGCTGTTTTCCGTTGTCCCAATCCGCATAAGCAAAGGACCAAAACACAGGTGTATACCCAAGGGTGGCGCAAAACGAAAGCGTTTGCTCCGTAAACGAGCCTTCTGGCGGGCGGAAATACTTTGCCATCTCAAGCCCCGTGGCTTCCCGATAGTAGTCTTCCAAATCGGTAAGCTCCTTGCGGAACGTTTCAATATCGTTTATATGCGCCATATTTTTGTGGCTGTAGCTGTGGTTAGCTATCAGGTGCCCGTCCTCTGCCATACGCTGTACCGTTGGCAGTGCGTACTTTATCATCGCAGGCAGGATAAAAAAGCTTGCTTTTACCTCCTGCTCCTTTAGCACCGTTAGTATCTTATCAAGGCTTTCACAGCCGTAGCCCGCATCGAAGGTAAGGTACATAACCTTTTCGTTGGGGTTGCCCATATAGATAGTTCCGTATTTGTCGGGCATTTTGTTACCGCCGAAAACTATGGGCTGGTTGCCCTTTTCGGTAGCCTTAAAATACCAGCTTTGTGCTTGTGCCGCGCTAACCTGTGATGGCATCAGTACCGCCGCAACAATAAGCAAAAGCAACAGTTTTTTTAACATTTTCAAAACACATCAATTCCTAAATCAAACAGTTTTTCCGCGCAAAAGCGGCACTTATAGATTATGCGTTTTTATCGCTTATAAACAAAGCAAATTTTGTTATTTTTTGAAAGGAACGGCTTTATGAACTATACGGTATGTAAGCCTATCTGCCCCATATATAGGGAAGCGGACAGTACAACCGAATACTTGGACGAAGCGTTTTTCGGTCAAAAAGCAGAGGTTTTGGAGGAAAAGGACGGGTTTTATCTGTTGCACACGGAATACGACTATAAGGGCTGGGCGCCCTGCAGCTGTTTAACCGATGCGGAATATGCGCCTACCCACGTTGTAACAAGTGCCTTTGGCGATATGCTTTGGGAGCCGAAGAATTGCCGCCGTGCCGCGTTGGATCTGCCGCGAGGCAGTAAGGTAAGGGTGCTGGAGGAGGGCGGAACGGAGCGTTATGCCGCTGTTGAAACCACCGACGGTAAGCTGTTTTACCTGCATCGCAAGAACCTTGTTACCATAGATTATTTAAGCAGACAGCGTGATGAAGCAACGCTTCGCCGCGATATTACGGACACGGCAAGGCTCTTTCTTGGCACAGGCTACCGTTGGGGCGGCAAAACCGCGGCGGGGCTTGATTGCAGCGGGCTTGCGTTTATGTCCTACTACATGAACGGTATCCACGTTTATAGGGACGCGCACGTTGACCGTTCGCCCTCGCTTCGCATAATAGAGCTTAATCAGGCAAAGGAGGGGGATTTGCTGTTCTTCCCCGGCCACGTTGCAATTTACATAGGCGATGGGCTGTATATCCACTCCACAACCGCACTTGGCGGTGTTGGCTTTAACAGCTTTAACCCCGAAAGCCCCATTTTTAACGAAGGTCTTAAAAAATCACTAAACGCGGTTGCAACCGCATTTTGAAAGGTTTAATATGCTAAAGGATGTTTTTGTACCAAACGAGGAAATACAGCGCCAGCTTAATATAGCCGAAAAGGTGCGCCTTATAAACGGCGGCGGAAAAAAGGTTTTTGTTTCCACCTTCGGCTGTCAGCAAAACGAGGCGGACAGCGAAAGGATGCTGGGGCTTGCTTCGCTTATGGGCTATACCAAGGCCTCTTGTCTTGAGGAGGCACAGCTTATAATATTCAACACCTGCGCCATAAGAGAGCATGCGGAGCTTAAGGTGCTTTCAAAGGCAGGTGCGCTACGCAAGATAAAGGAAAAGGACAAAACGGTTATAACCGCTGTCTGCGGCTGTATGATAGAGCAGGAGCATAGGCGTACACAGCTTCTTAAAAGCTACCCTTACGTGGATATCCTGTTCGGTACGGACAAGCTGCACACCCTGCCCGAAATGGTGCATAACGCGCTAACGGGAACAAAGCACGGCGTATACGTTAGCAAGCTCCCGCACGATAGCTTCGGTACCGTGGCAGAGGGTGTGCCCTCCCTGCGTGAGAGCGCGTATAAAGCGTGGGTGCCTGTAATGTACGGGTGCAACAACTTCTGCTCCTACTGCGTGGTGCCGTACGTGCGCGGGCGCGAGAGAAGCAGAAGAAGTGAGGACGTTTTGGCAGAAATAGAGGCGCTTGTTAAAAGCGGCTACAAGGATATAACCCTGCTGGGGCAAAACGTTAACTCCTACAAGGGCGATATAAGCTTCCCAAAGCTGCTTGCCAAGGCGGCGGAGTTTGACGGGGATTACAGGCTTAGGTTTATGACCTCGCACCCGAAGGATGCCTCCAAGGAGCTTGTGGACGTTATGGCTTCAAGCCCTAAAATAGCGCCGCATTTTCACCTGCCGATGCAATCGGGCGATAACCGTATACTTGAGATGATGAACCGCCGCTACACGGTGGAGCAGTATATGGAAAAGGCGGCTTATATAAAGGAAAAGATACCGCTTGTTGCGCTATCCAGCGATATAATCTGCGGCTTCCCCACGGAAACGGAGGAGGAGTTTGAAAACACGCTAAAGGCTGTGGACGCGGTTGGCTTTGATATGCTGTTTGCGTTTGTGTACTCGCCGCGCACGGGCACGCCCGCCGCGAAGATGGAGCAGATCCCGCACGAGGTTAAAACCGCGCGCTTTGCCCGCCTTTCCGAGCTGGAAAACAACAAGGCGCAAGCGCTAAACGCGCGTTTCTTGGGCAAAACCCTTAAAGTTCTAAGCGATGGCGGCGAAAACGGTACATATACGGGCAGAACGGGGCATAATAAGATCATCACCTTCACCCTGCCCGAGGGGATGAGCGAAAGCCACGCCGCCGCAGGCGAATTTATAAACGTGCGCGTTACCGAAACGCAGGCTTATACCCTAACGGGTATAGCAACCGAATAAGTATTAAATAACGAAAGGAATATAAAAACCATGGATAACTATTTGCAAACCTTGCTTGATAATTTTGGTCAGGCACTACAAAACGAGCCCGTTGTTGTTGAATACACCGAGGCAAGAAAGGCTTATATGGAGGACACTGATATAACAGGTGCAGTAAGCGAATACAACGTTCAGCGTATGCTTCTTGAGGAGCAGCAGCTTAAAGAGGAGCAGGACAACGTGCTTATCGAAAGCATAGAAAGCCGCGTTAAGGTGCTTTACGAAAAGATTATGGCGGCTGAAAGCATGAAAAGGCTTGCCGTTGCAGAAAACAAGCTTAACGAGCTGCTTAACGATATAAACAAGGCACTTATGTCCTATATCGTGCCCGACAGCGGAGAGGGCTGCAGCGGTGACTGCCACAGCTGCCACGGTTGCCACTAATTTTTGATAAAAGGAGGCAGAGCGTATGGCTTTGTCACCAATGATGCAGCAATATCTGCAAATAAAAGAAGAAAATCCCGGCTGTCTTTTGATGTTCCGCTTGGGCGATTTTTACGAGCTGTTTTTTGATGACGCAAAAATCGTTTCGGAACAGCTTCAACTTGTGCTTACCGCGCGTGACAGTGGGGACGGTCAGCGTGCGCCTATGTGCGGCGTGCCGCACCATGCTGTGGACGGATATCTTACAAAGCTTATAAGCAAGGGCTTTCGCGTTGCGATATGTGAACAGCTTGAGGACCCTGCAACAACCAAAGGGCTTGTTAAACGCGGTGTTGTGCGTATCGTTAGCCCCGGCACGGTAACGGAGGGCGGCTTTTTAAAGGACGAAAGCAACAACTATCTTGCTTCCTTCTCCGCTGATGCCTTGGGCTACGGCTTGGCGTTTGCCGATATCTCCACGGGTGAGGTGTTTGCAACCGAGCTTATGGGAGAGGACAAAGCCGCCGCGCTGTATGCGGAGCTTGCGGCGTTCTCCCCCGCAGAGGCTGTTCTGCCCGAAAACGCGCCCGATGATGCCGTGGCTTGTTTCAACAAATTCCGCGTGCTTATCAGCACGGAGGAAAACGAACAGCCAACACAGTACACGGCGGCATCGGCAGGCGTTCTTACAAGCGATTTGGCTGAGAAGGCAGTGGCGCGGCTTATAAGCTACATCAAAGGCACGCAAAAAACGGATATAGGCTATATAAAGCCCGTTAAATACTACAAATCCGGCGCGTTTATGCACTTGGATGCGTTTAGCCTGCGTAATTTAGAGATAAGCGAGGCTATGCGCACGGGTGAAAAGCGCGGTAGCTTGCTGTGGGTGCTTGATAAAACCTGCACGGGTATGGGCGCAAGGCTTTTAAAGCAATGGGTTTTAAAGCCGCTTCTTTCCTCACGTGCGATAAACGCGCGCCTTGCCGCGGTTGCGGAGCTTAAGGAGGACAAGGGCGGCAGGCAGGAGCTTAAGGAGCTTTTGCGCGGTATAGTGGATATGGAGCGTATCACAACGCGCCTTGTGTACGGAAGCGCAAACGCGCGAGACCTTAAAGCGCTTGAGGCTTCCATAAGCCGTTTGCCCGCTATAAAAGCCGCGCTGTTGGTATACAAGTGCGAAACGCTAAAGGGGCTTTGCGATAGTATAGACGAGCTTTCGGATATAGGCGAAAGCATAGCTTCTACCATAGCGGAGGACCCACCCATAACCTTGCGTGAGGGCGGCATTATCAAAGCGGGAGCGAACGCTTCCGTTGATGAGCTGCGCGCTATGATGACCGATGGGCGCGAATGGATATCACGCATAGAAGCAGAGGAAAAGCAAAGCACGGGTATACGCACGCTTAAGGTAGGCTACAACAAGGTGTTTGGGTACTACATAGAGGTTTCCAAATCGTTTTGTGACAGCGTGCCGGAGCATTACATACGCCGCCAAACGCTTGTTAATTGCGAGCGCTTTGTAACGCCCGCGCTAAAGGATATGGAAAGCCGCGTTATAGGCGCAAAGGACAAGGTTACGGCTTTGGAATACGACCTTTTCTGTGCCTTGCGCAGCTACATAATAGAGCGTATACCGCGTATACAGCAAACCGCGGCGGCAATAGCGGAAGCGGACGTGTTCTATTCCCTCTCCACCCTTGCTTCGGAAAACGGCTACACACGCCCCGAAGTGGATGACAGCGAGGTTATAGACGTAAAGGATGGGCGCCACCCCGTTGTTGAAAAGTTTATGGGGGATGCGTTCTTCGTTCCAAACGATACGTTTTTAAATACGGATAGCAACCGTCTTTCCCTTATAACGGGCCCAAATATGGCAGGTAAATCCACCTATATGCGGCAGACCGCTTTGATAGTGATAATGGCGCAGATAGGCTCGTTTGTACCTGCAAGGTCGGCACGGATAGGGATAGTGGACAGGGTGTTTACCCGCGTTGGCGCTTCGGATGACCTTGCAACTGGCAGCTCTACTTTTATGATAGAGATGACGGAGCTTGCCGCGATACTTAAAAACGCAACGAGGAAAAGCCTTATTATATACGACGAGATAGGGCGCGGCACCTCTACCTACGACGGTATGAGCATAGCGCGCGCCGCACTTGAATACACCGTTAAGCGCATAGGCGCAAAAACGCTGTTTGCAACGCACTACCACGAGCTTACCGCGCTTGAGGGGGAGATAAACGGCGTTGTAAACTACAACGTGGCGGCTAAGAAGCGTGGGGACGGGGTTGTGTTCCTGCGGAAGATAGTGCGCGGCGCAACGGATGACAGCTACGGTATAGAGGTAGCAAAGCTTGCGGGCGTGCCGGACGAGGTGGTTGCACGCGCGAAAGCGGTCTTAAAAAGCCTTGAGGGTGCAAAGCCAAAGGAAGCAAGGGTGTCCCCTGTGCAGGAGGACAATATAAGCTTTGCTTCTATGGCGGAGGCGGAGATAGCGGAAAAGCTTCGCCAAACGGACATAAATACGCTTACACCGATAGAGGCAATGGGGCTTTTGTACGAGCTTAAAAAGAAAGCGGAGCTTTAAAGATGGATATAATAAACGTTCTGGATGCGCAAAGCGCAAATATGATAGCCGCGGGCGAGGTGGTGGAAAGACCTGCCGCCGCGCTTAAAGAGCTTTTGGAAAACGCAATAGATGCAGGTGCAACAAGCATAAGCGCAGAGATAAAGAACGGCGGCGTAACGCTTATCCGCGTTAGCGATAACGGCTGTGGTATCTCTGTAAACGACCTGCCTAAAGCCCTTTTGCGCCACGCAACAAGCAAAATAAAAAGCGGCGCGGATATAGACGGGGTTTTAACGCTTGGCTTCCGCGGCGAGGCGCTTGCGGCGATAGCGGCGGTATCGAAGCTTAGCATCATCTCCAGACAAAAGGGGAACGATTTTGGCAACATATTAACAAGCGACGAAAACGGTGTTACCGTTGAGGAGGTAGGTTGCCCTGAGGGGACTACCGTGCTTGTAGAGGGCTTGTTTTACAACACGCCCGCGCGCAGAAAATTTTTAAAGCGCGATGCAACGGAAGCGGCGGCGTGCCGTGCCGTTGTGGAAAAATTGGCGGTTGCAAACCCGCAAATAGCTATCCGCTTTACCTCGGACGGTGAAGAGAAGATTGCCACCACAGGGAACGGTGACCTTAAAGGTGCCGTGGCGGATGCGTTTGGAAGCGTTTTTGCCAAGGGGCTTATAGCCGTGGACGGTGAGGCGGAGGAGGTTAGCGTGCACGGATTTGTGTCCGCACCCGATGCCGCAAAAGGCAAAAGCACGGCGCAAAGCAGTTTTGTGAACGGAAGATACGTTGTTTCCAAAATCGTGCAGGCGGCATTAAAGGAAGCGTTTAAAAGCTACATCCCGCATGACCGCTATCCCGCATCGGTGCTGTTTATAACCGTGCCGCCAAAGTTTGTGGACGTAAACGTGCACCCCGCAAAAACGGAGATTAAATTTGCAAACGAGCGTTTGGTATACGAGGCGGTTTACTACGCCGTGCGCTCTGCTTTGCAAAGAACGGATGCGTTTACGGG
This sequence comes from Eubacteriales bacterium, assembly GCA_045592105.1. Classification (GTDB taxonomy): domain Bacteria; phylum Bacillota; class Clostridia; order Oscillospirales; family CAG-382; genus SIG636. The sequence goes on along the minus strand of JAZNUB010000061.1, from coordinate 4,766 downwards.
GGATGAAAGCGATATATTGATATCCAAGCCTGCGGAAAAGCCAAAAGCGGCGTTTAAGGCACCCTTGTTTGAGGAAAAGCCTGAGATACCGCTGATGAAGCAAAGCGCGGCGTTGTTTAAGGCAAGCGATTTTGCGCCAAGCAACGAAGCCGAAGCTATGCCCGAAATAATAATCCCCGCGCCCGCAAGGGCAGAGGTTAAGAAGGAAGAAGCCTTGTCCTTTGCATCTCCCAAGCTTACGGAGGTTTTTGCACAGGCGGAAATAGAAAAAGCACCAAGCCACCGCTACGTGGGCGAGGCGTTTGATGCATACATAATAGCGGAAACGAAGGAAGCACTTTATATAATAGATAAGCACGCCGCACACGAGCGCATACTGTACGAACAGCTTCGCAAAAGCACCACGGCAGAAAGCCAAGCCTTGCTTGTGCCGGTTATAGTGCCGCTTGCGGAGGAGGATGCACAGCTTATCCTGCAAAATAGGGATTATTTGTATTCCTTGGGCTTTGATATCGACGATTTTGGGGATAATAGCCTTGCGGTGCGCTCGTTGCCAACCGCGTTAAGGAACGAAAACGACATTGCTCCGCTGTTGGAGCAGTTTGCGGCAAGCCTATCCGCAGGCGGAGCACTTCCGTTTGAGGAACGGTGCGACCGTGCGCTGTTTACAATGGCGTGCAAGGCGGCGCTTAAAGCAGGCGTACACAGCGAAGCGCACGATAATATATGGATAATAAACCGTTTGTTTAAGGACGGAAGCATAAAATACTGTCCGCACGGGCGCCCCGTTGCAAAGGTTTTCACCAAGCGTGAGGCGGATAAGTGGTTTGACAGATAAGGTAAGGAGAGCGTATGGCAAAATTCACTCTACATAAAACCAGCGGGAAAGCAAGGCTTGGCACCTTTTCCACGGTACACGGCGATATACAAACGCCCGTGTTTATGAATGTTGGTACCTCTGCCGCTATAAAGGGCGGTATTTCCACCACGGACCTTAAGCAGATACGCTGTCAGGTGGAGCTTAGCAACACCTACCATCTGCACGTTCGTCCGGGCGAGGATATAATATACGAGCTTGGCGGTATACACAAGTTTTTCAATTGGGATAAGCCCGTGCTTACGGATAGCGGCGGATTTCAGGTATTTTCGCTTGCCGCTTTACGCAATATAAAGGAGGAGGGCGTTACCTTTGCCTCCCACTTTGACGGGGCGCGCATATTTATGGGGCCTGAGGAAAGTATGCAGATACAATCCAAGATAGCCTCTACTATCGCAATGGCGTTTGACGAGTGCTGTGTTTCCACAGCGGAAAAGGACTATATTGCCAAATCCTGCCGCCGTACAACGCGTTGGCTGTACCGTTGCAGGGACGAGATGGCGCGCCTTAACGCCAAGGAAGAAACGATAAACAAAAACCAACTGCTTTGGGGTATAAACCAAGGCGGTATCTACGAGGATTTGCGTATCGAGCACATGAAGGCGATACGGGAGCTGGATCTGCCCGGCTACGCAATAGGCGGGCTTGCGGTAGGTGAAAGTGCGGACGAGATGTACCGCATTATAGAGGCGGTGGAGCCGTATATGCCTACGGATCGTCCACGTTACCTTATGGGCGTGGGTACGCCTATCAATATACTTGAAGCGGTTGACCGCGGTGTGGACTTTTTTGATTGCGTTATGCCCTCCCGCAATGCGCGGCACGGCAACGTGTTTACGCACGATGGGATGCTTAACCTTAACAACAACAAATTTCTTAAAGACCCGCTGCCCATAGACCCGCATTGTGATTGTGAGGTGTGCCGCACCTATTCGCGCGCGTACATCCGCCATCTGTTCAAAGCGCGCGAGCTTTTGGCTATGCGCCTTTGCGTGTACCACAACCTTTATTTCTACAACCGCCTTATGGAGCAGATCCGTGAGGCGATAGCAAACGGCAATTGGGAAAGCTTTAAGAGAGAAGCCGTTGACCGCCTTGGAAGGCGTGTATAATATAAACAAGAACAGGAAAAGGAGTTGTTTTTATGGGACCTTTCATTACAGCATTAATAATTTTAGCGGTGCTTTTGGTTATCATCATTCTTTCAAACATCAAGATAGTACCTCAAGCACACCAGTACGTTATCGAGTTTTTGGGCAAGTATAAAACCACTTGGGATGCGGGCATCCACATTAAGATACCGTTTTTTGAGAAGATTTCAAAAAAGGTAACGCTTAAGGAGCAGGTTTTGGATTCTCCTCCTCAGCCCGTTATAACCAAGGATAACGTTACTATGCAGATAGACACGGTTATTTACTTTGCCATCTACGATGCAAAGCTATACGCCTACGGTGCGGTAAACCCTATCTCTGCGCTTTCTAACCTTGCGGCTACCACCCTGCGTAACCTTGTTGGTGAGCTGGAGCTGGACGGCACGCTTACCTCCCGCGATACCATCAACGCGAAGATGACCACCATACTTGACGATGCTACCGACAAATGGGGCATAAAGGTAAACCGCGTTGAGCTTAAAAACATCATCCCGCCTGCTGAAATTCAAAACGCGATGGAAAAGCAGATGAAGGCAGAGCGTGACAGGAGAGAAACCCTGCTTCAAGCAGAGGGGCACAAGGCGGCATCCATAACCCGCGCAGAGGGCGAAAAGCTTGCGGCGGTTCTTGCCGCAGAGGGCGAGCGTGACGCGCGCATTGCCCGTGCAGAGGGTGAAGCTCGCGCTATCTACCTTTCCAAGAAGGCAGAGGCAGACGGTCTTAAAGCGCTTGTTGAAGCGGGGATAGACAACGTTGTTTTAGAGCTTAAGAAGTACGAGGCGCTTGTTGCAATGTCCAACGGCAAGGCATCCAAGATAATAGTGCCTACCGATGCCGTTGATATGACCAAGGCAAACGTTATGTTCTCCGAAACAAGCGGTATAGGTGACGTTACTCCCCCCGCAAAGGACGCCCCCAAGCCCAAAAAGCAAGACCCCTGCTGTGACTGACAGCTATGATACTAACTATTGATATAGGCAACACCAATATAACGCTTGGCGGCTTTGAAGGGAACGATATACGCTTTGTATCCCGCCTTTCCACCAATCACAGCGCAACGGAGGATGAGCTTGCCGTGCGTATATTGGGTTCTCTTGCCCTGCATAAAACGGATAGCAAGGATGTAACCGGCGTTATTGTGGCATCCGTTGTGCCGCCTATTAACAACGCCGTTAAAAAGGCTGTGCGCTTTATTTTCGGGATAGAGAGTGTATTTGTGGGCCCCGGTATAAAAAGCGGGATAGGCATACAATGCGATATGCCGTCCTCCGTTGGTGCGGATTTGATAGCCGCATCCGTTGCCGCCCATTATATATACGGAAGCCCCTGCCTTATAATAGACATTGGAACAGCCACAAAAATGACTGTGGTGAACGAAAAGGGCGCGTTTATAGGCACCTCTATTATACCGGGCGTGCTTATGGGGCTTAACGCCCTTTCGGAGGGGACTGCTCAGCTACCCAAAATAAGCCTTGAAAAGCCAAACGCAGTTATTGCAAAAAACACCGCGGACTGTATGCGTTCGGGCGTGCTTTACGGCAACGCCAGCATGATAGACGGGATGATAGACCGCATTAACGAGGAGTTTGGCGAAAACCTTAAGGTTTACGCAACGGGCGGGATGGCACCGCTTATAATACCGCTTTGCAAGCACGGCATAACCGTGGACGAACAGCTTGTGCTTAAAGGGCTTAACATTTTGTATCAAAAAAACAAGGCGTAATATGCGTATATTTCCGCAAAAGCGGTAAATATAAAATAAAAAATGCGTTGTACCGCCGTTGGCGGACGACAGCAAGGAGGAATTTTTATGCAAACAGCAAAAATCAAAACAACCACGCAAACATTAACTTTGGGGGCTATTCTTACTGCATTAGTTATTTTAATGCAATGCCTTGGTACCTACACCGCCTTTTTTGGACCGTTTTCTACTGCCTTAGCCTTGGTTCCTATAGTTATAGGAGCAGCATTGTGTGGAAGAAGAATTGGAGCTTGGTTGGGCTTTGTATTTAGTATGGTAGTACTATTGACAGGTGGAGCGAATTTGTTCATTACATTCAATCCCGTCGGAACTTTAATAACCGTAATTGTAAAAGGCATTGCTTGTGGTTTGGCAGCAGGTGTAGTTTATAAACTTCTAAATAAGCACAATATATATATAGCCGTTATCGCATCTGCTGCAATTTGTCCTATTGTTAATACAACGTTTTTTTTGTTGGGAAGTGCTGTGTTTTTTTTGGATCACGCAAATAAAATTGCGGACACAGTAAAGCTTGCAGATATAAGCGGAATGGATGTTTTTTATGCTCTTGCTAGCGCAAATTTTTTATTTGAGATTGCTATGACTGTTGCCTTAAGCCCCATTATTATAACGCTCATCAATATCAGAAAGAAAAAGCAAAAATAGAACTAAACGTAATATTTAACCGATGCTCTTCGGTCGATTCATGAATCGACCCTACACACCGCAAAAAGGTTTAATTTTTAAGTGAAACGTTGTGTTTAATTGCAGGAGTCATTCACGAATGACCCGTAATGTAGCGATTAAATTAAACGCAAAATTAAACGGTTATGTAGCCTTTTATATAAAGCACCAGGGGGCTGTCTCAAATTGAAATTTTGAGATAAAACCATATACAAAAGCAACAAAAAAATCAAGGGCAGCCAAATAATGCCCTTGATTTTTTTGTTAAGGTTGCACATAGCGTTCACAATTTGTTAATGCTATGAGACAGCCC
>JAZNUB010000060.1:0-18461 GCA_045592105.1 Eubacteriales bacterium | reverse complement strand
CTGTTTCCAAGTCTGCCGAGATGGGACAAATATTCGTTTTTCTTCAACAGAAAAGATTCAAGCATTTCGATGTCTTTTTGAAGCTGCGTCTTATGCTTACCCTTGCCTGTGGCAAAAACCAAATTGCTCCACGTTGCTTGTCGTATCAAGCTTTCGTAGCATTCTTCGATATTGATAAAGTCTTTAAATCCGTATCTTTCGGCAAGCACGAGAAGTATAGCCTCTATCTTCTTGTTCAGTTTTACCAGATTCTTTTCAACGGTCTTTTTCCACACAAATGTGTATTTGTTGGCATACGCTTCGAGCTTCGTTCCGTCAACAAACAAGTTTTTGAATTTGATTTCTCCCATTTGATAAAGCTTTTCTACAAATTGAAAAAACAGACCTTCTATTGCCTCGGACAGTCTATCATCCTGGAATCTTGAGATAGTTGCGTGACTGGGGGCTGGCTCGCCGTTCAAAAGCCACATAAAACGGATATCTGTTTTGCACGCTTTTGCGATATCTCTTCCCGAATAAAGATGCTCCATATATCCAAAAACAAGTATTTCAAACATTGTTATGGGGTTTACCTTTCTCCAACTACGAAGATAGGTGTTAAATAGCTCTGTGTAATCCAAACTTTCACAAATTTCTGCTACTTTGAATACAAAATCTCCCTCGGGTATGCAAATTCCTAAATCTAATGGTAATACTACTTGATTTTTGTCTTTCATTGTTGTATAATTATCTCGCTTTCTTGTAGGTTTTTTCGCAATTAAATTATACAACAAAGCAAGCGGTTGTTCAATGCCTTTCGGCTTAGAACAACCGCTTTTTCTTTACTTTCGGGCTGTCTTAATGAGACAGCCCCACTTCCTTTTTTATTAATATTCTTTGCTTTGAACGATTGCGACCATTCGCAGTACTAAGTACAGCTTCAGGTCGCAATCGTCCAATCTACATCCTATTTCTACACCCGTCTCCGCGTACCAAGTGTTTAATCGGGGTAGCTTTTATTAAACCTTGTTGCGGCGTAATGGCGTGCCGTTCCGCAGCGTAGGGCGGGGGCTTGCTCCCGCCGCCCAATTCATCAATCCGCAATCTTTCCAAACACGGCGTATTCAACTCCGTTTGTTTCGGCGGGAGCAAGCCCCCGCCCTACGTTAAAGCGTTGCGTTTCAGCCACAAAAACAAGGATTGGTGCTTTTTAACACCAACCCTTAAATTTAACCATCCATATTTTTCGCGGACACGCGCCGCGAAAAATATTCCTTGGGCTTTCGCGAGTGCCGCAACGCGGCGCAAGGCGCGAGCGAACGAAAGCCTGAATATCAAAATCGGGGTCCCCGCAACGAACGAAGTGAGTTGTGGGGTGTATTTCGGGGCCCCCGTTGCGAACGCAGAGAGCAATGGGGCTATTCACTTGCGAACGAAGAGAGCATTGTTGGCGTGGCTTTCACCGCCGTGCCGTAGGGTTTTATTTCGGGGCAGCACAGTATTGCCGCTTCCTCTGCCGCAAGTGCCTTTTCAAACGCGCTCACTATATCGGGGTGCTTTTTATACGCCGCAGGCTTTGTTATTATCGGTATGCTTGCCGTGTGTTTTATCGCCTTTAAAAACGCCGTGCCTTTTTCGTTTGCGGCAAGCAGGCTTGTATACGTGGGCTTTTCCTTTAGCATAGCTTTGCTTATGCTAAGCCACGTTGCTATAACCGCGCGGCGCACCCTTGCGGCGGTATAAACCTTATCCGTTGTAAGCTGTATGGCTTCTTCTACGCTGTGTGCGGCTTTTGCGCTGCTTTTCAGCTTTGCGGCAAGCGATTTGTCCACGCCGTAAAAATCACAGCCCTCGGCTGTACGCAAGCAGTTAAGTATAAGCCTTTCCGCAAACGCCATATCGCGCCTTTCGCTTGTGAAATACTTGGGGTACGGAAGCAGGGCGGCAAAATCTCCGTTCTCCCTAATAGCCGTGGAGGACAAAAAGCGCGCATCTCTTTGCACGGGGTATGGCGTTAGCGCATACCCGCCGCGATATATAGCCGCCATATATTCCGCGCCAAGTATGTTGTTTGGCTTTGATATCGCCTCTGCCGCCGCTTTGCCCAACAGCTTTTCTGCCGCAAGCTGTAGTGCGCGCGGGTACGATAGGCTTTTTTGCGCTTCTATCAGCCCCTCGGCTTCTTTTTTAAGCGTTCCGGTAGCCAAAAGCCTTGCTATGCCTTGCACGGTTTCGCCCTCGTCCTCACAGCCAAAGGCAAGCGCGTTTACGCCTATGGCGTTGGCGATATATACACCTGCGGCGGCAAAATCGGGCGCGGCGGCACAGCAGAAGGGGAACGGAAGCTCCAAAACCAAATCCATACCGCCCTCCAGCGCGGCGGCGGCACGGCTGTACTTATCGGCAACGGCGGGATACCCGCGCTGAACAAACGCGCCGCTCATAATCCCCACAACAAGGTCAAATTCACGCTTCACGGTGGCTATTTGGTGCGCGTGTCCGTGGTGGAAGGGGTTGTATTCGCATATTATAGCGGCGGAGCTAAGCTGTTTTTCCATAATAAAGCACCTTTTCCTATTGCATTATTCAAGCTTTGGTAGTATAATAGATATGTTTGAAAAATTTAAGCTTAAGGAGATATGTTTATGTTTATACTTGTAGTAAACGCAGGCAGCTCTTCCCTTAAATATCAGCTTTTTGATATGGAGAAGGAGCAGGTTTTAGCCAAGGGCCTTTGTGAAAGAATCACGCTGGACGGTAAGATTACCCACACCAGATTGGCAGACGGTAAGAAGTTCGTTGCAGAGATAGCAATGCCTTCTCATAACGAGGCTACTCGCGCTATGATAGACGCTATTCTTGATGCCGACCACGGCGTGCTTACCGATATGGGGCAGATATCCGCTATCGGCCATCGCGTGGTGCAGGGCGGTCCGTGGCTTACTAAGCCCACCCTTGTTACTGACGAGGCTATAGAAGCGCTTGAGCGTTGTGTTGACCTTGCGCCGCTTCATACAATCCCCCACCTTCAGGGTATAAAGGGCTGTAAAAGCGTTATGCCCAACACCCCTATGGTATTGGTTATCGACACTTCCTTCCACGCAACCATTCCCGAATATGCTTCTACCTTCCCCATTGATATAAACGTTGCAAGAAAGCATCATATAAAGCGTTACGGCGCACACGGCACCTCCCACCGCTACGTTGCACAGGAGTGTGCAAAGTACCTTAACAAGCCCGTTGAGGAAACCAAGATAGTTACCTGCCATTTGGGCAACGGCTCCTCTATCAGCGCGGTTAAGGGCGGCAAGGTTGTTGATACCAGCATGGGCTTCACCCCGCTTGACGGTATTATAATGGGCTCTCGCTGTGGCGGCATAGACCCCGCGGTTGTTCCCTATATAATGCAGAAGGAAGGCATTGCCGCTGAAGATATCGGCAACTGGATGAACAAAAAGTGCGGCCTTTTGGGTGTTTCCGGCGTTTCCAGCGACCTTAGAGATATACATACCGCTATCAAGAACGGTAATAAGGATGCAGAGCTTGCATATAACATACTTGTTTATCAGATAAAGAAGTTTGTTGGCGCATACGCCGCCGCAATGAACGGTGTGGACGCGGTTGTGTTCACCGCAGGCATTGGCGAGAATGATGAGGACGTTCGTTTTGACTCGCTTAAAGATATGGAATACCTTGGCATTAAGATAGATGCGGACAAGAATAACAATGCACGCTCTATCCCCGCGCCCTGCGATATTTCCGTAGAGGGTACGCCCGTTCGCGTGTTCGTAATCCCCACAAACGAAGAGCTTGTTATCGCAAGAGATACCCTTGAATTAGTTAAATAATTTAAAGTATTTACATAAAAACGGCGGTTAAACCGCCGTTTTTGCTTTTTGTTGGGGGGATTTTATAGTAGCTCTACGCCGGCGCTACGGCAAAGCTCGAGCGTTTCCTCGTCCCATATAGAGCTTTGCACCTCGCCCACGTGGGCTTTGCCAAGCAGCAGCATACAAAGGCGGGATTGCCCAATACCGCCGCCTACCGTGCAGGGAAGCTTGCCATCAAGCAGCAGGCTATGGAACATAAGAGAAGCGCGCTCCTCCTTACCTGCCGCTTTAAGCTGTGCGGCAAGTGCCTTTTCGTCCACGCGGATGCCCATAGAGCTTATCTCTATGGCGCAACCCAGCACCTCGTTCCAATAAAGGATATCTCCGTTAAGCGTCCAATCGTCATAGTCCGGCGCGCGCCCATCGTGCGGGAAGCCATCGGAAAGCAGGGTACCTATATGCATTATAAACACAAGCCCGTGCTTTTTTGCCGCGGCGTTCTCGCGCTGCTTACGGTCAAGCTGTGGGTATTGCGCCTCCAGCTCCTCCGCCGTGATGAACACAGGCGTGCGCGGAAGCGTGGTTGTAACCGCGGGGAACTGCTTTTTTATCACACAAAGCGTATCGTGAATAGCGGCGCAGATGCCTGTAACTATTTCCTTTAAATACGCCTCCGTGCGCTGTTCACGCGTGATAACCTTTTCCCAATCCCATTGGTCAACGTACACGGAATGGAGATTATCCAGCTCTTCATCCCTGCGGATGGCGTTCATATCGGTATAAAGCCCTTCGCCCGGAGCAAAACCGTAGCGGTAAAGCGCAAGCCGCTTCCATTTAGCAAGCGAATGCACCACAACGGCATCCTTCCCTGTGAAGGGGATATCAAAGCGCACGGCGCGCTCCGTACCGTTAAGGTCGTCGTTAATGCCTGTATCGGGGTTTACAAAAAGGGGCGCGGAAACACGCTGAAGCCCCAACTGCTTGGACAGCGCATCCTCAAACGTGCGTTTAAGCGTGCCTATGGCGTATTGCGTATCGTGTATGTTAAGCGCGCTTTTATAGCCCTGCGGAATAAATGTTTTCATAACTTAATCTACATCCTCAATAATTTCCTTCGGCGGAGTATCAAGCTGCCACGGGTTTTCCATAATGCTTTTAAACAGCTTAAGCGCCGATGCGTAATAATGCCCATCACAGGTACGGTCATCCGTGGTGATGGTGTAATCTATAAAGGTTTTGGTGATAACCGTTCCGTCCTTAGCCAAAACGTTCTCCTTGCGTTTTGCGCCGTAGGAGATAAACATCGGCACGTTGCCGAAATCGTACAGATGGTGGTACACGGGCGGTATCCCCAGCGAGCCCATGGAGGTAAGGAACATAGAGCCGTGGAACGGGCTAAGCTTAATCAGCGAGCGCGGCAACAGGTCCCAACGGTCCATTAGCTTTAGCACCTTAACGGCAAGCTTCATAACAAAGCCGGGTATATGGTTAAGTAGCTTTGCCGCGTTTTCAAAGGAGCTATCCCCATCGCTTTCGCGGTTTTCCTTTATAACCTCGTTAAGCAGCGCGTACACCTGCTTTGCGGTGTAATCGGGCTTGGGGGTTATCTTTATACAGGTTTCCTCTGCGTTAAGCGAAAGCTCCTTTTTTATGGTCATCATTATGTCTATATCGTAGCGCGAATACAGCTTTTCGTTTGCAACAAAGCGGTTAAGCCCCGGCCGCGCCGCCAGCGCGCGCACGTATCCCGCAACGAAAACGTGCAAAAAGCCAAAGCCCTTCATTCCCTCTGCGCGTTTTTCTCTGATATAGTCGTCTACATTTTGGGTATCAAGGCTGTCCTTAAAATAATTAACACAGCCGTTTCGCTTAGGTATTATATGCGGAAAAACATAAGCCATTGGGGAAAGTGAACGCAGCTTTCTGCCTTCCTTTCTGTCCCCAAAACGCTTTTTCCGCTTTTTGTTGGTATCCTTAGGGTCGGTTTTCGGCAAAGCTTTCACCGCCTTTGTTTGGTTTTTATGATACTACCGAATAGTCATTGCCAAGCAGGGCAGTCATAAGGGTATCGTATTCGGTACCTATTTTGGTTGAAGCGGCCTCGAAACGCTCGGAAACGATAACAAGCTGCTCGCAATACGAGGTATAGTAGCTGTCATACGCGCTGTCCGTACCGGAGATAAGCGTTCTTGTGCGGCGCACAAGCTCCGTACACGCAGTTTTCAAGCCCTGGAAGGTGTTTGCAAGCTCCGCACGCTTTTGGCGGTAGCTGCTTGTGGTGGAAACGGAATACTTTTTAAGCACCGCGTCAAAATCCTTCAGTATATCGTCCATAGCGGCGTATGCGTTGTTAAGCTCCTTGTCGGAATGGGTGTTAAGGTACATCAAAGCGTCCGTTTGCTCGCCCGAGTACACCTTCATAAGCGCGGTTTGGCTAAGATTGATGCTTGCGTAGGGCAGGGATAAAACCAAATCCCCCGCGCGCTTGTATATAACCGAAACAGCCGCGGCAAGCTTATCCTGCGTGCTTGAAAGCGCGGCTGTGGTATCCACCCTGTCCGCCCCGTTTTGCGCGCGCGTTACGCTTATTGCATTAAGACAAAAGGCAGTTAAAATAACAGCCACGCATAGTACTGCCAACGCCTTTTTCATAGCTTTACACGTCCTTTCCGTATTCTATAACAACCCCTTCGGGTATAAACGGCATATAGTCCTTTCCGTGCTTTATCATCTCGCGCACGGCTGTGGAATTTATATGGCTTAAAGCGGGGGAAGCGGGGATATACAGCGTTTCAACCTTGCTTATCTCCCTGTTCACGGTAGAAATAGTGTCCTCATACTCCAAATCAATACTACCGCGCACGCCTTTAACTATAACGTCTGCCCCGTACTGTGCCGCTAAATCAGCCGCCCACCCGTCCTGCGCTACAACCGTAACGTTATCAAGGTGGGAAAACGCCTGCTTCACAAATCGCTCCCTGCTTTCGGCAGAGAACATATAGCGCTTCTCCGTGTTGGTGTTCACGGCAACCACAACGCTGTCAAACAGCTTTGACAGCCTGCATATATAGTCGTAATGCCCGATGGTTATCGGGTCAAAGCTACCCGTGCAAAGCGCCTTCATATAATATCTGCCTCGCTTTTTAAAATCGTAACGTAGGTTTTACCGTAGCGATACAGCTTAGAGCTATACCCGTCCGTTGGTAAGGGTATACCGCTTTCCGCACTTTCGCACACGATAATACAGCCTTCCGCAAGCAAGCCTGCCGCGCTAACGCGCTTTATAACCTCGTCCAAAAAACCGTCCTTATAAGGTGGGTCAAGAAAAACAAGGTCAAACTTATCCTTGCCGGCATAGTTCTTGATATAATCACGCCAATCGGCACAGATAACGCGGCAATCGGACAGCATATTTGCCTTCATTGCGTTTGCGCGTATAATCTCTGCCGCTTTCTTATTACTGTCCACCACAACGGCGCTTAAAGCACCGCGGCTTAACGCCTCCAGCGCCATCTGACCGCTACCGCCGAAAAGGTCAAGCACGCGCCTGCCCTCTATATTAAACTGTATAGCGGAAAAGGCGGCCTCCTTAACGCGCTCTGCTGTGGGGCGCGTATCCTCGCCGGGGAGGGTGGAAAGCCTAACACCTCTTGCCTTGCCGGTTATTATTCTCATAAAAAGCCCCTTTTTTAAAAGTTTAACACTTTATTATACCACCGTTTGGCTGTTTTAGCAATAGCAATTTTTTGCTTTATCGGTTACTGTGCATCCTCCGATGCTTCTGCCGGCGGCTCTACCGCTTCTATGGCAACAAGCGCAAACGTGCCGCCTTCCGTTATCGGTATTTCGGTATACCCGCTTTCGCTAAGCTCGTATACTTCGTTAGAAACGGGGATGTACTCGTTGTTCTCGCTGTCAAAATAGTACAAGCGCAGATATTGCGCAGCCGCATCCGTGCCAAACAGCACGTTTACCGTAAGCTCGTCTGGCAGCTTTTGCTCGCTTTCTCTTGTTATTATCAAAAACTCGCCGTCTGCATAGCCCTCGTTGCGAAGAAGCTCTGCCGCGGTGTTGTAGCTTTCTCCCGCGTTTATAAGCAAGCCAAGCTCCAAGCCCTCGTCCCCTTCGGGGTAGGCGGAGCCTATGGGCAGGCTCCAAATATACGTTTCTCCTGCCGCCGCAAACGCTTTTTTATCCGCGTGCTCGCCTGCAAGCAGATCTACCGTGCCTGCGCTTAAATGCGTATTTTCGCTTATGTCTATTATTATCGTGTCCGCGTCCCAATCAATGCTGTCGTCCGCCTTGCCGCCAAGCGCAAGCGTTATATCGATAACCGTTGCGGCGTACACGCCCTGCTTCTCCTCCACGCTTTGGGCGCATACGGTGCCAACAGCGTACTCGCGGTTGGATTCCTCCGTAACCGTGCCAAGCTCCAAGCCGTGGCTTTCAAGAAGCTCTTCCGCCTCCTTTAGCGTTAGCCCAAGCAGAGAAGGCATCTCAAACTCGCCCGCAAGTGTGCTTAGCACAAGATCCACCTTGTCGCCGTAGTACGCATCCTCTCCCGTTGCAGGGGTTTGGGATAGCACGGTTCCGTCTGCAAATCCGCTTTCCTTGTAGCTTATCTCACCTATGTTAAGCTTGCTTTGATACAACAGCTCCATAGCCTGCTCAAAGCTTTTGCCGCCCAAGGAGGGCACGGAAACGGAATCCGTATAGCTGTTTATCGTCATAATAAATTTATCCGTATCTTTAAGCACGGCACCCTCAGGCACGTCGCCGCCGTCATCATAAGTAAACGCGGAAACACAGCCGTTTCCAACACCCGTTGTGCTTGCCTTGTATTTGCGGAACACGTTAGCCTTGCTTATTCCGCACCCCTCAAGCCACGCCATCGCGTCCTCAGCGGTAGATCCTACAAGGGTTTTGTATTCCGTGCTGAACTCTCTGCCGCTAACGGTTATCTCCATAGAACGGCATATACCGTCGTTATCGCAGTAAAGCGTTGTGCCTGCCGCGGGATGCTGTGCCGTTATCTGCCCCTTCGGCGCGGTGCTGTTGCTATCGTATATAACTATCGGACGAATAGGGTTTATGGAAGCCTCCAGCTCGCTGTTCCATTCCTTGCCCACCAAAGAAGGTGCGGTAAGCGTGTTTATCGGCGCACCGGAGCTTACCTCGGTATCAACGCTATCGCCGCCGCTTGTTTCCTCACCGCCTACAAGCAGCACTATAACCACAACAAGCAGTACGAGTATCAGCAAAGCGCCTGCCGCAACTGCCGCAAACAGCCCCTTGCTCATCCCTAAAATAGTTGTGCTTTTGCCTTTTTTTTCTGAAAATATATTGTGTAATTCGTTCATAATGTGTTCCGTCCTTTCGCAAAATCAAAAGTCCTTCTCCTTATTATGACATATTTTTGCTTTTTTGTCAATGCGTACGCACTAAAACGGTGCCTGTGCATAGTATAGGTAGTGAAGGGCAAGGGCGATTAAGCCCCTTTTGCCCGCTGTTTTGTTTACAACCACTATTATTTTGGAGGAATTATTTATGGGTGAAAGAATGAACTTTCAGTCACACGGCTGCGGCAAGCCCTCCGAGCCGATTTGCTGTATCACCGCAAACAAAATCTTTGATTCCGCAAGGGACAAGGACTGTCTGGAGGATATAAGAGTTTATCTGTGCGAATGCGCGCAGGACGTTATCGACCACGCCACGGCAGTGCGCTGTAAGGGCGTGGAGGTTATCGCCACCGATATCACCATCGACCCCGTACCGTTTAACAAGGGCTTCTATCAGGTACTTATAAGGTACTATCTTTGCGTTACCGCAGAGGTTTGCGTTTGCGGTAAATCCTACGAGGTAAAGGGGCTTTCCGTTTACGATAAGAAGGTTATCCTTTACGGTAGCGAGAAAAACGTTAGCGTATTCACCTCCGACCCCGACAACAACGGCTTCTGCAAGAAACCGCCTAAGCTTAAGTGCGAAAGCGACCCCACGCTTCCTACCGTTGTTGTAGAGGTTGCAACGCCTATCTGCCTTGATATGAAGCTTGTGGAACGCTGCAAGGGCTTTGGCAACTGCTGCTGCAATATCGACAACCTGCCCGATGGCATTAAACAAAAGTTTGACGGCGGCTTTGTTGACGGTATGGGCGAGAACGAGCTGTTTGTATCCGTTGGCGTTTTCTCCGTTATCCGTATGGAACGCCCCGTGCAGATAATCGTGCCCGCTTCCCGCTTCTGCCTGCCCGATAAGGACAGCACCCCCGCAATCAGCTCCTCCGACCCCTGCAACGTTTTCGGCAGGATGAGCTTCCCTATGGATGAGTTCTTCCCCTACGCTGAGGACTGCGGCAGAGGCGACAGATACGAAAAGAACGATAAAAACGACCGCGGCTGCTGCAAATAATCGTTTTTTGTAAGGGATGTAATAAAGAACGAGGCGCAACGATTTAACGTAGGGCGGGGGCTTGCTCCCGCCGCCTCGTTTATTAATCCGCAATTTTTCCAAACGCTTTTTTGCATCCCCCTTTAGGAGGTAAAGGTATTATGATACATACAGTCTCAGCAGGAGAAAACATCTCTCTTATAGCCGCGCGCTACGGTATAGCTCCGCAGATATTGGCGGGGCTAAACGGCTTGGGCGTGTACTCGCCGCTTGCGGTGGGGCAAGCGCTTGTTGTGCGCTTTCCATACCAAAGCTACACCGTTAAGGCGGGGGACACGCTAACGGCGATAGCGGGCGCATACGGTGTTACGCTTAACGATTTGTTCCGCGCTAACCCCGCGCTTGGCGGAATCCCCACTATAAGGGCGGGGCAGTTGCTTGTGATAAGCTATACCGATATGCCGCCGTACAGCTTTTTCGTGGGTGGGTACGCGTATCCGTTTATAAAGCAGGATATATTGGATACGGTTACTCCGTTTATGGAGGTGCTTATACCGTTTACCTACGGTATCCGTGCGGACGGAAGCCTGTACGAGCTTAACGATGAACGCCTGCTTGATGCGGCGCGGCGATACGGTACCGCGGCGTGGATGCACCTTTCAACCTACACCGAGGGCGAACGCTTTGACACGGAGCTTGCTACGGCGGTTTTGGCGTCCACAGGGGTGCAACAGCTACTTATTCAGAACATACTTGCGAAGATGCGTGAGAAGGGCTACACAGGCTTGGACGTGGATTTTGAGTTTTTAGGCAAGGAGAACGCTTTGCCCTACGCCGCCTTTCTTGAAAGGGTAACGGTAGCACTTAACGCCGAGGGCTACACCGTAACCGCCGCGCTTGCGCCGAAGGTGCGTGCAGACCAGCCGGGCTTGCTTTACGAGGGGCACGATTACGCCGCCGTTGCCGCGGCAGTAAACAGGGTACTGCTTATGACCTACGAGTGGGGGTACACGTACAGCGCGCCGATGGCGGTATCCCCCTTGCCGCAGGTGCGCCGCGTTATAGAGTACGCGCTTACGGAGATGCCTGCGGAAAAGATACTGCTGGGCATCTCAAACTACGGCTATAAGTGGGCCTTGCCGTACAACGCCGCCGCCCCCGTTGCCGCGCCCAGCGTTTCCACAGCGGAGGCGGTGGAGCTTGCGGTGCAGAACGGTGCACAGATACTGTACGACGAGGAGGCGCAGGCACCGCATTTCAGCTACCGCGCGGGCGGGGTGGACTACGAGGTGTGGTTTGAGGACGCAAGAAGCCTAAGGGCGCGATTGCTTCTTGTGCCCGAATACGGATTAAACGGCGCGCTGTATTGGAATTTGGATAGGCGCAACACGCAAAACCTGTCTATGCTGGCATCGCTTAAGCGTTACGGTGCTTAAAGCACAAAAACTGCAATACGCCAAAGCAAAAAAGTGTTGATTTGTGGAACGTTTTGGTGTATAATGACAGTTGGTATAATTGTGTTTGGAGGTAAAAAACCATGATAAGCGATGCAGGCAAAAAGTTTATAGCAAGCAAGAAAAAGCTTTTTGATAAACTGTATAGCAAGCTTAACGATAAACAGCGCGAGGCGGTTTACACGGTAAACGGCCCGCTTTTGGTGCTTGCAGGCGCAGGCAGCGGTAAGACTACCGTGCTTGTAAACCGCATAGCACATATAATTTCCTACGGCAACCTGTATATGGAGGAGGACGTTCCTGCCGATGCGTTAGCGCTTCTGCCCGTTATGGATGCGGTGCTTGCAAGCGGCAACGAGGGGGATATGCGCCGTTTGCTTTCTTCCTTCGCTTCCGGCGGTGCCGCCCCGTGGGAGGTGCTTTGTATTACCTTTACAAACAAAGCGGCTTCCGAATTTAAGGCAAGGCTTGAGGCGTTGCTGGGGGACAAAGCGGCAGAGCTTTGGGCAGGCACCTTCCATTCCGTGTGCGTGCGGATACTGCGTAGGCACATAGACCTGCTTGGTTACAGCAAAAGCTTTACCATATACGATGCGGATGACAGTAAGCGCGTAATAACCGATATTATGAAGCGCCTTAACGTTGATGAGGAGGTGCTTACTCCCCGCACGGTGCAAAACCACATCAGCCGCGCAAAGGAAAGATGCGTGGAGTGGGAGGAGTACGAGGGCGAAGCTAACGGCGATGCAAGGCTTGAAACTATAGCAAAGGTTTACAAGCAGTACACCAAGGAGCTTAAAGAGGCTAACGCGCTTGATTTTGACGATATAATTCTTCTAACGCTGAAGCTGTTTACAGACAACAAGGAAGTGCTTGCGAAATATCAAAAGCAGTTTAAATACATATTAGTGGACGAGTATCAGGACACCAATCTTTCTCAAAGCCGCCTTATCAATATGATAGGTGCACACCACCGCAACGTTTGCGTGGTTGGGGATGACGACCAAAGCATCTATTCCTTCCGCGGCGCAACGGTGGAGAACATTTTGGGCTTTGACAAGGTTTATACCGATTGTAAAACCATAAGGCTGGAGCAGAACTATCGCTCTACGCAAACCATTCTTTCGGCGGCAAACGCGCTTATAGCAAACAACTCCACGCGCAAGGGCAAAAATTTGTGGACGGACCGCGGAGAGGGCGAGCGTATACTGCTTAAAAAGCAGTTCACCCAAAGCGGTGAGGCGGGCTATATAGTAAACTACATAAAGGATCAGGTTGCGGCGGGTGAAGCGGAGTACAGCGATTTTGCCGTGCTGTACCGTCTTAACGCGCAGGCAAACGCGCTGGAAATAATATTCAGCAAAAGCCGCGTGCCGTATCGCGTGTTTGGCGGCGTAAGGTTTTACGAGCGTAAGGAGATAAAGGACCTTGTATCGTACCTTGCGGTGATAAGCAACCCTGCGGACGATGTGAGGATAAAGCGTATAATCAACGTGCCGAAGCGCGGTATAGGCAACACCACCACGCAAACGCTGTTTGATATAGCGGAATCGGTTGGCGGCGTTTACGAGGCACTTGGCAGGATAGACGAGTATCCGGAGATAGGAAAGGGCGCGGCAAGGCTAAAGGCGTTTTACGAGCTTATTAAGTCCTTGCGTGAGTATGCAAATACCGCAAAGCCCTCCGAGGTGGTTAAGGAGATCATAGCAAGAACGGGCTACCGTGAGATGCTGGAGAGCAGTGAGGAGCCTGAAAAGGCACAGCTTTTGGACGAGCTTGTTTCCTCCGCAATGGCGTTTGAGGAGCAGGCGGAGGAGCCTACGGTGGATGCGTTCCTTGCCGATATAGCGCTTATCACGGATATCGACAACTATGACGATAAGGCTAATGCCGTTACGCTTATGACGGTACACAGCGCGAAGGGCTTGGAGTTTCCCGTGGTGTTCCTGCCCGGCTTTGAGGAGGGGGTTTTCCCCGGTGACCAAAGCATCACGAGCGACCGCGCCATAGAAGAGGAGCGCAGGCTTGCCTATGTTGCAATAACCCGCGCAAAGAAGCAGCTTATAATAACCCACACCAACACGCGCTTGCTGTACGGGCAAACAAAGCAAAACCCGCTATCCCGCTTCGCTATGGAGATACCCAAGAACCTTGTGCGGATAGAGCAGCCTGTTAAAACGGTATACAACAACGTTTCGGAGGCAAAGCGCAGATACGCCTCCTCGCAGGAATCGTTCGTTAAGAACACGCGTATGGCGCCGCCCGTGCAGGAGGAGAAGAAGCGTCAGGGCGCACAGCTTTCCGCAGGGGATGCGGTGGAGCATATGATATTCGGCAACGGCGTTATCCAAACCGTAAAGGATATGGGCGGAGATGCGCTTTACGAAATAGAATTTGAAAAGGTTGGCACCAAAAAGCTTATGGCAAGCTTCGCCAAGCTTAAAAAGATATAAAGGAGAATTGCAATGGCAGAGATAAGACCTATAAGGGCGTTAAAATACACGGAGAAGGCGGGCCCGCTTTCGCTTAACGTGTGCCCTCCCTACGATATAATAAGCGATGCGGAGAGGGAGGAGCTTGTAAAGGGCAGCCCCTATAACCTTGTTCGCTTGGAGAAGCCTGAGGGAGAGGACAAATACCTTGCCGCTTCAAGCCTTTTGGAAAGCTGGCTTGAAAACGGCATCTTAGAGCGTGACAAAGAGGAAGGCATATACGTTTACGGTGAGGACTTTGAGGTTAAGGGCGTAAGATACTCGCTAAAGGGTATAATATGCTTGTGCAAGCTGTACCCGTTTTCCGAGGGTGTTGTGCTTCCGCACGAGAACACGCTTTCGGGCGCAAAGGCAGATAGGTTTGAGCTTATGAAGACCACGCTTTGCAACTTCTCCTCCATCTACGGCTTGTATGTTGACGAGGAGAACGCTGTTACAAGCATAGTACAGCGCACCGCCGCAAAAGCGCCTGAGCAGTGCTTTACCGATAACGAGGGGGTTACGCATTCGCTTTGGCTTATAGACGATGCAAACGATATTTCTGCGGTTGTGCGCGCTATGGCACCCAAGCAGATATTTATAGCAGACGGGCATCACAGGTACGAAACCGCCGTTAAGTTCCGCGATTATTTGGCAGAGCGTGGTGAGTGTGCCGCAAACCGTGACTATGTGCTTATGACCTTGGTGGATATGGATAACGAGGGGCTTGTTATCTTCCCCACACACCGTCTTATACACAGCATGCAGGTGGACAAGGCGGAGCTTCTTAAAAAGCTTGAGGGCGAGTTTGACATAGAGGAATACGACGATGTAAGCCGTGCAGAGGCTGTGCTTGCAAGGTATACGGACCGTAAGGCTTACGCGCTTTACACGGGCGGAGAGGGCTTTACCCTGCTTGTATTCAAGGGGCCCTTGCCTGCGGTTGAGGACGGTGGGCTTTGCGCCTTGGACGTATCCGTGCTTCACAACCAAATACTTGAAAGATGCCTTGGTATCGATAAGGAGAATATGGCGGCACAGCGCAACCTTAAATACACGCGTGATATAGCAGAGGCTGTTGAAAGCGTTAAAAACGGCAGCAGCAGCGCGGCGTTTATACTTAACGCAACCAAGGTGGGCGAGATAAAGAGCGTATCGTTGGCAGGCGGCAAGATGCCCCAAAAATCCACCTATTTCTATCCCAAGCTAAAAACGGGGCTTGTGATGAACACTATAAAAGACAGAAACTGAAAGGATATACAAAAAATGCAAAAGCAACTTGAAAAGAAGTATGATCCTAAAGCGGTTGAGGACAGGCTGTACGCGTTTTGGAGCGAGAACGGCTTTTTCACCCCCGCAGACAAAAACAAGGGCAAGGAAAGCTATACCATAGTTATACCGCCACCAAACATCACGGGCCAGCTTCACATGGGGCACGCGCTGGACAATACCTTGCAGGATATACTTATAAGATATAAGCGTATGTGTGGGTACGATACGCTGTGGCTTCCCGGTACGGACCACGCTTCCATAGCAACCGAGGCGAAGATTGTTGAAGCTATGCGCAAAGAAGGTGTTAGCAAGGACGATATCGGGCGCGATGGCTTTCTTGAGCGCGCATGGGCTTGGAACGATAAGTACGGCAACCGCATTATTGAACAGCTTAAAAAGCTTGGCTCCTCCTGCGATTGGACGAGAAAGCGCTTTACTATGGACGAGGGCTGCTCCAAGGCGGTTAAAGAGGTGTTCCTGCACCTATACGAAAAAGGGCTTATATACCGCGGCAAGCGTATAATAAACTGGTGCCCGCATTGCTTAACCTCCATTTCCGATGCAGAGGTTGAGTATGAGGAGCAGGCAGGGCATTTCTGGCACCTGCGCTATCCGTTTAAGGACGGTAGCGGCTATCTTCAGCTTGCAACCACCCGCCCCGAAACCATGCTTGGCGATACCGCCGTTGCCGTAAACCCCAACGACGAGAGATATAAGGACTTTATAGGTAAAACGCTTATACTTCCGCTTGTTGGCAGGGAGATACCCGTTGTTGCGGACGAGTACGTTGAGCCGGAGTTTGGTACAGGCGTTGTTAAGATAACCCCCGCGCATGACCCTAACGACTTTGAGGTTGGCGCACGCCACAACCTTGAGATAATCAACATTATGACGGACGATGCCAAGATAACCGAGGATTATCCTGCTTATGCGGGTATGGATCGTTTCGAGGCGCGCAAGGCGATAGTTAAGGACCTTGAGGCGGGCGGGTTCCTTGTTAAGGTAGAGGAGCACGCGCACAACGTTGGCACCTGCTACCGTTGCGGCACCACGATAGAGCCAAGAGCATCGCTTCAGTGGTTTGTTAGCATGGAAAAGCTTGCACAGCCCGCTATAAAAGCAGTGCGCGATGGCGATATTAAGTTTGTTCCCGAACGCTTTGATAAGATATACTTCAACTGGATGGAAAATATACGCGATTGGTGTATCTCTCGCCAGCTTTGGTGGGGGCACCGTATACCCGCGTTTTACTGTGACGATTGCGGCGAGCTTGTTGTTACCAAAGAGGATAGCGCGGTTTGCCCTAAGTGCGGCAAGGCTATGCGTCAGGACCCCGATACCCTGGATACCTGGTTCAGCTCCGCTTTGTGGCCCTTCTCCACGCTTGGCTGGCCGGAGGATACCGAGGATCTAAAGCGCTTCTACCCCACAAGCACGCTTGTTACAGGCTACGATATTATAACCTTCTGGGTTTCCCGTATGATATTCTCAGGGCTTGAGTACACGGGCAAAGCCCCCTTCAACACCGTGCTTATACACGGCCTTGTAAGGGACGAGCTTGGCAGAAAGATGTCCAAATCCCTTGGCAACGGTATAGACCCGCTTGAGATAATAGACAAATACGGTGCAGATGCGTTGCGCTTCACCCTTGCAACGGGTAACGCCCCCGGCAACGATATGCGCTTTACCGACAAGAAGGTGGAAGCAAGCCGCAACTTCGGCAACAAGCTTTGGAACGCCGCAAGGTTTGTGCTTATGAACCTTGACGAGGAGGTTGATGCCGACAGCATCAACACAGCCGCGCTTGCTACCGAGGATAAGTGGATAATCAGCAAGTACAACGCCGTTGTTAAGGACGTTTGCGACAACCTTGATAAATACGAGCTTGGCGTTGCCGTTGCAAAGCTGTACGATTTCGCGTGGGACTACTTCTGCGATTGGTATATAGAGCTTGTTAAGCCGCGTCTTAACGAAAAGGGCAGCGATACCTGCCGCACAGCACAGCACACGCTGGTTTACGTGCTTTCGGGTATTATGAAGCTTTTGCATCCCTTTATGCCCTTTATAACCGAGGAGATATGGCAAACCCTGCCGCATAACGGCGACAGCATTATGGTTTCCGCCTTCCCGCAGTATAAGGAAGAGCTTGTGTTCAGCGAGGAAGAGGAGGCTATGGGCGCAGTTATCGAGGCTATAAAGGCACTTCGTAACCGCAGGGCAGAGCTTAACGTTCCCCCCTCCCGCAAGGCGCACCTTTACATCAAAACCGAAAGAAAAGAGCTGTTTGACAAAGCGGCTGTGTTCTTTGAAAAGCTTGCCTCCGCATCCGCTGTGGAAACCGTTGGGGCAGACTTTAACGGCGAGGGTATGGTGCAGGCAGTAACCTTTAACGCAGTTTTGTACCTGCCTATGGACGAGCTTGTGGATAAGGAAGCAGAGCGCGAGCGCCTTACTAAAGAGCTTGCAACTGCCGAGGCGGAGATAGCACGCGCAAGCGGCAAGCTTAATAACGAGGGCTTTGTTGCACGCGCTCCTGCCGCTGTTGTAGAAGCAGAAAAGGAAAAGGTTGTTAAGTTTACCGAAAAGGCAGAGCAGCTTCGCGCCGCACTTAAATCCTTAGGTTGATAAAAACGCCCCCACAACTCACTTCGTTCGTTGCGGGGACCCCGATTTTAGCCCCATTGCTCACTGCGTTTGCAACGGGGACCCCAAATAAACCCCACAAAAACTTCGTTTTTGCGGGGACCCCGAATTTGATATTCAGGCTTTCGTTCGCTCGCGCCTCGCGCCGCGTTGCGGCACTCGCGAAAGCCCAAGGAATATTTTTCGAGGCGCGTGTCCGCGAAAAATATAGATAGTTAAATTTAAGGCTTGGTGTTAAAAAGCACCAAGCCTTGTTTTGTTGCTGAAACGCATCACTTTATTTGTAGTACATCGTTAATATTAAAACTTTATTTCGGGATATAGGTGTTTAAGCTTAACGCGAGCATTGTCGGTAGTGAAGTGCCAAGAAATTCCTTTTTGAGCAGAATTGCGAGTTCTATGCCAAGTAGAAAGAATAACATTAA
>JAZNUB010000059.1:0-74898 GCA_045592105.1 Eubacteriales bacterium | reverse complement strand
CTGTCTCAAATTGAAATTTTGAGATAAAACCATATACAAAAGCAACAAAAAAATCAAGGGCAGCCAAATAATGCCCTTGATTTTTTTGTTAAGGTTGCACATAGCGTTCACAATTTGTTAATGCTATGAGACAGCCCCTTTAGCTTTTTTGTGCCGTGTTATGCCTTTTTAAGCTCGCGCTCAAGCCAAATCATACCGATTTCAAAGGCATCAAAAAAGTTGTTCTTTTCGCATTGCTTAATAACCTTTTCGTTGAAAGAAACGGTATCAGAAGTGCTTTGTATCTGAACAAGCACCTTGGTGGCAACGTCAAGCTCGCCATCCTTTTTGCTTTCCAAAATGTTCATAAACAATATGCATTTATCGGTAGGCAACCCGTAAAACAGAAAGTTCCCCTGCCTTACAAGCGGCTTGCCCTTATAGGTCAATACATTTTCCATACCACATTACTCCTTATTGTATTTATTTTTGGAGAAAGTTCTGAACAAGCGCACACATAAGCTCGTGCCTGTCTAATTTGCTTATTATTGCTCTGGCGTTGTTGTAGTTGGTTATATAAGTAGGCTCCTCGGAAAGGATATAGCCAACAATTTGGTTTACGGGGTTGTAGCCCTTCTCTTCAAGAGAGTTGTATACATCCTGCAAAGCCTTTCTCATCTCACAGTCCTTATCCTTGCAGATATCAAACTGCATTGTTTTTCCGTTGTTACCCTTCTTGTTCATAATTTTCTCCTTTCATAGCTTGATAAAAACGCTTTAAGAACGTAGTGTAATACCGGATTCCGCCTCCAGCACGCGCAGGATGTTGGAAACCGCCTTGTCAGCGTCGGCATCGTTCATAGTTTTGTCCGCCAAGCGGAAAACAAGGCTGTATGCAACGCTCTTTTTACCTTCGGCAACGCCAACGCCCTTATAAACATCAAACACCTTAACGCTTTCAAGTGCCTTGCCACCTGCCTTTTTAATGCTTTCGGCTACAACGCCTGCCTCAAGCGCATCGTCCATAACCAAAGCAAGGTCACGCGTTAGTGCGGGGAACGCAGGCAAACGCTTAAACTGCTTTTCGGGTGCGGCACACTCGAACAGTGCGTTTACGTTAAGTATAGCCGCGTAGGTATCGGAGGCAAGCCCGTATTCAGCTATAACGGCGGGGTGTATCTGACCCATAACGCCAAGCGTTTTCTTGCCCTTCGTAAGCTCGGCACATATACCGGGGTGGAAGCCGCATTCATTAGCGGAGCCGCATCTGTATTCCTTAACGTCAACCGCGTCTAAAATAGCTTCAACGTATCCCTTAAGGTCGTAGAAATCGCCCTTGCCGCTCATAGCAAGCACAAGCTGCTTTTCCTCGTGGGAAAGCCCGTTTTCTGCGGGGAAGTACACGGTAGCACACTCAAACAAAGCAATCTGTTCTGCCTTTCTGTTGCGGTTGTAAGCAACTGCATCCAGCATACAGGGAAGCGCCGTTGTACGCATAACGGAGGTATCCTCACCCAAGGGGTTGATAAGCTTAATGCTGTTTCTGCGCGCATCGTCCGCAGGAAGCCCAATACGGTCATACGCGGAGGGGGATATAAAGGAATAGCTTGCTATCTCATAAAAGCCGTTTGCAACAGCGGCATTTTTGAGGTTTGCCCTAAACTTTTGGGAAAGGCTGTAGCCACCGTCTGCTGCGGCACCGCGATACAACGTGGAGGGGATTTTATCAAAGCCGTAAAGCCTTGCAATTTCCTCCGCAACGTCTGCCGTGCGCTCCATATCGCCACGGAAGGGGGGAACTATCAGGCTGTCACCCTCAACGCGCATCTCAAGCGGAAGCAGCATTTCTTCCATCTCGGCACGGTCAAGGTTAAGGCCAAGCAGGGTGTTTATACGCTTGGGGTCAAAGGGAATACGTCTTTCACCAATGTCAGCGTTGCATATATCTATTATACCCTCTGCAACCTCGCCGCAACCAAGCAGGCAAACAAGCTCCAGCGCACGCTTAAGCGCGGGCATGGTGTTGCAAGCGGGCAAGCCTTTTTCAAATCTGCCGCTGCTTTCCGTTCTCAAAACGCACGCGCGGGACGTGTGGCGTATATTGGAACGGTCAAAGTTTGCGCTTTCAAACACAACGGTTTCTGTACTGTCAAGTATCTCGCTGTTTAAGCCACCCATAACGCCTGCAAGTGCAACGGGCTTTTCACCGTCCGCAATGCAAAGCATATTTTCGTTAAGTTCGTGAACGTTACCGTCAAGCGTAGTAATGCTTTCACCGTTTTCTGCATTGCGTACAACTATCTTTTTAGAGGTGATATAGTTGTAGTCAAACGCGTGCATAGGCTGGCCGTATTCAAGCATAACGTAGTTGGTTATATCAACTATGTTGTTTATCGGGCGCACGCCTGCGGCGCGAAGACGCGCCCTAAGCCACAAGGGGCTGGGTGCAATCTTTACGTTTTTAACAACTGCGGCGGTATAGCGGGGGCAAAGCGTGGTGTTTCTAACCTCAACGCTTATATAATCCTCTACCTTGCCGGCAGAAGCCGTGGTTTTATATTCGGGTGCTTTCAGAACGAAGGGAAGCTTTAAGGAAGCAGCCGCTTCTCTTGCAACGCCGATTATGCCAAGACAATCGGGGCGGTTAAAGGTAAGCTCAAAATCAACGGTGTTATCCGTCATCATAAGTGCTTCCTTGATATCCTGCCCGTTGTGGCATTCTTCTTGTATTATCAATATCCCGTCCTCTGCGGCGTAGGGCACGTCGTTTATGGTAAGCCCAAGCTCCTGTATAGAGCAAAGCATACCGTTGGAGGGAAGCCCTCTAAGCTTGCCCTTCTTTATCTTCGTACCGTCTGCAAGCACGGCACCGTCCAAGCAAACGGGAACAACCGCACCCGGGAAAACGTTTGTAGCGGCAGTTATTATCTGCACAGGCTCCTCTGCGCCAACGTCTATTTGGCAAACGGTAAGCCTATCCGCATCGGGATGCTTATCTGTGGACAAAATAGTGCCTACAACTATGTTCTTTATACCCTCGGAAAGCTCCTCAAAGCCTTCTGCCTTAGTGCCTGTTGCGGTAAGCACGTCCGCAAAGGTTTTTGTATCAACGTTAACGTCAACGTAATCTTTAAGCCAATTAAGTGAAACCTTCATTTTTCGTTATACCCCCTTAAAACTGAGAGAGGAAGCGCAAATCGTTTTCGTAAAGATAACGCATATCCTCAATGCCGTATTTGATCATAACAACCCTTTCAAGCCCAACGCCGAAAGCGAAGCCGCTGTATACCTCGGGGTCGATACCGCAGTTTTCCAAAACGTGGGGGTGTACCATACCTGCGCCAAGTATCTCTATCCAGCCCTCACCCTTGCACAAACGGCAGCCCTTGCCGCCGCATACAAAGCAGCTAACATCTACCTCGGCAGAAGGCTCTGTAAACGGGAAGTTGTGCGGGCGGAAACGGGTTTTGGTGTTGGGGCCGAAGTACAGCTTTGCAAATTGCTCCAGCGTGCCCTTAAGGTCACCAAGGCTAACGTCCTTGTCAACCAAAAGCCCTTCAAGCTGATGGAACATAGGACTGTGCGTACCGTCCACCTCGTCACAGCGATAAACTCTGCCGGGGGAGATGATGCGGATAGGGGGCTGTTTGCCCTGCATTGCCCTTATCTGCACAGGGGAGGTTTGGGTACGAAGCAAAACCTCGGGGGTTATATAAAACGTATCCTGATAATCTCTGGAGGGATGATCCGCAGGTGCGTTAAGCGCATCAAAGTTGTTGTACGCCAGCTCTACCTCAGGCCCTTCTGCTATGGAGAAGCCCATACCTATAAATATATCGCTAAGCTCTTTTTCTACCTGAGAAAGCGGGTGAAGCCTACCGGGGTTTTTGTTCTTTGCGGGCAGAGTAACGTCCACACGCTCGTCCTTCAGCTTCTTCTCAAGCTCAGCCGCTTTAATAGCAGTAAGCTTTTCGTCTATAGCCGCTTCTATTTTGCCGCGCACCTCGTTTGCCAACGCACCTATTATGGGGCGTTCCTCAGCACTTAAAGCACCCATACCGCGGAGTATAGCCGTAAGCGCGCCTTTTTTGCCAAGGTATGCAACCTGTGCCGCTTTAAGCGCTTGCTCGTTATCCGCCGCAGACACCTCTGCCAACGCGGAAGTAAGTATTTCTTCAAGCTGTTTTTTCATAACTGTTCGTTTTCCTTTCGCTTGTATGCGTATTTATCGTATACCGCTTTGGTGGTACTTTCCATCCCAAAGCGGGCTATGTTCTGTAAAATATCGGTGTATATGCTTTCCTTTGCCAAGCCAACCGCGGCAGAAAAGCGGATAGAGCCGGCAGTTAGCGTTTCGTCCACCATAGCGATGTTGGCTACCGCCGCTTCGGCGCTTCCGTAGTGCTTTACAAGCGGGTTAAACCTACCGCTTTTACCGTCCTTCTCAAGGTCATCCACCGCGTCAAGTATATATATGTATCTGCCTATGTGGTAGCCTGCCTCACGCGCAAGCGCGGCTTCGGTACCTTCAAGCCCAAACGCCGCTATTATCGCAACGGCTTCTGCACCGCCGTGTGCGTACTCATCCAAGCTGTGGCGCTTTTCGTCCTTCTCTAAGCGCTCCAGCTCTTTAAGCGGTGCGCTAACGGCATCGTACAGCTGGGGATACAGCTTGTCTGCCCGCTTCTTCATCCGCTTGAAGAAAGGCATTGCAAGCCGTTTATTAAGCCTTTTCAGCCCCTTTTCGTCCACAACGTCGTCCAAAGCCTTGCAATAGCTAAGGCAGGCAAACGCGGCGGCGGTGTAGGTAAAAACCTCGTCACACTCCAGCGCGGGCCTTTTCCTAAAGCTGTAGGGGCAACGCCTTTGCACCACCCTTGGCTCTTCCCCCGTTAAGGCTAAACGCAAGGCGGCAAGCGCAGTAAAATCGTAGCTTAAAAACAGCCTTGTAAGGCGTGATACCTTTTTGCCGCCCGTGCGGCAAAGCCCGCAATAGATGGCACGGTAAAGCTCGTATTCCTTTAAAAGCAGTTCCCCCGGCAGGGGCTTAACGTATCCAAACAATCTATACTACGCCACCTTTCTTTTTAGTTTACCATATTTTTTTATTGTTGGCAATAGCTTTTTTTCTGTTTTTTAATAAGAAAGAAGCAAAAAAGTTGAAAAAAATAAAGGGATTTTTAAAATTTTTGCGTATATTATATTGTATGGGAAGTTTTTAGATACTGTTACGTGTGAATAAAGGGGGCATTTTTGTGAAAGCAACAACCCTTATGCTGGAAGAAAGGATGCTTTGCCCGCAGGCTTTTAAAACGAAGGACACTGCGGGAAGGCAAGTGTTTGACCAGCCCTGCCCTGTTAGAACGGAGTTTCAGCGCGATAGGGACAGGATTACGCATTGTAAGGCGTTTCGCCGCCTTATGCACAAGATGCAGGTGTTTATCAACCCGAAGGACGATCATTATCGTACCCGCCTTACGCACACGCTTGAGGTTGTGCAGATTGCGCGTACAATGGCGCGTGCGCTTGCGTTGAACGAGGATTTAACGGAAGCGGCGGCTTTGGGGCACGATTTGGGGCATACGCCCTTTGGACACTCAGGCGAGCGCGCGCTTAACGATATTATGAAGTGCGGCTTCCATCATTACGAGCAAAGCCTTCGCGTGGTGGACGTGTTGGAGCGCGGTGGGAACGGGCTTAACCTTACCTACGAGGTGCGGGATGGGATATTAAACCATTCGGGTGGCAACAAGGCGGCAACCTTGGAGGGGCAGCTTGTTAAGTTTGCAGATAGAATTGCTTACATAAACCACGATATAGACGATGCTTGCCGTGCAGGGCTTATAACGCCTGACGATATACCGAAGGAGCTTAGCGAGGTTTTGGGTAACACGCATAGCAAGCGCATAACCTCTATGGTAAGCGCGGTTATATCCGGCGGAACGGATGGGGACATCGTTATGGTGGAGCCTTATGGCAGCGCAATGCTTAAGCTGCGTGAGTTTATGTTTGAAATGGTTTACACAAGCCCCAAGGCTAAGGGGGAGGACAGCAAGGTTGCCTTGCTTATAGAATACCTCTTCGGCTATTACAGTAAGAACCCAAAAATGCTGCCTGCGGAAACCTATCGTATGATAGAGCGCGACGGGGTTGATAGATGCGTTTGTGACCATATTGCGAGTATGACTGATAGATATGCCATCTCTACCTTTGAGGAGATATACGTGCCCAGAGTGTGGAGCTTATAGCAAGGAAGTGATAAATTAATGGCGTTTTCCCAACGGTTTTTGGAGGAAGTAAAGGACAGAAACGATATAACGGAGCTGGTTTCGAAATATGTTGCACTAAAGCGTGCGGGTAGTAATATGTCGGGGCTGTGCCCATTTCATAACGAGAAAACGCCGTCCTTTACGGTGTTCCCGAAAACGCGCAGCTACTATTGCTTTGGCTGTGGCGCGGGGGGAGATGCGGTTAGCCTTGTTATGGCGATGGAGGGGCTTAGCTACCCCGAAGCGGTGGAGTATCTTGCAAATCGCGTGGGTATGCAGATGGAGCAGGATGGCGAACGCCCTAAGGATGAGGTGCGGCGTGACCGTGTTATAGCCGCAACCACGGCGGCGGCAAGGTTCTTTCACGCGGCGCTTAATTCCGAAAACGGAAAGGGCGCGCTTGCGTATTTGGAGGGGCGCGGGTTTTCCAAACTAACGATAAGGCGCTTTGGTATAGGCTACGCACCCGATAGCTGGGATGCGCTTTCCAAGCATCTAACGGCGCAGGGCTTTACGGAAAAGGAGCTTGCGGCGGCTTTCCTTTGCCGCACGGGTAAAAACGGCAAGCTGTACGACGTGTTTCGCAACAGGGTTTTGTTCCCGCTTATAGATATAAACGGTGCTGTTTTGGGCTTTTCCGCACGCAGGCTTAACGAGGAGGACGAAAGAAAATACGTAAACACCTCCGATACGCCTGCATTTAAAAAAAGCAAGTTTGTTTTTGCAATGAATATTGCCAAAAACCGTGATGACGATTCGCTTATTATGTGCGAGGGCTGTATGGACGCGGTTGCGCTTCATCAAGCGGGGTTTGGCAACGCCGTTGCAACGCTTGGTACTGCCATAACGGGTGAGCAGGCGCGGCTTATAGCGCGGCACGCAAAGCTTGTATATCTTTCGTACGATAGCGACGGTGCAGGTAAAAACGCCACACTAAAGGGCATACGGCTTTTGGAGGAGGTTGGCGTTGCGTGCAGGATACTGAATTTGGGGGACGTTAAGGACCCTGATGAGTATATTAAAAAATACGGCGCGGAAGCGTTTAAACGCGTTTTAAAGGATTCCGGCGGGCAGATAGATTATCGCCTTAAGGAGATAGCGGCGGGATACAATATGTCCGTACCCGAGGAAAAGCTGCGCGCCTTTGATAAGATGTGTGAGTACGCGGCAAGCCGCCCCGGCAAGGCGGAGAGGGAGGTTTGCGCCTCCCGCATAGGGGAGCTTACGGGCGTAAGCTACACGGCGGCTTTAGAGGGCGTAAACCGCAAGGCGGTGCTAACGGTTAAGCGCGCGCGGAAGGAGCAGGACAGTAAGGATCTGCAAAACACGCTTGGATATGGCGACAAGGTTAACCGCGATAGGGTAAAGCTTCCCGCCGCGGTTATGATAGAGGAGCGTATACTTGGTATACTGCTTCTAAAGCCGGAGCTGTATGCAAGTGTTCAGCTATCGGAGGATAGCTTTGTAACCGAGTTCAGCCGCAAGGTGTTCTTGCTTTATAAAGAGGACTTTGAGGCAGGGCGTGAGCCTGTTTTGTCCAAGGACGGTGCGCTTAGTGCCGAGGAGCTTGCTCGTGTTACGGGGATGCAGGCGGCGCGGCTTGGCGTGCAGGACAACAGCGAGGCAACGCTTAGTGCGTTTATAAAATCATTGGGGCGAGAAAAGCTGAAGGCGGACTATGACCAAAGCATAGCGGAGCGCGGTGCAGAAGCCCTTGCAGAATATATAAACAAATTGAAGGAAAACAGCAAAAAAACGGAGGGATGATGATTATGAGTAAAGAAGAAAAGATGGTAACAATGCAGTTTTCGGACGTTGGTGTGGAAAAAAGCACGATGTCGTCGGGAGAATTTTTAGATATACTTGACAGTGCGGACTGTACGCTTGAAGCCTTTGAAAAGCTTTATATGGAGTTTGAGGCTAAGGGTATCGAGATAGTGAACGACCATGAAAACACTATTTTTGAGGACGTTGAGGACGAAACCGAGGACCTTGAGAAGTGCCAAGAGGAAGTTGACGAGATGCTTGCCAAGGATGGCTTGCCTATCGATGACCCTGTGCGTATGTATCTTAAGGAAATAGGTAAGGTGCCGCTTCTTTCCGCGGATAAGGAGCTGGAGCTTGCTTGCAAAATGGCGGCAGGCGATACCTTTGCAAAGCAACAGCTTGTGGAAGCAAACCTTAGGCTTGTTGTTAGTATCGCAAAACGCTATGTAAACCGTGGTATGTTCTTCCTTGACCTTATTCAAGAGGGCAACCTTGGTCTTATGCGTGCGGTTGAGAAGTTTGATTACAACAAGGGCTACAAGTTTTCCACCTATGCAACGTGGTGGATTCGTCAGGCTATAACCCGCGCGATAGCGGATCAGGCAAGAACCATAAGAATACCCGTTCATATGGTTGAAACCATAAATAAGGTGCTTCGCGTTTCACGCCAGCTTTTGCAGGACCTTGGGCGTGATGCAACCGCAGAGGAGATAGCAGAAAACATCAATATGCCCGTTGAAAAGGTTAGGGAGATATTGAAAATAGCGCAGGAGCCTGTTTCACTTGAAATGCCTATCGGTGAGGAGGAGGACAGCCATCTGGGTGACTTTATTGCGGACGATAACACCACCGCACCCGCAGATGCCGCTTCCTACACGATGCTTCGTGAACAGCTTTTGGAGGTTTTGCATACGCTTACCCCGCGTGAAGAAAACGTGCTTAAGCTTCGTTTCGGCTTAGAGGACGGCAGACCGCGCACGCTTGAAGAGGTGGGCAAGGCGTTTGATATTACGAGAGAGCGTATACGCCAGATAGAGGCAAAGGCTTTGCGTAAGCTTCGCCATCCCAGCCGTTCCAAGAAGCTTCGCGATTACCTTGAATAAAGACAAAGGGCAGGGCGATTAATGAAGGACCCATATACCGTTTTAGGCGTTTCGCATAACGCCACGGATGATGAAATAAAAAAAGCGTACCGTGCGCTTGCCAAGAAGTACCATCCCGACAATTATGATGACAGTAATCCGCTAAAGGGGCTGGCTTCCGAAAAAATGCGGGATGTAAACGAAGCGTACGAAACCATTAAGAAAAGCCGCGCCGCAGGCAACAGCGGTGCATACGGCGGCAGCAGCTACAACGCAGGCAGCAGCTACACGTATACGGGCAGCGCGGAGTTTGCGCGGATACGCACGCTTATAACTCAGGGTAGGTATACCGAGGCGGACAGGTATCTGGAGATGATAAGCGCGGAAAAGCGCAGTGCCGAGTGGTACTATCTAAAGGGCATAGTGCTTTTGAAAAAAGGCTGGGTTATGGACGGTACGGATTACATAAAGAAAGCGTGCGAGATGGACCCGGGTAACTCCGAATACAGAAAAGCTTATAACGATATTAAAGGCGCAACCTATACCAACACGCACACAACGCGGCAGGTACATTCCACAGGCTGTTCGGGCTGTGATATATGTATGGGGCTTATGTGCTTGGAATGTATGTGCAACAGCTTTAGATGCTTAAGGTAACGATTGATGAAAAAGACCAGAATTATTGCGGAAAGCGGTATGCTTTCCGCGCTCAGCACGGTGCTTTTGCTTTTTGGCTCCATAATAGAAGCGCTTGATTTAAGCTGTGCCGTGCTTGCGGGCTTTTGCGTGCTGGCAATGCGTATGCGCCACGGCAGGGGCGGCGCCGTTGCCGTTTACTGCACAAGTGCCGTTCTTTCGTTTTTGCTGTTACCCAACAAAATCCCCGCCGTGCTTTACGTGTTCTACGGCGGCTTGTACCCGATACTTAAGCCCGAGATAGAACGGCTTAAAAGCCGCGTGCTTAGGTGGGTGCTTAAGGTGCTTTCCGTGCTGGTGTTCTTTTCCATAGGGATTGCGGTTACAACTTTTGTGCTGGGGATAGAGTCCGGCTTTACGGTGGGCGTTCCGCTGTATGCCTTGCTTGTGGTGGTGGCTGTTGCCGCAGATATCGCCATAAGCGGTATAATGCAAAGGTTTGCACATATAGTGGCTTACAAAAAGCGTTAGTGCTTGACAGTAAATGCTGTGCGTGATATAATAATATGATTAAATGTTTTAAATAGGGGAGAATTGCTTATGGCTTACAGTATGACCGGCTACGGCAGGCAGCGTGCGCTTGCGGGCGGTAAAGACATTTGCTTTGAAATAAAGGCTGTAAACAGCCGATATCTTGACCTTAATATTAAGCTTGGCAGGCTGTATAATCCGTTGGAGGAACGGATAAAGCAGCTTGTTTCCGCGCGTGTTTCAAGGGGGAAGGTGGACGTTTACCTTACCGTAAACAACACGGAGGGGGACGGTACTACGCTTGCACTTAACAAGGATTATTTGGAGGCGTATCTTAAGCTTATGGAGCGTATCAAAGCAGACTACGGCGTTAGCGGCGAGGTTAGCCTTGATATGGTAAGCGCGAAGAACGATGTGTTTACCGTAACCCGTGCAGACGAGGATATGGAAGAGGTTTGGGCGCTTGTTTTACCCGTTGCCGAGGCGGCTTTGGATGAGTTTTGCGGTATGCGCCGAGCAGAGGGTGAAAAGCTTGTTGCCGACGTTAGACTGCACGCGGCAGAAACTGCGGCACTTCGCGAAACGATAAAACAGCTTGCACCCGAAAGCGTTAAGGCTTCTAAGGAAAAGATGCTTGCAAGGATAAAGGAGCTTTTGGAGGGTGCCACGCCTGATGAGGGCAGGCTGCTTACGGAGTGTGCCATCTTTGCGGACAAGGCGGATATTAATGAGGAGCTTGCAAGGCTGGACAGCCATTTTGCTCAGCTTGAAAGCATACTTAAAGAGGATGGCCCCATAGGCAGAAAGCTTGATTTCCTTGTTCAAGAAATAAACCGCGAGGTTAATACGATAGGCTCTAAATCTGCGGACGTGGATATAGCCCGCGCCGTTATAGCGGCAAAGAGCGAGATTGAAAAAATAAGGGAACAGATACAGAATATAGAGTAGGTGAAAAGGTTTGAAGCTTATTGATATAGGCGGCGGCAGTTATATTTCGGCAGGGCGCGTTGTGGCGGTGCTTTCCCCGGATTCGCTTCCTGTTAGGCGGATGGTGCAGGACGCCAAGAACGCAGGCAGAGTTATAGACGTTAGCTGCGGCAAAAAAACGCGTGCCGTTATCATAACCGATAGCGAGCATACCGTTCTTTCTGCGGAAAGCCCTGAGGTTTTGGAGGAAAGGATGGTGCAAGAGGATGAGTAAAGGCGTGCTTCTTGTTATTTCGGGCCCTTCCGGCTGTGGTAAAGGCACCGTGCTTGAACATTTGATGAAAAACGAAGGGTTTTGCTATTCCGTTTCCGCAACAACCCGCGCCCCGCGTGAAGGCGAGGTGGACGGTGAAAACTACTTTTATATCAGCGAAAGTGAGTTTTTCCGTTGGATAGACAGCGGCTTGCTTCTTGAGCATGCGGTATACTGCGGTAACCTTTACGGTACCCCGAAGGAATATGTGGAAAAATGCCTGTCTGATGGCAAAAACGTTGTTTTAGAGATAGAAACTGAGGGCGCGTTTAACGTTAAGGCGGCGATGCCCGAAGCACTTTTGATATTTATAGCTCCCCCCGATATGGAAACGCTGGAGGCGCGTTTGAAGGGGCGCGGCACGGAGGATAGCGAAACGGTAAAGCTTCGTTTGGCGCGTGCTAAAGAAGAAATGGAGCTTATGCCTCGATATGATGTTTGTGTAGTAAACAAGCAGGGCTTTGCTGATGAAGCCGCCTTGCAAATACTTGAAGCGGTAAATAAGTACCGCGCTAAAAACGATAATTAAACGAAAGAAGGAAAAATACAATGCTTTATCCGTCTATTCAGGACTTAACAGACAACAAGGTAAACCGCTATATGCTGGTTATCGCCGCCGCAAAGGGTGCGCGCTACGTAACGTATAAGCAAAATCAGGAGCAGGATTATTACGAAGCTCGCAAGGAATACGAAAAAACCAATGAGGACAGCAACGAAAAGGCTGTTAGCGTGGCTATAAGCAGGCTTCATAACGGTCAGTTTAAAATATTAGCGGAATAATATGCGTGTTTGTCAGGTATACCTGCTGGATACAACCCTTGCGTTTGACAAGGCGTATAGCTATTTCGTACCCGATGCCCTTGCCGATGCGGTAGCGGTTGGCTGTATTGTGGTGGTGCCGTTCGGAACGGGTAACAGGCGCAAAAGCGCGTTTGTTACGGCGGTTGAAGAAACGGCCGCTAATAATCCCGACCTTAAAGGCGTTATATCCGTTATGGATTATCCGCTTGCCAATTCGGAGGAGGCGCTTTCTCTTGCGGCTTTTATAAGCGAAAGATGCTTTTGCACCTTCGGCGCGGCGCTTAAGCTTATGCTGCCCGTGGGGATAAACGTTAAAAGCACCGTTTATTATACTGCCGCGCCTAATGATTGTGATGACGAGCTTTATTGCTTTGTTAAGTTGCGCGAAAAGGTTAGCGAGGCGGAGCTTGTGCGTTCGTTTGGCGAACAGGGGAAGGCTTTGGCGTTGTCCTTGTGCCGCCGCGGCTTGCTTTTTAGAAGCAGCGAGGTGGAGGAGAAGGCAAACGTTAAAACAGAGCTTTGGGTTACAAAGCTGCCTTACGAGGGCGAGCTTAAAGGTACTAAACAGCGCTTGCTTATGCAGCTTATCGCAAACGGCGATATGTCTATGCAACAGCTAAAGGAGGCAGGTGTATCAAGCGCAACCGTTCGCACGCTGGAGGGGAAGGGCTATCTTTCCATCTATGAAAAACGCTTGCAAAGGCTTCCGTATTCTGCGGAGGAGTATATAAAAAAGCCCTATGCGCTTTCTGAAAATCAAAAGGCGGTTAGGGATAGTGCTGTTTCCTATATGCGAAGCGGCAAGGCAGAGGCGTGCTTGCTGTACGGCATAACGGGTAGCGGCAAGACGAAAATTATTATTGAAGTTGTTAAGGAAGCCTTTAGGCAAAGCCGCACTGCGATAGTGCTGCTTCCCGAAATAGGGCTTACCGCACAGGCTATATCAACCTATTTTGCAGAGTTTGGTAACGCTTGCGCGGTGATACACTCGCGCCTTTCCGTGGGTGAGCGTGCGGATACCTATGCGCGTATAGCAAACGGTGAGGTTAAGGTTGTTGTTGGAACGCGTTCCGCTATTTTTGCTCCGCTTAAGGATATAGGCGTTATCGTTATGGACGAGGAGCAGGAGCATACCTATAAATCCGATAAAACGCCTAAATACCATGCGCGTGATATAGCGCGGTTTCGCTGTGCAAAACACGGTGCGCTTATGTTGTTGGCATCTGCAACACCGTCTGTTGAAAGCTTTTATAAAGCGGAAACGGGCGTATATCATCTGCTAACGCTTTCTGAACGGTTTGGCGGTACGGAGCTGCCTACGGTTGAGATAGAGGATATCGTTGGCGATAGGGAGATAGAAAAAGGGCGTTTGCTGGGCAAAAAGCTTAAAGGCGAGCTTGAAGCCACGCTGGCAAAAGGCGAGCAGGCGATACTGTTTTTGGGTAGGCGTGGCTATAACTCTGCATTAAGGTGCAGAAGCTGTGGGTATGTGTTTACCTGCCCGCGTTGCTCCGTTTCCCTAAACTATCACGCGTACAGTAACGAGAAGCTGCGGCGCGGCAAGCTTATTTGCCATTACTGCGGCCATATAGAGGACAAACCGCAAAAATGCCCGCAATGCGGCGGTGTGCATATCGGCTATTTCGGCTACGGCACACAGCTTTTGCAGGACGAGCTGGAGGCGCTTTTCGGCGATGGCGTGGCTTTGCGTATGGATACCGATACCACGGTTGCTAAACGCTCTCACGATGAGATACTTATGGAGTTTGAGTGTGGGGAGGCTTCCATACTTTACGGCACGCAAATGGTTGTAAAGGGCTTGGATTTTCCGCGCGTTACGCTTGTTGGGCTTGTTATGGCGGACAGCGTTTTGTATATGAACGACTATCGCGCGCCGGAGCGTATGTTTTCGCTGATAACCCAGCTTATAGGCAGGGCGGGCAGAGCAAATAAGCGCGGCAGGGCTATAATTCAAACTTATAACCCCTTGCACCAAACGCTTCGTCTTGGTGCAAAGCAGGATTACAAGGCGTTTTACGATAGCGAGATACGGCTTCGTAAATCGGTTGTATTCCCTCCGTTTTGCGATATTGCCGTGTTTGGCTTTTCCGCTGATAACGAGGAAAGCGTGCTGGATGCCGCTAATGCGTTTTCTGCGCTTTTTGAAAGCGAAGCTAACGGCAACGATAAAATAAAAGTGATAAAAATGGGCCCGTACAGAGAGGGTATATATAAAATCGGCGGCAGATACCGCTGTAAAATAATAGTTAAGTACAAGGATTGTAAGGAGTGCAGGGCGTTTTTCAGAAGGCTTCTTTGCACCTTTACTCCACCCAAAAAAGGTAAAACAGGCTTTGATATTGATATCAACCCTGCAATAGTTTAATCAAGTGAGGGCTAATAATGGCTATACTTAATATATTGAAGGACGGGGAGGACACGTTAAGAAAAACGTCTAAGCCCGTTGAAAAAATAAGCCCAAGGCTTTTACAGCTTTTGGACGATATGCAGGAAACGCTTAAGCTATCGGGCGGTGTTGGGCTTGCCGCACCGCAGGTTGGCATACTGCGCCGTGTTGTTTTGGTGGACAACGGCGAAAAAGTGCTGGAGCTTATCAACCCCGAAATAATAGAAACCAAGGGCGAGCAGGAGGATTATGAGGGGTGTCTTTCCGTTCCGAACCGTTGGGGCGTAACGCGCCGCCCTGCTTACGTTAAGGTGCGTGCGATGAACCGCCATGGCAAGTATTACGAGGCGGACGGTACGGGGATAGTTGCGCGTTGCTTTTGCCACGAGATAGACCATTTAAACGGTGTTTTGTTTACGGACAAGGTCTTACGTATGCTAACGGAGGAAGAGCTTGAAAAGTTATAAAATTATATATATGGGAACGCCCGATTTCGCGGTGGAGCCGTTAAAGCGTATATGTGAGGACGGGCATAACGTAAGCCTTGTTGTAACCCAGCCCGATAAACAGCGCGGGCGCGGTATGGCGTTTACGCCAACGCCCGTTAAGGCGTACGCTTTGGAAAAGGGCATAAAGGTTTATCAGCCGCAAAGCCTTAGAAATGAGGAAGCACAGCGTATAATAGCTGAAGAAAATGCAGATTATATAATCGTTGCGGCATACGGCAAGATACTGCCTTTGGAGGTGCTGGGTGCCGCACGGCTTGGCTGTGTAAACATACACGCATCGCTTTTACCGCGCCATAGGGGTGCCGCACCGATAAACAGAGCCATAATGGAGGGGGACACCGTTGGCGGTGTAACCATTATGTATATGGCTGAGGGGCTTGATACGGGGGATATGATACTTCGAAAGGAGCTGCCTATACCCAACGATATGACGGCGGGGATGTATCACGATGCATTGTCCACCTTAGGGGCAGAGGCTATAAGTGAGTTTTTGGCGGCTGAAAGCCATACGCGTACAAAGCAAAACGATGCGCTTGCAACCTACGCGGCAAAGATAGAAAAGGCGGAAACGGAGATAGATTTTTCGCTTCCCGCCGATAAGGTTTACAACAAAATAAGGGGGCTTTCGCCATATCCGTGCGCGTTTGCGGTGATAAACGGTAGGCGCTTTAAGCTAATAAGCGCACTTAGAGGTAACGGCAACGGCACGGCGGGCACGGTGCTTTCTGCGGATAAAACGGGGATAGAGCTGGCTTGCGGTAGCGGCAGCGTGATTATAACCGTTTTACAGCCGGAGGGTAAGCGCGCGATGACAGCGGCGGAGTTTCTTGTGGGCAACAAGCTTTAAAGGAGGCATCCTATGTATTTGTATCACGGTTATTACAGCGACGTTAGCTTTGACTGGACGTATCTTTTGCTGATTGCGGCAATGATTTTATCGCTGATAACAAGTGTTAGAGTAAAAACAACTTATGCAAAATACGCCAAGAAAGCCGCAAGCTGTGGTATGACGGCGGAGATGGCTGTTCAAAGAATATTGCAGGCAAACGGAGTTTATGGTGTGGGTATAGCGCGCATAAGCGGCGAGCTTACCGATAACTACAACCCTAAAACAAACGTTATATCTCTTTCGGAATCCGTATACGGCAAAAGCTCTATCGCCGCGATAGGCGTTGCTTGCCACGAGGCGGGGCACGCCATCCAGCACGAAAAGGAGTACGGGCCTGCAAAGCTTCGTATGGCAATGGTGCCGATAACAAACTTTGGTGCAAGGTTTTCGGGCTTGCTGTTGCTTTTGGGCTTCTTTCTTGGGTTTATGGGGCTTATATGGGCGGGTATAGCCTTGTTTTCGATTACAACCGCTTTTCAGCTTGTAACGCTTCCTACGGAGTTTGATGCAAGCCGTCGTGCGCTTCGTTCGCTTGAGGAGTACGGCATTTTAACGGACTATGAGCTGAAGGGTACCAAAAAGGTGCTTTCTGCCGCGGCGATGACCTATGTTGCGGCATTGGCGGTAAGCCTGCTAACGCTGTTCCGTTATATATCAATAGCTAAAAGAAGAGATTAGTTATGGCAGATAAAGCAAGGGAATGTGCGCTGTACGTAACCCGCCGCGTGTGGGAGCAGGGTGCGTATTCCAATATAGAGATAGGCACGGCGGTTAAAAAATACGGTCTTTCGGGCGTGGATAGGGCTTTTTGCGTGGCTCTTGTGAACGGCGCGATAGAGCGTATGTATAGCTTGGATTTTTTAATAAGCAAGGCATCAGGTAGGGACGTTAGTGCCATTGATAAGGAGCTGCTTGCGATATTAAGGCTTGGCTTTTTACAGCTTTTTTATATGAAGGTGCCTGATATGGCGGCGTGTAACGAGAGCGTTGCGCTTGTTAAAAATAAGGGCAAGCGCGGGTTTGTAAACGCGGTAATGCGTTCCGCCTGCCGCGCCAGAAAAAGCTTAACAGAGCAGCTTAACGGTGCCGATGAGCATATAAAGGCATCGCTTTCCAAGGATATATGCAGTCTTTTACAAAGGCAGTACGCCGAAAACGCGGCTGATATAATGGCTTCGTTTTACAACAGTAACGCTTTGTGCTTGCGTGTTAATACGCTTAAAACCACGGTGGCGGCGCTGAACGCGCAGCTGAAAAGCGAAGGTGCCGAAACAGAGGTACAGGGCAAGGCGTTGCTTGTGCTGAACGGTGCGGATAAAGCGCTGGAGGCAGTAAATAGCGGGCTTGCCTTCGTGCAGGGGCTATCCTCGCAGGAGGCGGTGGAGGCGCTTGACGCAAAGGAAGGGCAAACCGTAATAGACGTATGTGCTTGCCCCGGTGGTAAAACGCTTGGCGCGGCATTGGATATGGGCGGCAAGGGCAGGATAATTAGCATGGACCTGCACGCAAACAAGCTTTCGCTTATAGAAAAAAGCGCGGCTGTTTTAGGCGTGGATATAATAGAAACAAGGGCGCACGATGGCAGAAAGCCCGTTATCGGCTTTGAGGAGCTGGCAGACCGCGTTATTTGCGACGTGCCGTGCTCCGGCATAGGTGCGATAAAGGGCAGACCTGAAATACGATACAAAAGCCTTGACACGGTGGATAAGCTGATAGAAACGCAAAGGGCGATACTTTCCGTTGCGTGGGGCTACCTTAAAAAGGGCGGCAGGCTGGTGTATTCTACCTGCACCATAAACAAGGATGAAAACGAGGGCGTTTTAGTTCCGTTTGCAGAGGGTGCTATGGCGCGCGTTGTAAGTATGCGCACGGTACTGCCAACGGAAAATAATAAGGACGGGTTTTTTATAGCCGTTTTGGAAAAGGCATAGAGATGACAGATATAAAAAGTATGCTGCTTCCGGAGCTGGAGGCGGCAATGGAGGCAATGGGGCAACCAAAGTTTCGCGCTTTGCAGGTGTTTAAATGGCTACACGGCGCGGCTGCTTGCTTTGAGGATATGAGCAACCTGCCCAAGGCATTGCGTGAAAAGCTTGAAAATGAATATTTCATACCTACCGCGCAGATAGAGGCAAAGCAGGTTTCTAAAATAGACGGAACTGTTAAATACCTGTTTAGGCTTTATGATGGGGAGTACATAGAAAGCGTATTTATGCGCTATAACCACGGCAACACGCTTTGCATTTCCACGCAAGCGGGCTGTAGGATGGGGTGCAAGTTCTGCGCTTCCACGATTAACGGGCTTAAACGCAACCTGCTTGCTTCCGAGATGTTGGCGCAGATTCAAGCGGCAGAGAAGGACACAGGCGAGAAGGTTGGCGGCGTGGTGCTTATGGGTATGGGCGAGCCGCTTGATAATTACGATAACGTGCTTCGCTTTCTACGCTTAGTAAACGATAAAAACGGGCTGGGGATCGGTCATAGGCATATATCCTTGTCCACTTGCGGGTTGGTGGATAACATAAGGCAGTTGGCGAAAGAAAAGCTACAAATAACGCTTTCCGTTTCGCTGCACGCGCCGAACGACACCTTGCGGAAAAGCATAATGCCGATAGCAAACAGGTATTCTGTGGACGAGCTGCTTTCCGCCTGCAAGGAGTACGAGGATATAACGGGGCGCAGAATAAGCTTTGAGTATGCTTTGATATCCGGCGTAACGGATACCTTGCCCTTGGCGGATGAGCTTGGAAAACGGCTTAAGGGTACTTTGTGCCACGTGAACCTTATACCTGTGAACGAAATTAAGGAAAGAGAGTTTAAACGCGCCACCCGTGAAGCGGCAGATGCTTTTGTTAAGCGTCTTGGCGGCTACGGGATAACGGCAACCGTTCGCCGCAGGCTTGGTGCGGATATTTCCGCCGCTTGCGGCCAGCTTAGGGATGAGCATGATGCGTACGCGAAAGAGAATGGGTGATACAACTATGATAAGCTACGGTAAATCCGATACGGGCAAGCTTCGTAAGGGTAACGAGGATAGCTTTCAGATAAGCGAAGGGGACGATTTTGTTTCCGCCGTTGTTTGTGACGGTATGGGCGGTGTTCACGGCGGCAGTGTGGCAAGTGAGCTTGCCGTGTGTGTATACACCGATACCTTGTTTAAGGAAATAGGCAAAAGCTGTAACGAGCTTTCGGGGCAGATTATTAAATCCGCTATGCTTTGCGCTGTGGAGGCGGCAAATACCGCCGTGTTTGAGCGCGCGGGTACCGACCTTGAGCTATCGGGTATGGGTACAACGCTTGTTGCCTGCTTTGCGTGGCGCGGCAGAGCGTTTGTTTTGAATATTGGTGACAGTAGGCTTTACAAGCTTTCGGAAGGGGCTACGCTTCAGGTTACAAAAGACCATTCCTACGTTCAGTTTCTGCTGGATAATGGGCGTATTACAGAGGAGGAAGCGGCAACCCACCCTAACCGCAACGTAATAACGCGAGCGTTAGGCATAGGCGAGCGTGTTGAGGCGGACTTTTTTATGGTGGAAAAGTTTGATGGCTTGCTTCTTTGTAGCGATGGGCTTGTAAACTATGTTTCGGAAGAGGCTATGGAGGGCATCCTTGTTTCTGACTGCTCCGTTAAGAAAAAGGTTAATTCTTTGGTTCAGGCCGCAAACAAAGGCGGCGGTGGTGACAATATAACGGTTATACTTCTGATGAAGGAGGAAAACGATGGATAATTACGAGGAATACGTAGGCAAGGTGCTTGATAAACGCTATAAGATACTTGACGTGGTTGGTCACGGCGGTATGGCGGTGGTGCTTAAGGCGGAGGATTTGGTTATGAACCGCTTGGTAGCACTTAAGATATTAAGCTCCGATTTTAATGGCGATCAGGCTATGGAACAGCGTTTTATAAACGAATCCAAGGCTGTTGCAATGTCCTCTCATAAAAATATTGTAAGCATATACGATGTTGCTATCTTCAGCGATATGAAGTATATCGTTATGGAGTTTTTGGATGGCATAACGCTTAAAGAATATATAGACAAAAAGGGCATACTGTTTTGGAGGGAAGCATCCTTTTACGCCTTGCAGATACTAAAGGCGTTGGAGCACGCACACAGCAAGGGCATAGTTCATAGGGATATAAAGCCCCAAAACATAATGCTTAACAAGAATGCCG
Source organism: Eubacteriales bacterium (assembly GCA_045592105.1). GTDB lineage: Bacteria > Bacillota > Clostridia > Oscillospirales > CAG-382 > SIG636. The sequence continues at coordinate 54,614 of JAZNUB010000059.1, read as the reverse complement.
AGATAAAGGTAACGGATTTTGGTATAGCCAAGCTGCCTAACGCTTCTGCGCTTACGGTGGACGAAAAGGCTATAGGCACCGTGTACTATATCAGCCCTGAGCAGGCAAGCGGCAAAGCAACCGATTTCCATGCGGATCTGTATTCCGTTGGTATAATGCTTTATGAGATGGCAACGGGCAGGCTTCCTTTCGTTCACGAAAACGCGCTGAACGTTGCGATGATGCAGGTAAACACCATACCCGAAGCTCCTATAAAGCACAACCCCGCAATACCTGAGGGGCTTAATCAGATAATACTGAAGGCTATGGAAAAGGACCCTGCAAACAGGTTTGCTTCCGCGCACAGTATGCTTAAAGCCTTAGAGGTGCTTTACAACAATCCCGATGTGGTTTTTACGGTAGGCAGCACTGAAGCTGCCGCAGTACCCAATACCGTAAATATAGATAGCATTGAAACCGCAAGCATAGGCGAAATAATCCCGTATGACGGTGTGGACGTTTCCGTTTTCGGCAGTAAGGCGATAGACCAGCAGGTTAAGGAGCCAAGCAAGAAGGCGGTGGCAAAGAAAAGCAAAAAGAAAAAGCGTTCGTTATTCACGGGTGCAAGCCACAGTATGTTCCCGATAATAGCGGGGGTGTGGAGCGCGGTTGTTATAGTGTTTGTTGCGGTGCTTGCTTTTCTGTTTTCCTCTTATATAAAGCCCTTGTTTGACGGAAGCGATAAGCCGCAGGAGATATACGTGCCAAACCTTGTTGGCGAGATTTACGATGACGAGCTTATCGAGTATCTAAAGAACGGTGCGGACAGAGGAAATCAAAACGGTATAGTGATTTTGGATAAAAACGTTACGCACGTAAACAGCCACAAGCCCAAAGGCGAGATATTGGAGCAATCTAAGTACGGCAACGTGGTGCTTCCCGATGGGAACGAGTATTACAACGGCTTGAAGCTAACCATAAGCCTTGGGCCGATGAGTTATAAATACGAAAACCAGCTTTTGATGACAAAATCGTACGTTGAAAGTAAGTTTAACAGCTGGGGCGTATACGATATAACCGTAATTCACGTTGGGCCGGAGCATGGAAACGGCGGTAAAATATCTGCCGAGGATATGAAATATGCAACAACTAATCAGGTTTTGCGTATAGAAAACGCCGATGGCGAGCCTATTAAAGAGGGCGACGTTATAGTTGAGGGCAGTAAGGTGAAGCTTTACGTTTTCGTTCCCAATACCGAGGCAAAGATGCCATCGCTTTTGGGGCTTACCGAGGAGGAGGCGCGTAGAGAGCTTGGCGCCGTTGGGCTTACTCTGGGCGAGGTAACGGAGAAGGAAAGCGAAATCGAAACAGGCTTGGTTATAGAACAGCAGTACGAGGCTGAGGAGATGCTGCTTGTAGGCACTACCGTTGATATAGTTGTAAGCAAGCAAAGGCCTAAGCTGATAATGCCCGCCGTTATTGGGCTTACCAAGAGCGAGGCGGAGGATATGCTGCTTCGCGCAGGGATAGATGGGCTTTACACCTTCGTTTACGAGGAAACTGATGAAGTGGAGCCCGGTGTTGTTTTGGCTCAATCCGTAGAGGAAGGTGAGGAGCTGCCTGAGGGTGAAACCGTGGAGATAACTCTTTCACGCCTCCCCGCTGAACCCGAAAGCGAGGATGTGGGCATAAACAGCGAAGCAAGTGAATAATATGCTTATGACAAGCGGTGTTATAATTAAAGAAAAAAAAGGGCTGTATACCGTTGCGGTAAACGGTGATACGGTAGCGTGCCACGCGGGCAGCCGCATTCGCAAGGGCGGCGAAAGGCTGCTTGCGGGGGACAGGGTGGAGATAGAGCTTAACAGCGATGGCAGCGGCTTTATAACCGCGCTGCTGCCACGCGTTAATTCGCTTGTGCGCCCGCTTGTTGCCAATATAGACGTGTTTGTTATAGTGGTTGCCGCCGCAACCCCCGTGCCGTATCCGTACAACATTGATAAGCTTACGGCAATGGCACACTCCAGAGGGATAGAAACGGTTTTAGCCATAAACAAGTGTGACGTTGGCAATGCAAGCGCCTTGCTTGCGATATATGAAAAAGCGGGCTATAAGTGCTTTGCGTTAAGTGCCGCAACGGGGCACGGCGTAAACGCACTTGGCGTATACCTAAAGGGCAAAACCGCGGTGTTTGCAGGCGCATCCGGCGTTGGCAAATCCAGCCTTCTTAACGCGCTGTACGAAGGTATCGGCGTGGAAACAGGGGAGCTTAGCAAAAAGATAGAGCGTGGCAGGAACACCACAAGGCATACGGAGTTTTTTGCGGTTGAGAAGGATACGTATATTGCAGATACTCCCGGCTTTACCATGCTTGACGAGGATAGGCTTGGTATTGCCGAAAAGGAAGAGCTTTTTGATTGCTTTCCGGAGTTTGAGCCGTTTTTTGGCAAGTGCCGATTTCGCGGTTGCACCCACCTTAAGGAGGAGGGGTGCGCGGTTATCGAGGCGGTAAGGAACGGAAGCGTTGCGGAAAGCCGCCACGAAAGCTACGTTAAGCTGTATGGCGTTTTGGCTTCGCTTAACAAATACAATTAAGCACATAAGAAATTTGAAGGGGAATACGGATATGTTTATAGGGGTTTATAACCTTGCCAATTTCGTTACACTGTTGGGGCTGGCATCGGCAGTTGTTGCGTGCGTGTTTGCACAGCACGGCCATTTGGAGCTTGCTGTGTGTATGTTTTTGCTGTCGGGCCTTTGCGATATGTTTGATGGGCGTATTGCACGCGGTGCGGGTAGCCGTACACGCAAGGAAAAGGTTTTTGGCATACAGATAGATACCGTTTGCGATATGGTGTCCTTCGGTGTGGCTCCTGCCGTTATAGTTTATTTCTGCGGCTTTAACAAATGGTACGATATAATTATCTACATAGTATATGTTGCGTGTGCCGCTATAAGGCTTGCGTATTTCAACACTCAGGCGATAGAGGAAACTCCTGACCTTAATATGAAAGCGTTTACGGGCGTTCCCGTGCCGTTTTCCTGCATGGTATTGCCCGCGCTTATGATAGTGCAAAAGCTTGTTACAAGCACTTTGGCGGTTAATATCGTGTTTGACCTTGTTATGCTTGCGGTTGGTATAGCGTTTATTTTGAATGTGAAAATTAAAAAGCTTAACATTATACAAAGCGTTTGCCTTATAGCTTTTGAGGCGGCTTGCGTAATTTTAATGTTTGTGCTGTAAAAAAATAAAAAAAGTATTGATTTTTGCTTTTAGCTGTGTTATACTGCAATTTGTGAAACGAAAGATTACTGTATAGGAAGCGAGGGAAGTTAAAGTGAAGGAAGGCATCCATCCGAAGTTGAATAAAGTCACCGTTAGATGTGCTTGCGGTGCGGAAATGCAGACTGTGTCTACCAAGAGCGAGCTCAAGGTTGATATATGCTCCAAGTGCCATCCGTTCTTCACCGGTAAACAGAAGTTTGTTGACTCCGGCGGACGTGTTGACAAGTTTAAGAAGAAGTACAATTTGGAGTAAAATAGCAAAGTACGGTAAAAGCGGCGCATTTTTGCGCTGCTTTTGTTTTTTTGTGTGTAAAAAAGGGGGGGAATAGCTTATGCAGAGAAATGAAAACATAGTGGATATAGAGCACGGCACGCGTGCGGTTTTGGCGGCACTTTGCACAGGCGATACGGTGGCGGCAGAGGTATCACTTGCCGAGCTGGAAAATCTTTTGGAAACGGCGGGCGGTACTGCGGTGGCAACCGTTGTGCAGAACATGGATAAGCCAAACCCCAAAACGTATATAGGCTCCGGCAAGGCTTTGGAGATTGCCAAGCTTGTGGAGGCGGATGGCGATATAAGCCTTGTGGTGTTTGATAACGAGCTTTCTCCATCGCAGATAGCTAATTTAGAGGAGCTGATAGGTGTGCGCGTTATAGACCGCACAATGCTTATCCTTGATATTTTCGCACTCCACGCCGTAACGGGTGAGGGCAAGCTACAGGTAGAGATAGCCTGCTTGCGGTACACCGCGCCGCGCCTTACGGGCAAGGGGAAGGAGCTAAGCCGTCTTGGCGGCGGCATAGGCACACGCGGACCCGGTGAAAGCAAGCTGGAAAGTGACCGTAGGCATCTAAGGCGCCGAATAGCCGCTTTGGAGGAGGAGCTTGCGGAAATGGAGCGCACGCGCCGCACACAGCGCGCCGCACGCGATAAAAAGTCGATAAAAAACGCCGCGATAGTTGGCTACACAAACAGCGGCAAATCCACGCTTTTAAACCACCTTACCGCCGCGGGCATACTTGCGGAAAACAAGCTGTTTGCAACGCTTGACCCCACAACGCGCCTGCTGACTACGGAAAACGGCGTTGAGGTGCTTTTAACCGACACGGTTGGGTTTATAGACCGCCTTCCGCACCACCTTGTAAAGGCGTTTAAATCCACCTTGGACGAGCTTAAATACGCGGATATAATCATCCACCTAACAGACGGCTCTGAATGCGTGGAGGAGATACAGCGCAAGGCGGCAGTGACGGATTCGCTTATAGAGGAGCTTTGCGGCGAGGACAAGCCCATACTTCGCGTTTACAATAAGATGGACAACGCTGATAAAACGCAGTTTGTACCCGCGGGCGTTATAGAGATATCTGCAAAAACGGGTATGGGGATAGGCGAGTTTATAGCAAAGCTTGAGGAAACCGTTAGGGGCGGTAGGCGCAGGGTTACCTTCTGCTTTCCTGCGGCTTCCGTTGGCAAAGCCTCGGCTTTGTACGGCGTTGCGGAGGTGGAGGATTCCGTTTATAACGAGGACGGTAGCCTTACCGTAACGGCGTTTTGCGAGGAAAAGGAAATAAGCAGGTTTGCAAGCTTTGTGCAGGAGGTGCGTTAGTGAAAAGATTTGTATTAAGCCTTGGGCTTATTATTGCCGCGCTTTTTGCGCTTTGTTGCTGTGCGGACGGCAAATTGGCGGAAACAAGCCGCGAAGAAAGCGAAAACTCCGTTTTAAGCGAAGAAAGCGTTTCTTTAGATGAAAGTGTTGTCAGCATGGAAACAAGCAAGCAGACGGAAGAAACAAGCGAGGATGCAGTAGACACGGCAGAGCCAAGCGAGGAAAGCCAAGCCCAAAGCGTGGAGGACAGCAGCGTGGAAGAGCTAAGCTCCAAGGAACAGCCCGTTCAAAGCGAGCCGCCTTCCAAAGAGCCCGAAACTATCCCAAATCTTATCCTCGGCCCACAGCCGGAGGGCGGATTTCATACGCTGTACGTTGGCGAGAGCATGCAGCTTTATTCGCAGATAGAGGGTAGCGAGCTTGAAGACGCTATGCTTAAGTGGACGGTTAGTGACAGTGAAGTAATACACTTCGGCTCAAAACGCGTTACTGCCGTAAAGGCAGGCACGTCAACCGTAACCCTTTCTTATTCCAACGGCTTAAAGCCCGTTTCGATAACCTTTGTTGTATTAGAGCGTGAGGAAAGTAGTGCGGAAAGTATAGATGCAGATATAAGCACAGACGAATAACAAACGGGGCTGTATCAAATCGAACGATTTGATACAGCCCCAACTAAGTTTGCCCATGGGGCAAGTGGAGTTCACTTCGTGAGTGAAGTTTTGCCTTCGGCAAAGTGACAAACTTTACTTCTCTTGAGGTGCCTTCATCTGTCTCCCCCCCCGATTTCAGGAGGACAGAGTGCAAAAATAGAGTGCAGATTGGACGATAGAGACCCGAAGCTGTACTTGGTACTGCGAGCGGTCTATATCGTCCAAAACAAAAATAAATAAACAAAAAAAGTCAGCCGAGGGCGTGAAATGCCCAGGCTGACTTCATTATGAAAAATAAATTATATTTTTGTGGTCTGCACCTATTTTTGCGCTCTGTCAGAGTTCGGTGGAGGAATGGTCCTTATACCCCTCCCCAAAGATTTCCGTTGCCTTTGTAACTATCATAAAAGCCTTTGGGTCTACATCGTAAACAAACTCCCTAATCTTAGGCAGCATTTGTTTTTTCACCACGCACATCACAACCTGTTTGTCTTTGCCCGTATATGCGCCCGTGGCTTTAATAAGCGTAACGCCTGTTTCCAGCTTGCCAAGCAGGTATTGGCTTATCTCCTTATGATTATCGCTAACGATAAACAAAAGCTTTGCGCTGTCCGTACCGTACAGCACCGAATCCAGCACAAAGGTTTGCACGGCAAGCGTGATAAGCGCATACAAAAACACCTCTACGCTACGCATTGTAAGCGCAAACAGTATAATAACCACACCGTCTAAAAACCAAAACATTTCGCCTGTTTTAATGTGCTTGTATTTGGCGCGCAGTACGCGCACGATAACGTCCGTGCCTCCCGTTGTGGCACCTGCACGGAACACCATCCCCATCCCAAGCGACATAAACGCGCCGCCCAATATGCTTGCAAGCAAGGGCTCGGCAGTAAGCGGCGGGAAAAGCGATTGCAGTAAATCAATCAAGCCCGACGCCGCAAAGGTTGCAATAATGGTGGAAACGAAAAAACGCCATCCAAGCTTCCAAACGCCAAGTGTCATAATAGGTATGTTTGCAATGGCGATAATAGCTCCCGTTGAAAGCGGAGAGCTACCGCAAAAATGCTTTATCCAATGGTTAATAACGATGGCAAGCCCCGAAACGCCTGAGGGGCAAAGGTTGTTGGGGTCAAGAAAAAGCCCTATCCCAACAGCATATATAACACAGCCGACAACCAGCATAAGCGCATTGACACATATAGCTTTTATACGCGTTGCTTTCATACACAACCTCCTGTTTTCGACTTTCAATATCTATTATATACGGATTTTGTATAATGTTAACAACGCCAAAGGGAAGCAAATTTAAAATAATAGGCAAAAACTTTAAAGTAGCACTTGCAAAAAAAGAGAATATTTGCTAAACTATACGATAGTGTGACAAAGGGGGCATAGGCAATGGCACAAAAGGGCTTTAATAACGAGCTTTATATAAAAAAACAATCCGAGCATATCAGCAAGCGTATAAAGGAGTTTGGCGGCAAGCTTTATTTGGAGTTTGGCGGCAAGCTTTTTGACGATTATCACGCCGCTCGCGTGCTTCCGGGTTTTGTGCCCGATGCTAAAATTCAGATGCTTAGCAGCATCTCTTCCGATGTTGAGGTTGTTATTGTTATCAGCGCGGACGATATTGAAAAAAGCAAGATACGCTCTGATATCGGTATCAGCTATGATGCCGACGTTTTAAGGCTTATAGATTCTTTCCGCGATATGGGCTTATACGTTGGCAGTGTTGTAATAACCAAGTATGCGTGCCAGCTTGCGGCAGATGCGTTTAAAAAGCGTATGGAGCAGCTTGGTGTAAAGGTATATCTGCACTATCCGATAGACGGGTATCCCGTTGCCGTTTCGCACATTGTAAGCGATGAGGGCTTTGGCAAAAACGATTATATAGAGACTAAACGCCCGTTGGTAGTGCTAACTGCGCCCGGCCCCGGTAGCGGCAAAATGGCAACCTGCCTTTCCCAGCTTTATCACGAGTATAAGCGCGGTACAAAGGCGGGATACGCTAAGTTTGAAACCTTCCCTATATGGAACATATCGCTCAAGCATCCTGTAAACCTTGCGTATGAGGCGGCAACTGCCGACCTTAATGACGTTAATATGATAGACCCCTTCCATTTGGAGGCGTACGGTGTAACTGCGGTCAATTACAACAGGGACGTTGAGGTTTTTCCTGTGCTTAACGCTATTTTTGAGAATATTGAGGGTAAAAGCCCTTACAAATCGCCAACGGATATGGGCGTAAATATGGTTGGCTTTTGCATAGAGGATGACGAGGCTGTTTGTGCCGCCGCCAAGGAAGAGATAGTTAGGCGTTATTTTGCCGCGCTTTGTGAGAAGAAAAAAGGGCGTGACAACGGAAACGCCGTTCAGAAGATAGAGGTAATAATGCGCCAAGCGGGCATAACCGTGAACGACCGTGTTGTTGTTCCCGCCGCGCTTAAGCGTTCGGAGGAAACGGGGGGCCAGCCCGCGGTAGCCATAAAGCTTAACGATGGGCGCATTGTAACGGGTAAAACAAGCGAGCTGTTGGGTGCGGCAAGTGCCGCTTTGCTTAACGCCGTTAAGGCGATAGGCGGCATAGACCCCGAAATGCTTTTAATAAGGCCTGAGGTTATAGAGCCGATACAAAGCCTAAAGGTTGGCTTGCTTGGCAACAAAAACCCGCGCCTTCACACGGATGAGCTGCTTATCGCACTTACTATAAGCGCAACGGGGAACGAGATATCGCGCCGTGCGGCGGATTGCTTGGGGCTTCTTCGCGGTAGTGAGGCGCATTCCACCGTTATACTTTCGCAGGTGGACGAGGATATATACCGCCGTTTGGGTATAAACCTAACCTGCGAGCCTTGCTATCAAACAAACCGTTTGTTCCACAAGTGATGTGCAAAAGGGGTTTTTATGCAGTTTAAGGCACAAATAATGAATGATGCGGCAATAAGCCGTTCGCTTAAACGTATGGCGCACGAGATATTGGAGCGCAACCGTGGGTGTGACGGGGTTTGTCTTATCGGTATACAAAGCAGGGGCGTGCCTATGGCACAGCGCCTTGCCGCTAATATAGAGGAGATAGAGGGCAAAAAGGTGCTTTGCGGCACTCTTAACATCACCCTTTATCGTGACGATTTGGGTAAGCTTGCCAATTTGCCCACCGCCAAGGAAACGGACATTGGCTTTGACGTTACGGATATGAACGTTGTTTTGGTGGACGACGTTATATATACGGGCAGAACGGTGCGCGCCGCTATGGAAGCCGTTATAAAGCGCGGGCGCCCTGCTACGATACAGCTTGCCGCCTTTGTTGACAGGGGGCATAGGGAGCTGCCCATCAAGCCCGACTATGTGGGTAAAAATTTGCCTACCTCCAGAGAAGAGGTGGTTTCCGTTCGCTTTGTTGAAACGGACGGTGTTGATTGCGTGGAGCTATACGAAAGGTCATAATCCGCGTTTTGCGGTTTTGATAAAATTTTATTACGGAGGACCAGTTTTATGAAAATGGTTTACGGCGTTAAGGATAAGCCTCCGATTTCAAGGCTTATCGTATTTTCTATCCAGCAGCTTCTTGCAATAATGACGGCAACACTTGTTGTACCCGTTATTATCGGCAACGATATGAGCCCCGCTGCCGCACTTTTCGGCGCAGGCGTTGGCACTATCGTTTATTTGCTTTTCACAAAGTTTAAAAGCCCTGTTTTCCTCGGTTCTTCCTTCGCGTTTTTAGGCTCTATGGCTGCCGCTTTCGCAGGCGGTGTTTCTATGGCGCTCGGTTATCTTGGTATGATAATAGGTGCTGTTATGGCGGGCCTTGTTTACGTGGTTATCGCTGTAATAGTTAAGTTTGCAGGCGTTAAGTGGCTAAACAAGCTTATGCCTCCCGTTGTTATCGGCCCCACCGTTGCTATTATAGGTCTTTCCCTTGCAGGCAACGCTGTTGGTGATCTTCAGAACGGCGGCCTTAAAACGGCTGAAAACCTTTCCGTTTGCTCTCCTTACATAGCAATACTTGTTGGCCTTTTCACCCTTGTGGTAGTTATGATATGCTCTACCTACGGTAAGAAGATGCCCAAGCTTATCCCCTTTATTATCGGTATACTTTCCGGCTATGCGCTTGCTTCCGTTTTCACCGTTATCGGTAACGTAGCAAATATCGACGCATTGAAGGTTATTGATTTCTCCAAGATAAGCTCCGTGTTTGACCCCGTATCTCTTAAGAGCTTTGTTGATGCTCCTGATTTCACCTTTGTAAAGGCGTTTGGCGCGTTTGACGAGCTTAACGGCGGTTATATTGTTTCCCTTGTGTTTGCATACGTTCCCGTTGCTTTCGTTGTATTTGCAGAGCATATTGCAGACCATAAGAACCTTTCTTCCATAATCGAGTCTGACCTTCTTGAAGAGCCCGGTCTGCACCGCACTCTTCTTGGTGACGGCGTTGGTTCTATGGCGGGCGCATTCTTCGGCGGTTGCCCTAACACCACCTACGGCGAAAGCGTTGGCTGCGTTGCTATAACCAAAAACGCTTCCGTTTACAGTATAATCGGTGCTGCTGTTCTTGCTATAGTGGTTTCCTTCTTCACCCCCTTCGTTGCTTTTGTAAACTCCATCCCCTCCTGCGTAATGGGCGGCGTTTGTATGGCACTTTACGGATTTATCGCTGTAAGCGGCTTGAAGATGGTACAAAAGGTTGACCTTAATAAGAACAGAAATCTGTTTGTTGCAAGTACTATACTTATAGCAGGTATAGGCGGCCTTACCATAAGCTTTAACGTTATGGATCACACTATAACTATTACCTCTATAGCTTGCGCGCTTATTCTTGGTATACTTGCAAACATTCTTCTTTCCGGCAAGAGCGCTGACGAAGAATAGTATTTAAATTATAATTTTAACGGGGTTGAGCAAAAACTCAACCCCGTTAATTTGTTATTGCTTAGTCAATAATATTCTCCCTATCAAAAAGAGGGGAATTAAAAAATTCGTTTAAGCTTATCTCTAAGCCCTCACAAATCTCGTAAATAATACGCAGCTTCATACTTGGAAAAGTGCAACTAATAATTGTGCTTAACGTTGATTGCGGAACACCGCTTTTTTGTGAAAGCGCATACTGTGTTATCCCGTTTTTGTTACAAAGCTCCTTTATCCTTTTGGAAACTGCTTCATTCAATTGCATATATACCCCACCAATACTACGTTTACTTGATAAAAGATGGAAGTTGCGTTTTAAAAAAACAGGGTTTCAGTTATATTATATTCGCCCATAAAACTGTCCGAAGGACAATATCACGATGCGAAGCATCATATCACTGCGAAGCAATATCACTCGCCGCAAGGCGAATATAACTGAGGCACACTTCCTTACGGAGTGTGCCTCAAAAGGCGTTTTTTTGTTAACGTATTACATAAACTGCGCCAAGCTTCCAACCGGATGCCAATTCTTCAGCATCGTATTCACGGCGAACATCCTTTACGTCCTTGCTTGAAGGGTCGTTTACGATAAAATGAAGCTTGCCGTTTATTTTCTTGTAGCCTATAACGCAGATAAGATGCCCAAATCTATAGCCGTGCGGCGCGTTGGTTATCTGCCCATCCTCCGTTCTTATGGAAAACGCCATAGGCGTTCCGTTAGCGAGGCAATGCATAGCCGCTTCCGTATCGTACATATCAAAATGAGCTTCAAAGCCCTGTTCGCCCGCGCAAGCCACGTTAAACAGCCAGTTGCCGTAGATATCGTCACCATAGTCAAAGCACATAGCGGCAACGTCTGCCGTGGGCAGGCTTAAGCCCTTATAGTCCATACACATAGAGGTGGAGGTGGGGCTGCATATAATGCCGCCTATAACGGGAACCTCCATTTGCGAGCGAGGTATTACGTTAAGAATAACCTCTTCGGGCAATGCGCTTGTGTCAACGGTAAAATTGGGCGTGCCGTTATGCGTTAAGCCAAAGCGGATAAGCTGTGGGTCACCGCTACCGTCCGTTCCTGCGGTAAGAACTGCCTTTATGATAACGCTTTTTGTCTTTTCGGGGAGCATAAGCGTGTCCTGATCCATAACGCCTTCTTCGGTTTTACAGCTTTTGTTTGCAGGCTTTGTGCCCCATTCGCCATAGGAGAAGAAGCTGCTATAGCTGCCGTTTGCCTTTTGGTAGGAAAGCATCATTTCAACGCTTCCGCCGCGGCGATAGCAGTTCCAAGAGATAAGCAAGGTATCACACTCCGGCACGCTTATAGGCTCCGAAACGAAAGCTCCTTCCTTGCAGTTGTCAAGCTGAAGATATCCGTTTTCTGCCTTAACGCCGTTAAAGCTACCCTTTAGGTTGCTTGCGTTAAAGGGGATAGTGTGGTAATATAAATTGTTCATATCTAAGCTCCTTTATAGTAAAGCCTTCCGCGCGAAAAACGTGGGAAGGCTTTTATTGTTTGGAATTATTTGTTGTTCTTTTTGCTTTCTATTTTTGCAACAAGGTATTTGCCAACAGCCGCCATCATACGGTATGCGTCCCTTGCAAGCTCCTTGGGGAACTGGCGGATGAAAAAGCCTGCTTCAAAGGTGAAATCGCCGTTATAGCCGTTTTCAGCCAAAGCGGTACAGATAGCCTCCCAATCCAAGCCCTTGGTGTAGGGGAGATTGTGCAGGTCATGCACGGTATCGTTATCGTGCACGTGCAGGGCGGAAAGCCTTGTGCCGAAATCCTTAATAAACTGCGGCGCACCAACACCGTTGATGGAAGCGTGCCCTATATCCAAAAGCCCTGTAAAACAATCGCTGTCAAGCGCGTCTATAAGCGCACCCAACTGCTCGGGCTTTGCGAAAAACGCATCACCTATAAGGTTTTCTATCGCTATTTTAACGCCAAACTGCTTGCAATACGGAGCAAGGCGAGAGAAGAAAGCAACGTTCTTTTCCAAATCGTTACCCCCCGTGGGCTGTGGGTGCATAACAACGTGCTTTGCGCCAAGTATAGCCGTAACCTCGATAGAGCGCACAAGAAGCGGGAAGGTGGTAGTATTATACTCCTCGTCCCCCTCCTTAAAAGCAGGGAATGGCGCGTGCGTTTGGTTAAAGCCTATGCCGTTTTCCTCTGCAATGGTGCGGAAGGACTGCATACGCTCACGCCAATCGTCATGCGTTAGCGGGTTATCCTCACGCGTGAGGTCAAACATAGAGTAATCAAGCGCGTCAAAGCCCGATTCTGCCATTATTTTAATGGCTTCCTCCGTGCCGAAAAGGATACTGCCATAATTAAACTCTGTTGAAAGCTTCAAGATAATACCTTCTTTGTTAGATGATAATTGCGCGCCTTACGCCCTGAACAGCCATAATCTTTTCAACGGTTTCCGCAGAAACGGCATCGTTAGTATCAAGCACGCTGCAAGCGTTTGCACCCTTGGAACGGTTAAGCATAGATTCGATATTAACGCCTGCCGCGCTGATAACGCCGGATATCTGGGAAAGGCTGTTGGGAATGTTTTCGTGAAGCACCAAAATCCTGTGCTCGGACTGACGGGGCAGGTCAACATTAGGATAGTTTACGCTGTTTCTGATATTGCCGTTTTCAAGGAAATCAATAAGCTCCTCTGCCGCCATGCTTGCACAGTTTTCCTCAGATTCGGGCGTGGAAGCACCAAGGTGAGGGATGCAAACTATTTTATCACAGTTAATGGTATCGTTGGTGGGGAAATCCGTTACGTAAGATGCAACCTTGCCTTCTTCGATAGCAGCCTTAAGGTCTGCTATATTAACAAGGTCTGCGCGGGAAAGGTTTACTATACGAACGCCGTCTTTCATAAGAGAGAAGCTGCGTGCGTTAAACATACCCTTCGTATCCTTGGTGGAAGGAACGTGAACGGTTATATAATCGCTCTTTTCAAAAACCTCGTCAAAGGTGTTTGCCTTTATTATGGAGCGAGAAAGATGCCATGCATTGTCAACCGTAAGATAAGGGTCACAGCCGATAACGGTCATCCCAAGGCTCTTTGCACAGTTAGCAACAAGGCCGCCGATAGCGCCAAGGCCGATAACGCCAAGGGTTTTACCCAAAAGCTCGGGGCCAACAAACGCGCTTTTGCCTGCTTCTACTGCTTTTGCAACGTTTTCTTCGTTAGTAAGGCTGTTTGCCCAGTTGATGCCGCCCGAAATGTTTCTGGATGCAAGCAACAAAGCAGCCATTGTAAGCTCCTTAACGCCGTTTGCGTTAGCACCGGGGGTGTTGAAAACAACTATGCCTTCTTCAGCGCATCTGTCAACAGGGATGTTATTAACGCCTGCGCCTGCTCTTGCTATTGCAACAAGGTTTTTGCCAAACTGCATATCGTGCATAGCGGCAGAGCGAACCATTATCGCATCAGCATCATTTGCCTCACAACCGATGTTGTAGTTGGAAACGTCAAACTTTTTAAGGCCTGCGGCACCTATTTTATTAAGTAAAGCTATATTTTTCATTATTTGTGCGCCCTTTCAAATTCTTTCATAAATTCAACAAGCTTCTTAACACCCTCGATAGGCATTGCGTTGTATATAGATGCACGCATACCGCCTACGGAACGGTGACCCTTAAGGTTTACAAAGCCGGCTTTTGCGGCTTCGGAGCAGAACTCCTTATCCAAATCAGCGTTGCCGGTTATGAAGCATACGTTCATAAGAGAACGGAACTCTTTCTCAGCGGTGGGCTTGAACAGCTCGGAAGAATCAAGATAATCGTAAAGGATAGCTGCCTTTTCTCTGTTGATCTTTTCCATAGCTTCAAGGCCGCCAAGACCAAGAATCCATTCATATACCAAGCCTGCTACGTAGATAGAGTAGCAAGGAGGAGTGTTATACATAGAATCGTTATCTGCCTGAACCTTATAGTCAAGATATACGGGGCACTCACTTCTTGCGTTGCCAATGAGATCCTCACGCACGATAACAACGGTAAGACCTGCGGGTGCCATATTCTTCTGCGCGCCTGCGTAGATAAGACCGTACTTGCTAACGTCAACAGGAACGGAAAGTATACCGGAGGACATATCTGCAACCAAGGGAATATCCCCTGTATCGGGTACGTAGTTGAAAACGGTGCCGTAAATGGTGTTGTTATAGCAGATGTGAACATAATCCGCATCGGGGGAGAAGGCTTCCTTACCAACAACGGGAACGGAAACAAAGTTTTTATCCTTGCTGGAAGCAACAACGTTTACCGTACCGTATCTTTCAGCCTCTTTAGCTGCCTTGCCGGAGAACTGACCGGAAACAATATAGTCCGCCTTGCCGGTTTTCATAAGGTTAAGCGGAACTGCGGAGAACTGAAGGGTTGCACCGCCTTGAAGGAAGAGAACCTTATAGTTATCGGGTATGTTCATAAGCTTTCTCAAAGAAGCTTCTGCATCCTTAATGATTTTATCGTAAACGGGAGATCGATGGCTCATTTCCATAACGGACATGCCGCTACCCTTGTAATCAAGCATATTTTCTGCTGCCGATTTAAGAACCTCCTCGGGCAGCATAGAAGGACCTGCCGAAAAGTTGTAAATTCTGCTCATAATTATTCCTCGTTTCTATTTTTATTGATTAACCTATGATACTACTTTTTTCCACTGTAGTCAATAGCCATATAACCAAAAATTATGTTGACACGCGCAAAAAAAATTGTTATAATCAAATAGTTATCAGGGGTAGTAATGTTCGCGCATAAGCCGCAAGGCGTTTTTGCGGCGCGAACAACGAAAAGGAGCTTTTATTTAATGGCAAAATTAACAAGCTTTTTTGTAAGCAAAAGAAAGCGTATCCTTCTTTTGTTTATAGATATGTTTGCAATTTGTATTTGCTTCGCATTGTCATGGGCGATAATAATAGGTGATAGAATTGATACCGCCGCTATGGTTTATACTGTGGAAAACGTTTTTGTAATAGCGGCGATGCTGGCGTTGTTTAAAACGTATAAAAATATCTGGCGCTACGCCCGTATGAGGGACTATGTTGTTGTTGCCGCAGGCGTTTTGTGCGGCGCGGCTTTATGCTTTTGCTTTAATAAGTTTGCAGGCGTTCCCTCCTTGGTGCAGGAGATCGTAAACGACGGTACGGATAAGGCTAAGCTTTACTATGTTTTTGCCTTGTTTTCGTGCGGTGCCTGTATGTTCTCGCTTATAATTATGCGTATGCTGTACCGTATGATTTACGATATGAGGAAAAGCGCGCCCGTTCAGATGAGCAAGCGTGAGGGGCGCCGTACCGTTATTGTAGGCGCGGGGCAGGCGTGCTGGCTGTTGCTTTCGGAAATACAGCGTACGGATTGTGAGTATACGGTTGTTGGTATAGTTGATGACGATAATACCAAAATCGGCAGGAACATAGATAATATCCCGATATACGGGCCGATAGATAAAGTTGGAGACATTGCGGAAAAGCTTAATGCCGAGGTTTTGATTATAGCTATCCCTTCTGCCAATAAGGCAACCAACAGGCGTATAGTAGGGCTTTGTAATGAAACGGGCTGTGAGATACGAATTATACCCGAAATTTATAATATTGTTGACAGCCACAAGCTTATGAGCCAAATGCGCAAGATAGATACGGAGGATTTGCTTGGCAGAGCACCCGTTGTATTGGACGTGCACGAAAGCGCACAGCTTATTGGCGGCAAGGTCGTTATGGTAACGGGTGGCGGCGGCAGCATAGGAAGCGAGCTGTGCCGTCAGGTAATGCAGTATTCACCAAAGCTTCTCGTTATCGTAGATATATATGAAAACAACGCTTATGATATTCAGCAGGAGCTGTTTGGTATATACGGTGCTGATGCGTGTATCGACGTACACATCGCCAGCGTTAGAGATTACGCAAAGATGGAGGTGCTTTTTGCCAAGTACAGGCCGCAGGTTGTTTTCCACGCCGCGGCGCATAAGCACGTGCCTCTTATGGAAACGGACCCTGAGGAAGCCATTAAAAACAATATTGCAGGCACATACAACGTTGCAATGCTTGCAAATCTGTACGCAACAAAGCGTTTTGTTCTTATCTCCAGCGATAAGGCTGTTAATCCCACCAACGTTATGGGTGCAACAAAGCGTTTTTGTGAGATGATAGTTCAGCATTTGAACGCTTGCTATAAGGGTACGGAGTATTGTGCGGTTCGTTTCGGCAACGTGCTTGGTTCCAACGGCTCGGTTATACCGCTGTTCACCAAGCTTATAGAGCAGAAGAAGGATCTGCCCGTTACGCATCCTGATATAACAAGGTATTTTATGACCATTCCCGAAGCCGTTTCGCTTGTGCTTCGCGCAGGGGCTATGGCACGCGGAGGGGAGATATTTGTGCTTGATATGGGTGAGCCTGTTAAGATAGCGGATCTTGCGCGCAACCTTATACGCTTGCACGGGTACGTTCCCGATAAGGATATAAAGATAAAATACGTTGGGCTTCGCCCAGGTGAAAAGCTTTATGAGGAAACGCTTATGGGCGGTAATCTTACCAGCACCTATCACGATAAAATTTTCATCGAGGAAACGGGCAACATAGACGGCGAAAAGCTTATGGCGGATTATAGCTTGATGTGTGAGTGTGCAGGGAAAAACGATAGCAACAGCGTTGTTGGCGCTTTGCTTAACGCAGTACCCACTTTTAAGCAGAGAAACAAAACGCAAGCCAAAGCTAAGGCGTAAGGCGGGAGGTATTATATGAATTTCAGTGTTGAAAAAGCGATAAAGCTTTTAAGAAAAAAGTTTATACTTATACTTGCCGTGGCGTTGCTTATGTCCGCCGCTATGTATTATTATACGATAAAAACTGCTGTGCCTATCTACACAGCGTATACCGAGCTGTACGTTAACACCAAGGCTACGGAGGGGGACAAGTATCTTGGTATAGGTGCAGAGAATTCGTATTCCGCCACTTACATCGAGATGTTAAAAACCGTAAAGTTCTGTAAGGTAGTATATCAGGGCTTAAGTGATGAATACAAGGCAATGACAAGCCCTGCGGGTGTATACGGCTCGCTTCGCGTGGGGAGCAAGAACGAAACCGCTATTATAACGGTGAGGGTGGCAAATGCCAACAACGCGCTGGCAAAGGCGGTGGCGGAATCTGCCGCGCACAACGCAAGCATTTATCTGAACGAAAGATTTGGTGTTGACAACGTTGAGATAGTGGAGGATGCGCGTATAAGCGGCGTTACCGCTGTTGATTATAAGAAAAACGTTATTATAGGCTTTATCTTTGGCGCGTTTGCAACCTTTTTCTTTGTGTTTGTAAAGGATATGTACGATTACCGTATCAGAAGCACGGAGGAAATTTCCGAAAGGTATAATCTCCCCGTTCTTGGCACGGTTCCTACCTTTGACAGTAAGGCGGGTACGGATAAGAACGCGAATAAGAGCTATATAAACAGATATAAATACAAGTATAAGCACTAATTAAGGAGGAGAAGCTATGGGTTTGTTTGGCAAGAAGAATAACGCCGCGTATATAAATAAATACTCCTCCTACGGTGGCGACGAATCAGCATTGATGTTCTCCGTTAAAGAGGCGTATAAGGCTATAAGAACGAACATAGCACTTTCCATTATGAAGGACGGGTGCAAACGCATAGTGTTTACAAGCGCAATCCCCTCCGAGGGTAAAAGCACTACCGCGCTTAACGTTGCGGTATCCGTGGCGCAGGCGTATACACGCGTTTTGCTTATAGACTGTGACTTAAGAAAGCCGCGTATGCACAGGGCGTTGCGGCTTCCCAACAACGTTGGTGTAACCAACGTGTTAAGCGGGCTTTCCACATTGGAGCAGGCTATACAGAAATCAAAGTTTGACAATTTGGACGTGCTTTCATCAGGTCTGTTGGCTCCAAACCCTTCCGAAATGCTTGCAAGCGAGCGTATGAAGAATATGCTGGACAAGCTTTCGGAAACCTATGATTACATCATTTTGGATACCCCGCCTATAAACGTTGTTGCGGATGCGTTGCCGCTTATTAAGATATCTGACGGTGTGGTTTTCGTAACAAGGCAAAACTATTCCACGCACGGGGAATTTCAAGCGGCGCTTTCTAAGCTGGAATTTATAGATGCCAAGATAATCGGCGTTGTTGTAAACTGTTCCAGCGAGTATGAAACGCGCAAATATAAGAGTGCGGGCAAGTACG
Source organism: Eubacteriales bacterium (assembly GCA_045592105.1). GTDB lineage: Bacteria > Bacillota > Clostridia > Oscillospirales > CAG-382 > SIG636. Next base: position 35,979 of record JAZNUB010000059.1, on the reverse strand, counting down.
TTGACAGGGTTTATGCCAGCGAACAAAGCAAGCCCACCGGCGGTAACAATTAATGGTTGATTTTCACACACATATACTTCCCGATATGGATGACGGTGTTGAAACCGCAAAGGAAGCGGTGCAAATACTTTCGGTATTGTATCAAAACGGGTTTACGGACGTTGTTTTATCCTCCCATTACTATTCCAACCGCGAGGATATGAAGGAGTATGTAAGCAGAAGGGCTTCCTGCTTTGCCCGGCTTAACGCGGAGCTGGAGGGGTGCACCGTGCCAAGGTTGCATCTTGGTGCAGAGGTGTATTTAACCTCCTTGCTGTTTAATAATACCGATTTAAGCCTGCTTACATTAAACGGAAAAGGCACGTATATGCTTACAGAGCTGCCATACGACCAAAAGCTTGCGGCAACAACTGCGGCTAATTTGGAGCGTTTGGTATACGTGCGCGGTATAACGCCCGTTCTTGCACATATAGAAAGATACCCCTATTTGTTGGATAGGAAGGCATTACTTCCGCTTTTGGAGATGGGCTGTAAGGTGCAGATAAACTTCCGCGCGTTTACCGTTCCTGCGTATAAGCGCAAGCTGAAAAAGCTTGTGAAATACGGGTTGATAGACGCTTTGGGGACGGACGTTCACTCTGCTAACGGCTTTGAGCAGGAAATAGCTTTGTGTGTTTCTGCTGTAGAAGAAGACTTTGGTGCTGAATTTTTGCGTGGGATAAGCAATTATTCAAAGGAGAGATTTATTTATGCTAAGGCTTGAGAATATATGTTATAATGCGCCTGATGACGGCGCGGCGATAATAAAGGGTATAACGCTTGACGTAAACGATGGCGAGATACTTGTTGTAACCGGCCCTAACGGTGGCGGTAAAAGCACGCTTGCAAGGCTTGCAATGGGTATAATACAGCCCAGCTCCGGCAGGATACTTTTGGATGGCAAGGATATAACCGCGCTTGACATAACGGAGAGGGCAAAGCTTGGCGTTGGCTATGCGTTTCAGGCTCCGCCCAGATTTAAGGGCTTAACCGTTAAGCGCTTGCTTGCGATAGCGGCAGGCGGCGAGATAGACGATGCCGAGTGCTGCAAATACCTATCCCGCGTGGGGCTGTGCGCGGCGGACTATCTTAACCGCACGTTGGATGCAACGCTGTCCGGCGGCGAGCTTAAGAGGATAGAGGTAGCGTCGCTTCTGATAAGAAGCCTTCGCGTTGCCATATACGATGAGCCCGAGGCGGGCATAGATATATGGTCGTTTAATATGCTGGTAAACGCCTTCAGCTCTTTGGGGAGAGAAAAAAGCGGTTCTTTGATGATAATATCGCATCAAGAGCGCGTTATGCAAACGGCGGACCGTATTGCTGTTGTGGCGGACGGTGTTCTTACTGATATCGGCACAACGGAGCAGATTCTTCCGAAGCTAACTGATATATTCCGCAAGGGCTGTATAAAAGTAAAGAACTAAAGAGGTATGATAGATGGATAAAATTCTTGCGGCAGGTGATATGCGCCTGCTTGATATAGTTGCATCAATGCCAAGCTTGCCGAACGGCGCGTTTAACGTTCGCAAAAACGGTGAGAAGGCGGCGCGTGCAGTAACTGAAAATATAGATATAATAAGCAAGGCAGACGGTAGCGGTATAGATATTATCATAAAAGCCGGCACGAAGGATGAAAACGTTTATATCCCCGTTATCCTTACGCAAAGCGGGATTGACGAAAGCGTTGCTAACGATTTTATTATAGGCGACGGGGCAGAGGTAAATATAGTTGCAGGCTGTGGTATATGCAACAGCGGAAGCTGTGGCAGCAGCCATAGCGGTATACACACCTTTAAGGTAGGGAAAAATTGCCGCGTTAAGTATACCGAAAAGCATTACGGTGAGGGCAGCGGCGATGCCGTTATGAACCCGTCCACGGTTATAATGCTTGGCGAGGGCTCTGTTTTTGATATGGAAAGCGTGCAGATAGAGGGTATAACCTCCACAAAGCGCAGTATGGTTGCGTATCTTTCCGCCGCAGCACGCCTTAATATATCTGAAAGGCTTGTAACGCACGCAAATCAGGTTGCTAAATCCGACGTTGAGGTGTATCTTAACGGTAAGGACAGCAGTATGCAGATAGTATCGCGCTCTGTTGCTAAGGACAAATCCGTGCAGGTGTTCCACCCCAAGGCTATAGGCAACACCGCCTGCAACGCGCACATTCAATGTGACGCTATTATTATGGATGAGGCGTCTGTTGGCAGTATCCCCGAAATACAGGCAAACAGCGCAGAGGCTTCTATTATACACGAAGCGGCGATCGGGCGCATTAATAACGAACAGCTTTTGAAGCTTCAAACTCTCGGCCTTTCCGCGGAGGAGGCAGAGGCTGTAATAATAGAGGGCTTTTTAAGTTAAACAGAGGTAATAATGGGCAAATCTAAAACAACTTCTTTCTTTTCAAATCTTTGGTATTACCACAAATGGCATATACTGGTAGGTGCGCTTGTGCTTTTGGTGCTTGCGGTAACCGTTACACAGTGTATAAAGAAGGACGAGCCGGACGTTTGCATTCTCTACGTAGGGGATATGGATATCGGCAAAACGGGGCGCGAAAGCGTTAAAGCTACCTTTGCGGATTATTACGGTGACGTAACCGGTGATGGGAACAAAAGCCTTATTATAACCTTTATGGGTGAAAAGGATAAGGACACGAAGGAGCGTTTGCAGATAGAGGTTGTTGCGGGCGATCACAGCATATACTTTTTAAATAAGGAGTATTTTGAGTGGCTTCAGCCGTACAAGGTGCTTGCACCGCTGGAGGACGTTTTGGGTGTAATGCCCGAGGGTGCGGTTAACGAGTACGGTATAGAGCTTAAATACTTGGATATAGCGGAAAAGGATGGCTTTAACGCTATGCCAAGGGATACTGTTGTTTGCCTTCGCGCTAATGCGGAGGACGGAGCTTTTGATTACAACAGCGCCACGCCCTTTTATAAAAACAACGTTGATTTCTTTATAAAGCTTATACAGTACAAAGAGGAAGGCTTTACGCGTGAAAACGTGCAGATGACGATGATAGGGGACAGAAACCTGTACGAAAACTGCATTAGCGATATAGAGCACAGCCTTTACTATATAGCTAAGCAAAACGACCCTAAAAAAGCTCCCCTGCTTGATTACGGCTTTTTACAGCTAAAATACAAGGAGGGCCAGCACATTTTCGGTGATGAGGAAAAGCAAAAGACCGAGGAGATGGCAAGGGGCAACAAGCTGTTGCTTTTGGATGTTGATGCGTACACCTATCTTTCAAACAAGGGCTTGCTTTTGGATGTAAACACCGTTAATGCGGATCTGCCCGACGGGGGAGAGCAGTACGGCATACAGCTTAGTAAGCTGCCGCTGTTTAAGGTGAACGGCTTTTACTTTGCGGACGATAGGGAAAACAGCCGCATTTATCTTTGCGCAAGCAAGGATGCAGAGGGGTATACCGTTAGCTTGCTTAAATATTTATACGAGTTTAAGGCTTAAGGAGCCAGATAATATGTTCTTTAAAAAAAGAAAAATAATTTGCCCTGACGAAAATAAAATGTGCGCTTATTGCGAAAACGCAGGCGGTATAGGTGATAGCGGCGTGTGCGTGTGTAAGCTTAAGGGCGTTGTGCGCTCTGATGGGATCTGCAAAAAGTTTAAGTTTGATTTGCTTAAATTAGAGCCGCGTGCCGTAAAGATTCCCGATAGTGGCGAGCTGTTTACGTATTAAGCAGGAGGCGTAGTGATGAAAAAAACTGTTTTGTGTTTGTTTTTGGCACTTGCGTTGTCTATTGGTTGCTTTACCTGCTGTGTAGGTGATAGCGGCGAAGACAGCGCGGATATCTCCAAGGAAGAAAGCAAGGAAAACAGCGTTGCTTCTGATAGTAGCGTAGAAAACAGTAGCGCTGAGGACAGCAGTAATAAGGACAGCAGTGAAGAATCAAGCTACGTTCCAAAGAACCCTAATGACCCGATTATGGAGATACCCGAAAACTTGTATTACACGCCGATAGATGATTTCTTTAACGATTCGGTATTTATAGGCTATTCCATTATTATGCATTTCGGCAGATACGTTGGCAACTGGCGCGATACGGTAGAAAGCAGGCTTATGGGTACGGCGCAGTTCCGCGCAGGCGTAGGTATGAGCTTCCGCGCAAATGAAACGCAGGACCCTTCCTGGCCCGATACACCCTTGCCAAAGCATGAGGGCGTTGCATATAAGTTTGAGGATTTGCCTGCCGCGATGGGCGTAAAAACCTTGGTTATAGGGCTTATGCCGTATAGTGATATGAAGACGGGCACACCTGATACCTGTGCGCTTGAAGGCGCAAAATACGCAATGCGCGGCTTGAGCATAATAAAACAAAAAAATCCCAACCTGCACATTATAGTCCTTTCGGGTACTTATAATACCGGTAGGGGTGAGGAGATAGACCTAAACCGCGTTTATAACGAAAACATAAGAACTTACAATAACTACGTTTTGGAGTATTGCAATAAAATAGGCGTTGATTTTATAGACGTTTCAACTCCTATGACCAATGGCAAAGGCTATTTTGTTAGGGAATGGGCTTCGGACAGGTCTTACCATATAAAGCAAGACCCATATAAGATATGGATACAGGTGCTTCGCGAGTATGCCGAGAAAAAGCAGGCGGGCACGTGGAAAAACTATGATGTAATGCCTGAACTTGGCATACGGTAGGTATGCTTTAGCGGCTAAAACGCTACAAAGCAAACGCCGCATAAGGAGTTTTGCGGAGGTTAATGATAGGTGCTGTATTAAATCAAATGATTTGATACAGCACCTATTTGTGTTATAATGGATGGGTGATCAAAATGCCTACGTTAAAGCGTTGCGCTTCATTGTTAAAACAAAACCCCATTGCGGTGTGTAGGGTCGATTCACGAATCGACCGAAGCGTTGCGTTTAAATTTAGCATTAGCTTTAGATGCCGCGTAACGGGTTATTCGTGAATGACCCCTACAAAAAAGGCGTTACGCTTTATCTTAAAAATAACGCTTTCGCGGCGTGTTGCACCACAATTTATATGCCAAGTGGCAGTGTCAAATTGTTGGATTTAACACTGCCACTTGTTGCGCTAATTTTAGCTTTTAAAGCTATCTTTTTGAAACACATACCTGTAATAGTCCGTTTCGAGTATCTTTGCAGACACCTTGAAAATATTGTTCACCTTGGCTTCTATGGTGTTTATATATTCTTCTTCTGCCTCTTCGTTTTCAAAAACGGTACCTTCAAATGGCGTAAATGTGTTGCTTGTTGCGTTATAAGCGCCTAAATCCGTTATAAACGAATGGTTGGACATTATAACCAAGCCATCCGAGCTTGAAAGGATATCGCTGCCCATAAGTAGGCGAGAATCGTATTCAAAGCCGAAAAGGTTAAGAAGCGTTGGCAAAATATCGGCACTAAAGCAGGGCTTGTCAATGGTAGGTGCGTTCTTGGTACCTGCGCAGTACAGCAGAAAACAGCTTTTGTAAAGCTCAAACTCTGTATCAACCTTGCGCCCAAGCAGCTCCTCCCATATCTCGTAAGGTGTTGCGCCCTCCTGCTCAAGCCCGTAGGGATAGTGGTCAGGCGTTATGGCTATAACGGTCTTGTCGGCAACGCCCGCCTCCTCAAGCTTTTTGATAAGCGCTTCTATTGCCCTGTCAAGCTCTATGTTGCAGGCGTAGTACGCCTTTAGGGTGTCACTACACTCTAAATCCTTAACAAGCTCCCAATTTTTAGCGGACATTGCGTTCTTTTCCGTGCTGTAATCAAGGTGGCCGCTAACCGTCATATAATAAGCGTGAAACTGTTTATCGGAACTTAAATATTCGGGTATAGAGCCTTCAACCATCTCCAGATCGGATTGCGGCCAAACGTTTTCAACGTATTCCTCAACGCCGTTGCCTATCCCCTTAAAGGTGTAGCCCATATTAACGTGCGATTGATCCCTGCGGTAATACGTGTAGCTGTTGTTGTGGTATGCGTAGGTTTCCTCCACGCCAACGCTTTCGAACATATTGCCAAGACAGTAGGGCATATAGTTGCCCGCGGATTTATAAAAGCTCCAAACGCCTGCTTTGGGCAGCAGCCCCGTGCAAACGGTATACTCACCATCCGATGTGGAAACGCCCCATATAGGGGTATAGAAGTTTGTGAAATTAAAGCCCTCGTTTTGAAGCTTGTATAGCGTGGGAGTAAGCTCCTTGTCGATAGCGTAGGGCGAAAAACCTTCCGCTACAACGGTTACAAGGTTGTAGCCCTTATACATACCCGTGTATTCGTTCTTCGCGCTTGGCTTTTTTTCTGCAAAATATTTGTTTAGTGTGTTAAGAGTTTCGTCCGTTTCCGTTTTGGCAAGCTCGCCAAAATTTATATCGGTAATATTGCTGTTGGCAACAAAGCTTGGCGGTGCCATAGCCTCCACGTCGTCCTCCGAGCTTTCTTCCTCCAAAACAAAGCTTTGCTCCACACCTATAAGGTTGTATTTTATATCCAAAACCTCTGTACGCAACAGCCCAAAGCTGGTAACGGAAAAATTAGGGTCATACAAGCCTGATTGTATATCCGATACCGCAGGCACAAGCATGACAACCAAAACGGTTATTATATGTAGCCCCAACGCCAAAACGCCCCACAAATGCTTTTTAACAAGCTTGTATTCGTGGTTTGCAACGCGGTTAAAAAACGCGATATACAGCGGTGCAGGCAACAACAGCAGTAAAACTATCGGCGCGGCTTTGATTATTGCATCAAAGGTGTTGCTTGCCATATTTCCTGCCAGCACTTGCCCAACGCCGCCCGAGGTGATGGAAAATATAATCAAAAACTTGTTAAAAAAGCGGTGGTATATGGTTTGAGTGGCGTACAAAACAAGCAGTAAAGCCAGCATTATACCGCCGCCAAGCATAACCCTTTCCTTTTTCAAAAAAACGCATACCGCTTGTATCAACAACGCCGCAACCAACGAGAACAAAGGCATAAATATAAGCCCAAGGTCAAAAAACGTGCTGCCCGTAAATGCTTTAAGTATAAGCTCCCAATACAGGATAATGCCCCAAAATATAAACAGCGGCTTTATTTTAATGCTTTTAAGTTTTGTTTTCATAAAAATTACAGCCTTTCTTAGAGGGAAAACGCCCTATTTTGCCTTGCTTTGAAGGATAGCCTTTATATATTTTGTGCTGTATAGAATAAAGGACGTTAGCATCATAGCAGAGCAAACTATTATACAGCTATCGGAAACTGCCTTGGGGATATCTATCCATAGGATATGCAGAATAATCAACGCGTATATCAAGCAGGTGGTAAGCTTGCCGTGCCAAACGGCGCTTTTAACCTCGCCCGTTTTTTTGATAGCCACAAGCCCTAAAACCGCCGTGCTTATTTCTTTTACCACAAGGATAACCAATGGCACGGCTATAAGCGGCGATTTTGCCACAAGGCACGCCAGCATACTAAACTGCGTTAGCTTGTCTGCAACGGGGTCAAACGCCTTGCCGAAATCGCTAACCATATTGTAATGCCGCGCGATGTAACCGTCCACCACGTCCGTTGCGCCAGATACGGTAAGCATAACCGCCGTCCAAAGCGCGGATTCCTTTACCATATAAAGCCATACTATAAGCGGTATCATCAGTATGCGCAACATAGACAGTATATTTGGTATCGTTAATATTCGCTTTTGATAGTCTTTTTGGTTCTTTTGCATCAAAAACGTCCTCTTTCTGTGTGTATTACAAGTTATGCGGAAAGCTTTGTTTCGTTAGCTTCGCGCAGTTTTTTCTTTGTGTACGCCTTATACAGCGCACCGCCAAGCACGGCAAGCACAACGGTTGCCGCAAATATAACGGCGGATATCAGGTACTGCTTTTCCGCCAAGGTGGAGCCGCACAAGGTTGACGACAGCACCGACGGCATCCGCGCTATAAAGGTTATCACAAGAAACGGTACAAGCTTTACGTCCAGCAAGCCCACAAGGTAGGTAAACCCGTCCTTTGGCGAGCCGGGGATAAGGTAAAGAAAGAACAGCAAGGCATATACCTTTTCAGAGCTTTTGAAAAGCGATAGCGTTTTAAAGTTGCTTGTGGGGATAAAGCTATCCACAAACCGCTTGCCAAGCCGTTTGGTAAGCGCCCATATAACAAGCGTGCCAAGCATATTGCCGATAACGCAGTACAGCATACCCGGTATAGCACCCCAAGCGTAGCCCGAGCCTATCTCCAGCGGCTCTGCGGGGATGAATTTAACCACCGTTTGCGCGGCGCGTATCAGTATAAACACAATCTCGTCAAACGCGCCGAACTTATCAAGCCACGCGCGGAACGTATCAGGCTGTTCTATTATAGTTAAAAGCCGTTTGCCGAACACAAGCCAGCAAATTATGCAGGTTACAGCCACAAGCAACAGCCCCGCACAATATATCTTTTGCGTTTTGTTAAGGCTTGTAATGCGGCGTATCGCTTTAAGCTGTGCCTTCCATCGCCCTTTAGGGGGCGGCCCCTTGCTTTCCACCTGCGGATAAAAGCAATCCAGCTTGCCCTTGTACCCGTTTAGCCACGGCTTATGCTTGCCGTTGTAATGAATTATCGCGGTGTTTTCTTCAACGTCTGCCATTGTAAAGCTTTTTTTGTTGTGATTAAAGGTTCTTTCGTCCAGGTTCCACAGCTTTTCGTCTACAAGCAAGGCGTTGCTGCCAAACAGAATGTTTATCAAATCTTGGTCGCCAAGCCACAAAAGCTGTATGCTTTCATTAAGCCTTTCAAGTATCAATTCCACGGTAAAATCCTTGCGGATGGCATCCAAATTCATCAGCATAACGCCCGAATTAATGTACCTTTCGTTATCCGTTAGGTTAAGCCGTAAAAGATTAAACTTGTTTTTCGCCTTGTAGGTATGGCTGGACGCCGCAAGATAAAAGCTGCCAAGCTCCATACCGTAAAACGGCAAAAGCGATTTGCGTATTATTATATCGGGGTCAAGGTACAGGCAACGGTGTACCGTATCAGGCAAAAACTCAAACGCCATCAGCCTGTAAAACGATTCCTCCGGCAAACGGTCTATAACGGGTGTGCCCTTAAACCATTGGGCGGTTATATGAACGTTGTGTATAGTTATTTCCGCGCTTTTTATGCCGTTTCTGATGCGCTTGAAATCGCACTCGGTCAATGACGAATGTGCTATAAACAGATGTGTGTCAACGCCGATATGCGCCTCGCTGTAAGCGTTCATCATAACGGTCAACGGCTCTATGTAATTGTTATCAATCGTAACAAGCAGATTAACAGGCTCGTTACACTTTGCAGATAAGTTGTTTTCCATAGGTTTATAGCCTTTCGGTTATTAGGTGTAAAAAAGCTTACTAAAACAGTTTACCCCAAAACCGTTTAAAAATCAAGTGTTCGTTTTAATGTTGCTTGTATAACAATATATTTTAGCATCAAAGCTTATAATAATCTTTAATTTTTAAAGCCTTTACAAACAGTTTTGCTTATGATATACTATTTTCAAATGTATACTGTATAAACGGAGGGAACCACGATGCAAAATTTTGGAGCTTCCATGCTATAATTAGAAAAAAGTGAGGTACCATCTTTATGAAAATACACGGTGTAAAGCGCGAATTGTCTCACCCGATTTTCTGTATGAAAAAGCATTATTGCCCCCATTGCAACGAAATATTAGAAAAGACCAAAACGGAAACTGTGGTTAATTCAAAATCCGAAGAAGCAAAGGATTACGATTTTTCTCAAGCTGGTGGGGATGGTTATATGATGGGGAATATAAAATTCATAAGAACTGCTTTTCGGTGTGACAAATGTGATAAAACTTACTCCATAGAAGAACTTTTAGCAATTAAAAGGATGAGGTAATTGAACGAACAAAAAGTATATACACATATTATTTTCAAAAATGCTTATAAAATCTTTAATTTTTAAAGCCTTTACAAACAGTTTTGCTTATGATATACTATTTTTAAATGTATACTGTATAAACGGAGGGAACTACGATGCAAAATTTTGGAGCTTCCATGCTATGGTTTTGGATATGCTATGCTTTAGTAACCGTTGTAGGAATATTGCATACCGTTTTTAATATTTACGTTTTGCACATGAAGCCTATGGATAGCGAAAGTATGGGAGAGGGGTACGAAAAAACAAAACCGTGGCACCCTTTGTATAACATCTTGCTGTTTTCGCTGTTTGGGTATATATACATGAGTGGCTTGGTTGCACCAACGATAAAGGAAGCCGTTATCACGGGGCTGATTTGGGCAGGGATTTGCATTGTATTTGACGTTTTTGGTTGGGTTATTGTCAAGCACCCGTGGAGCCTGTCCTTCAAAGGCTTTTACGTTGATTATCAACCGTGGATTACACTTATATACATTGCTATATTTTTAGGGCCGATTATTGGATTTGCTTTTTGTTAAGAAGCTTGCATAAATAAGGACTATGACGTTTTGTGTGTCATAGTCCTTAAAATTTTATTATATCATACAACCGCCATTATTAAACGATTCCCTGTGACGTTCGCCGCAGGGAATCCGTTTCTTAAATTTTCATTTACTGTATTAGTTTAAATTTGGCTTAAGCTACTTCATCTTTTCTATAAGTTCCAGTAGCCATTTTGGTTGATAATGCCCCATCGGTTGCAGCTCGCCGTTTTTGTATTTGGCAACCGTAACAAAACCGTTGTCGTTGTCGTAAAAGGTGCCCTCGTTACAATACGGCAACACTACCAGCAAATCGTCAAAGCGTTTTGCAAAACGCTTTGACACCGCGTTTGTATCAATATTATGCCCACCCTTTTTGACACGATTTTCAATGCGAAGCAAGCTTTCTTCCATCGAATCCAGACCAACATAATATAAGCGGATATAATAATCTTTATCAATAGCACGCTTGATCGTATTTAAGGTCTTTTTACCTGAGAGCGTTGTTTCTTGCGTGAAGCAAATCTCTTTTTCCAAGCAATCATCTATCAGAAAAACAGCTTGTTTACCGCCTTCAATCGCATTTCCACCACAAGCAAAGGTAATCTTATCAACATCAATAATTTTGCCGAGATTGTCAATTTCCGTTCTTAAAACACCTGTAAGGCTGCTTTTGCCACATCCGTTAACACCGGCAACAATCGTATATATTTTCATATCGATCTATTCTTTTGGCGGATTAATCAAGTGACTTCATCGTGGGGAAAAGCAACACATCGCGGATGGCGGCGGAATCGGTGAGAAGCATACACATACGGTCTATGCCGAAGCCTATACCGCCCGTTGGGGGCATACCTATCTCTAAAGCATTAAGGAAGTCCTCATCCGTGTGGTTTGCTTCCTCGTCGCCCTTGGCAAACTGTTCCTCTTGCGCGGCAAAACGCTCCCTTTGGTCGATGGGGTCGTTAAGCTCGGAATACGCATTTGCCATTTCCCAACCGTTCATAAAGAACTCAAAGCGTTCAACGTAATCGGGATTATCGGGCTTCTTTTTAGTTAGCGGAGATATTTCAACGGGGTGATCCATAACGAAGGTGGGTTGAAGCAGATGATGCTCCACAAACTCTTCAAAGAAAAGATTAAGTATATCACCCTTGGAGTGACGCTCCTCATATTCAACGTGGTGCTCTTTAGCTATGGCGCGCGCTTCTTCAAGCGTTTTTACCTCTGCAAAATCAACGCCGGAATACTTCTTAACCGCATCCACCATAGTAATACGCTCGAAGGGCTTGCCAAGATCCATTTCAATGCCGTTGTAGCTAATCTTGGTTGTGCCTAAAACCTCCTGGGCAACGTGGCGGTAAAGGTTTTCGGTAAGATCCATCATACCGTGATAATCGGTATACGCCTGATAAAGCTCCATAAGCGTAAACTCGGGGTTATGGCGGGTATCAAGCCCTTCGTTACGGAAAACTCTGCCTATCTCGTAAACCTTTTCTATGCCGCCTACTATAAGCCTTTTCAGATAAAGCTCTAAGGATATGCGAAGCTTAAGGTCTGCATTAAGCGCGTTGAAATGGGTTTCAAACGGCCTTGCAGCGGCACCGCCCGCGTTGGAAACAAGCATAGGCGTTTCAACCTCGATAAAGCCTTGGTTATCAAGGTACTTGCGGATAGAGCTTATTATCTTGGAACGCTTTATAAAGGTATCCTTAACATCGGGATTAACTATAAGGTCAACATAGCGCTGACGGTAACGGGTATCCGTATTGGTAAGCCCGTGCCACTTTTCGGGCAGGGGATTAAGCGATTTTGTAAGCAGGCACAGCTCCTTAACGTGAACGCTTATCTCGCCGCGTCTGGTACGGAAAACAAAGCCCTTAACGCCGATGATATCACCGATATCCCAGGTTTTAAACTGAGCAAAAGCTTCCTCGCCAACATCGTCCATCTTGATATAAAGCTGGATTCTGCCGCTACCGTCCAAAAGGTCCACAAAGTTTGCCTTGCCCATATCGCGCCAGCTCATAATTCTGCCTGCTATGGAAACGTCCTTACCGTCCAGCTCTTCAAAGCTTGCCTTTATATCAGCGGCAAGCGCAGTACGGTCGTAACGCACTATGGTATACGGGTCCTTGCCTGCTTCCTTTAGTGCCTTTAGCTTATTTCTTCTAAGCAACATCTGCTCGCCCATAGTTTCTTCTTCGGGCTGCTGTATGTTGTTTTGCAATTCGTCCATTATTAATTCTCCTTAACGCTTTAAACTATCTGGATATACCTACAACCTGTATGGTAATATTGCCGCGAGGGGTTTCTATAACCTTCTCCTCGCCAAGACGCATACCCAAAAGACCCTTGCCTATAGGGGATTCATCGGAAATCTTGCCGCTGAAGGGGTCACTTTCGGTAGAGCCTACTATTGTGTATTCCGACTCTACATCGCCGCTTAAAACCTTAACCTTGCTACCAAAGCTTACAACATCGGTTTTAATGTTTTTGTCATCAATAATAACTATGTGTTTAAGGCTTTCCTCAAGCTCGGCTATACGGGTTTCAACCTCAACCTGCTCGTTTTTAGCCTCGTCGTACTCGCTGTTTTCGGAAAGGTCGCCATACTCTCTTGCCTTTTTGATAGCCGCCTTAACTTCCTCGCGCTTAACGGTTTTGAGATACTCAAACTCCGCCTGCATTTTTTCAAAGCCTTCTTGTGATACAAATACCTGTTTTGCCATAATAAACACCTCGTATTTTATTTGCGGGACATTTTGTTTGTTAAGCCTCCGCCGTCTCGCTTAGTTTGCGGAAAGCTTTTCTTCAAGCGCGTTTATTGCGGCTTGAAGCTGTGTATCGTTCTTTTCGCTTAGCTGATGATAGTACTTTCCATCGGGAAGCGATACGCTTATATCGGGCTTAACGCCAACCCCGTGGAAATTATCGCTGAACGGCGGGAAATATTCCCCCGTTGTTATCTTTAAATAGTCGCCATTCTTTAGCGGGTAAAGCGTTTGTATAACGCCTTTTCCGAAGGTTTTTTCTCCAACAAGAGTTGCCAGCTTATAGTCACTTAAAGCGGCGGCAAACAGCTCTGCCGCAGAGGCGGTGTTGCCGTTAATAAGCACAGCCATCGGCGCTTCCACGATAACAGCCGCGTCCGAGTTGTTCACCCTCTCCTGCGCTTCGCCCTTGTGCGTGTAGCGCACTATAGGCCCTTCAGGTAACAGCATATCCAGCATAGAGGTTACCTCGTTAAGGTATCCGCCGCCGTCATCTCGCACGTCAAAGATATACGCCGCCGCGCCCTGCTTTTTAAGTGCCTCTATTGCAGTTTTTAAAAGGGAAGCGGAGTTGCTGGAAACACCGTCTATACGGATGTATGCAATGCCGTTTTCGCCCTCAAGTAGCCTGTATTCGATAGGGCTTACGGTGTAGCTTCCGCGCACAACCGCAAAATCCTTTACCTCGTCCCCACGCTGTACCGTTAGCGAAACGGTGGTGCCCGCCTCGCCCGCTATCATATCTATGGATGGTCCGTAATTCTCGTGCGTTACAACCGTGCCGTTTACCGCGGTGATGATATCGTTTGATAACAGCCCTGCCTTTTCCGCAGGGGAGGACGGAAACACGTATTTTATATATATGCCCTCCGGCTGTGTGGATTCAAATATCTTTACGCCTATACCCGATTTCTTGCCGTAATCACCGTTAATAAAGCCTTCTGCCTTCGGCTTTTCCATATACTCCGTATACGGGTCGCCAAGTGCGTGAACGTACGCCTTTAACGCCTCGGCAGTCATCACTTCCGTATCAAGCTTGCCTATATACTGCCCTTCAAGAAGCGCCCAAACCTCTGTAAACCTGTTGTTGGTATCAGCTATCGCGCTTTGCGGCGTGCTGTTGCCGCGCCCAAGCCGTATATAGCCGTTGCTTGAAAGGATAAACAGCACCAAGCCAAACACAAAGCAAATAACAAGCCCGAAGGCAACAACGCTTTTTAGCTTAACAAGCCTTGCTTGCTTTTCCGTTGGCTGTTCCTGCAAATCGAAATTGTTATTGTCCATTAGTTAAACCCCGTATTGATTAATAGCCCTTTGTGTATACGGGAGGCAAATACTTTTCAGGGTCAACGTAAACGCCGTTCTTCTGAACTGCAAAATGCAGATGGTAGCCGCTGGATTGCCCCGTGGAGCCAACCCTTGCTATAACCTGATCCTTTAATACCTTTGTACCTGCGGTAACAAGCAAGCTGTCACAATGGGCGTAGATGGTGGTTAAGCCACCGTCATGCTCTACAAACACAACGTTACCAAACGCGCCGCGGTTGCCTGCGTAGGTTACTATGCCGTTGTCAACCGCGCGGATAGGCGTGTACCTTGCACAAACAATGTCCAAGCCGTTGTGATGCTCGTAGGAGGTGAAGGGGCCATCCGTTCTTATGCCGAAGCGGGAGGATATCCAATAGCTTACGTTAGAAGCGAAGGGCCAAGAGAAGGAGCCTGTGTAAGATGCGGCAAGCTTATCCTTTATCTGCTGCTGTAGCTTTTGTATGTCCTTTAAAAGCTCTTCTTCCTGCCTCTTATATTCTTCTTTCTCTTTGTCCGTAAACTCTATTTTATCGCGTTCCTCGCCCAGCTTTTCGTCCAGCTCTTTATCCTTGGTTTCAAGCTCCTTTTTCGCAACCTCAAGCTCGCCCATCTTTTCCTCAAGCTTAACCTTTGCTTCCTCATGGTCCTGCTTGCGCTGCTCTATACCGGCGATAGTGGCCTTTATATCCTCTATCATCATATCGCTGCTTTTAAGTATCTGCTCCATATACTCAACGTAGGAGATATAGGAATAATAGCTGTCCGACCTTAAAAATATCTCAAATTTAGAATCGTCACCATTCTTGTAAAGCTCTACAAGCACGATACCAAAATCGTCAAGCTGCTTTTTAAGA
Organism: Eubacteriales bacterium; assembly: GCA_045592105.1. Classification (GTDB taxonomy): domain Bacteria; phylum Bacillota; class Clostridia; order Oscillospirales; family CAG-382; genus SIG636. The sequence goes on along the minus strand of JAZNUB010000059.1, from coordinate 20,577 downwards.
TTCGCTTCCATCTTGGCGCGGTCCGTTTCCGCAGTTTCGATTATGGAATTATAGCCCGTTATGATATCGGATATAGTATTAACCTGATCGTTTATAAGTGTATACTCTTTCTCAAGCTGTATCTTTTCTTCAAGCAGGGTTTGCGTAAGCGTGTTACTGTTCTGCTTGTCCTTTTCCAGCTCGGAAAGGTTGTTTTTAATGTTGTTAAGCTTGTTTTGAAGCTCTGCAAGCTGTTGCTTGTCCTGATTAATGGTGGTGTTGCTTGCGGCGGTTACTTCCGTTACCTCGCGGTAGGGCGCGCTTGCCGCAAACGGTATGCACAGGCAAAAGCACATCAAAACAAGTATAGTTCTTTTAAGCATAGTAAACCTCTTTCTTAGGGGGAACGGCGCGCATTATACGTTCAGATGCTTCTTTACGGATATTGCGCTTGCAACAACGCCTGCAAATAAACCAACGCCTAAAAACGCCAAGGGAATGATAGGGAAATAGTCCATAGCGGGCACAAGGCTTATCTTTAGTGCCGCATAGTCGTTTATAAGATCTGTAATAACGTTGTTGTAAAGGAAAAACTGCAAGCCGCAGGAAATAATTGTGGAAACAACGCCTATTATAACGCCTTCAACAATAAAAGGGGTAACAACAAAGGTGCTGGTTGCGCCGATATAGCGCATTATTGCAATATCCTTACGGCGTGCGTACACCGTTAGCTTAACGGTGTTCATAATTACAAGAACTGCAACTATAAGCAATATCGCCATAAGCCAAAGCCCAATCATTGCCGCTGTGGAGCGCAAGTTTTTAAGGCTTTCGTAGGCATCAACCTCGCTTTTCATATTATCGCCGAAAATCATCTCTAAATCACGAAGCAGGGGCTGAACTTCTTCAAAGCTTTCAAATTTTATATAAAAAGTTTCGGGCATAGGGTTGTTAGTGGAATCGAACTTTTCAAGCACTGCCGCCATATCTTCGCTCTTTTCCGCCATCAGCTTAAGCACCTCGTCCTTGGTGACATGCTCGTAGCCCGTTATATTAGAGCCTTCTTTTGCCACAAGCGCATCAAGCTCTTCAATTATCTCGTCCACACGCTCTTGGCTAACTGGAGCATAAACGTAAGCGTTGATGGTCTTAAGCTCGTCTTCCGCGTTATCTATAAACGCGCTTAGGTTATCAACAACCGCGTAAAACGAGCCAAGCACCAGCATACAGCAGATAAGCACAAGGATTGCCGCCGTTGTCATAACGCCGTTACGCCAAAAGCTTATAAAGCCCTGCCCGATAAGATGCGGTAAGTTTCTAAGCTTCATAAACCACACCTCCGTTTTTGTCGCTAATTATCTGCCCATCCTCTATGGTAAGCGTGCGCTTTTTGTACTGATCTACCAAATAGTGGTCGTGCGTGATAACTATAACGGTTTTGCCAAGCTTGTTTATACGCAAAAGCAAATCCATAAGGTCCTTGCTCATCTCAGGGTCAACGTTTCCCGTAGGCTCGTCGGCAATAACCATTTTGGGGTTGTTTGCAATAGCGCGCGCAAAGGCAACACGCTGCTGCTCACCACCCGAAAGCTCCGTGGGAAAACAGTCTGCCTTATCGGTAAGCTCCACAAGATTTAAAAAGAACGGCACGCGCTGTTTGATAACGGAATTCTTTTCGCCCACAACGCGCATTGCAAATGCAACGTTTTCATAAACGGTTTTGTTTGGGAAAAGCCTAAAATCCTGAAAAACAACACCCATTGTGCGGCGCAAATGCGGAATCCTTCTACGCGGCATTTTGTCAAGGCGGAAGTTATCAACCGTTAAACGGCCCCCCGTAACCTTTTCCTCACGCATCAAAAGCTTTGTAAGCGTGGTTTTGCCCGCGCCCGATTTGCCAACGATAAAAACAAACTCGCCATCCTCTATTTTGAGGTTTACGCCGTTTAAAGCAGAGGTGCCGTTTGAATAGACCATAGAAACGTCTTGAAATTCTATCATCACAAAGTCCCTCCGTATAGCGCGCTAAAGCTTAATAGCTTTGCGGCCTGGACTGCACATATTTCTGAACCATCAACGCTACCTTAAAGGTGATGGCGTGCTCAAACTCACGCAGGTCAAGCCCTGTTAGCTTCTTAATCTTTTCAAGCCTGTAAACAAGCGTGTTTCTGTGAACAAACAGCTTTCTTGAGGTTTCGGAAACGTTAAGGTTGTTTTCAAAGAACGCCTGTATCGTAACCAACGTTTCTCTGTCAAGCGCCTCAAGCGAGCCGCGCTTAAATACCTCTTGCAAAAACATTTCACAAAGAGTAGCAGGAAGCTGATATATAAGCCTGCCTATACCGAGATTTTCGTAGTTTACGGTGTTCTTTTCAGGCTCAAAGATGCTGCCAACGCTTATTGCTATCTGTGCATCCTTAAAGGAGCGCGCAAGGTCCTTAATATTGGAAACAACCGTGCCTATACCTACAACAACGCTGGTCAAAAACTCCGTTTGTGAGGTATCAACTATCGTTTTAGCTATCCCCTCCACAACCTCGTTGATGCGGGAAGCAGGCGTGTTTTTAAGCTCCTTAACCAGAACAACGTCATTCTCGCCAACGCTTATAACGTAATCCTTATTCTTGTCGGGGAACATATTCTGCACCACGTCAAACGGAACAACCTCGCCACGGTTTACGAAACGAACAAGGAAGATAACCCTGTTTATCTCGTTATCAAAGCGAAGCTCCTTACTTTTGATATAAATATCACCGGGCAGAATGTTATCCTGTATGATGTTTTTGATAAAGCTTGTTTTATCATATTTTTCATCGTAAAGCGTTTTTATGTTCGCCAAGGATACGGAAAGCAAGGAAACAGTGCTGAAAGCGGTTTTATCCGTGCCTTCAACAAAAGCTATGTACTCTATATGAGAGTGCGTCCCAATAGGCTTATAGGTATAGCCATCAAACGTAACGCTATCAAAGGAATAAGATATCTCCTCTAAAGCGGCCTTTCTGGACTCACCAATGCGCGTTAGCTGGCTGCAGGCGATAACTGTACCACGGTCGTCAATTACGCCGATAACACGGTCTACCGCATCCTTCATTTGGTGAATTATGCCTTGATATAGCTTCATAAAAAAGAGCCTCCATCCAATACTAATCATTTTGCACATTCAAACATTGAATAACAGTATACATTATAATCGTTTTGCATAACATTTTCAAGAGGTTTTGCATATTTTTAACAAAAAAATTTGTTTCTTTTTGTTGGTTTTAACGCAACACGAACATACGTTTTGACGAATTGCCATTTGCTTGTCGATTTAAAGTACATAAAAGTGGGGGCTGTGCATATTAAAATGGGTAAAAGCTATTGACAATTTCTAACGGGTTTGTTACAATTGGCTTGTAAGCATTGTTGCTATTTTTACCGAAGGGAGGGCGCGGCAGATTATCTGTGCCGTGCGTTTGCAAATGGCTGAAAATATGGCTGAAAACTTTGAAGAGCTTGAGGGCGAAACTTGTTTCCTTATTGATGAGGATGGGAATGAAAGCCCGTTTGAAATTATCGGCAGGCTTGAGATTGATGGGTGCGAGTATATCGCGTTTATGCCTATCGAAAGTGATGAGTGTGAGTATGTAATACTTAAAAAAGACCGTGATGAGAACGGTGAGGATGTTTACGTTACGATAGACGATGACGATGAGTTTGAAAACGTGGCTGAAGTGTTTGAGGATCAGGTTTTCGGCGATTTGGATTTGGATGAGCTTGAGGGAGATGACGAGGAAGAGGGCGAATAATTGCCCCTTGCTTTGCAAATAATCTGAACATAAGGTTTTTCCTGCTTGGTGCGTGTTGTTCCCGTGTAAAAACCCACATTTACGAAGAGGAGACCGTATTCCTAACGTAGGAATGCAGACCTCCCGCCCGCGCGCTGCTTTGTCACCGCGCTGTGCGGACGTTGGGAGCACAAAGCTTAGGAGAGGTCACCACCCTTGCTTAAGAGCAGGGTTTCGTTCATGGGCCACGGCCCGGCGGGTAAACCTAAAAAATAAAGTTGCCTTTTAGGCCAAGTGCCCGCAAGGGTACTTGGCCAGTTTTATTCGCCTTAGGCGAGTTATATTGCTTCGCAGTGGTATTCGGCTAACGCCGAGTGATATTGCCTTCGGCAGTTTTGGCGCGAATAAAATATCACTGAAACCGCAAGGTTTCAATATCACTATTGCTGTAAGGCAATAATATCACTCCGACGAAAGTCGGGATAAAACAAAAGAACATTCCTAATTTTTGTATGATAAAATAAGAGGTGATAATTTTGGCTGACAGCATTTTAAGAGAAAAAGCAAAAGAATTTGCAAAAAGAGTAGTTTTTCTTTGTCGTGATATGAAATCACATTACAAGGAATCGGTTTTGATAAATCAATTGCTTCGTTCAGCCACTTCAATTGGTGCTAATTTGCACGAAGCTCAATACGCTCAAAGCACGAAGGATTTTATCTCTAAATTTGAAATAGCGCAAAAAGAATGTTTTGAAGTTGAATATTGGTTAGAACTTCTTTTTGAAACAGATTGTATGAGTGAGGAAGAATATAAAATATTGCAACATGAATGCGGTACTATTAGACGAATGTTGATTTCATCACTAAAAACTATAAAATCAAAACAAACAAATGAGTAAACCACTAAAGGAAATTGAAATAAGACGTTGCCTTTAACAAGTTGAAAATGAGACGGAAATTTTTCCTTCTTATTACGGTATGAGATAAAATAAAAGATGCATGAAATTCTCGTGCATCTTTTTTGCTATATTTAAGAATGCGCCCTATAACGGGTAGCTTTTTACTTTATATACCCTTTTTGATGTTGCTAAGTATGGCGGAAACCCTTTCCGCGAGCGTTTTTAAAGCGCCCTCCTTAAACGGGGAAGCAAGCCCTGCTTCGGTAAGCAACAGCTCGAAATCGCGCTCACCGCCTTGCTTTGTAAGGGCTATATAGCGTTCAAACGCGCCGTTATAATCCTCAAGCGAAGCAAGTAAAAAGCCAAACGCCGCCGTTTGCGCCAAGCAGTAGTCTATATAATAGAACGGGGATTCATATATGTGCATCTGGTATTGCCAACGTCTGCCATCCTCCAAAAAGGGCATCCCCTCCGTGGAGATATAGGGGCGAAACTCTGCTTCAAGCTTCTGCCACGCTTCGTTGCGCTGGGCTGGCGTCATATCAGGGTTTTCGTACACGATGTGCTGGAAATAGTCAACAATAGTGCCGTAGGGAATAAAGGACAAGGCATCCAAAGCGTGCATATATTTGTACTTTTCGGCGTTATCGCCAAAGAATTTGTCTATATACTTCCAAGCGAAAAACTCCATGCTCATAGAGTGCGTTTCCGCCGTTTCCATACCGCCGCAGCCTATTTCCAAGCCGTGCTTGTTGTTTGCCGTGAGGTATGCGTTTAGTGCGTGGCCTGCCTCATGCGTCATAACGTCAACGTCGCCTGCCGTGCCGTTAAAGTTGGCAAGTATAAAGGGCTGATTGTATAACGGCAGGTTAGAGCAGTAGCCGCCGCCCCATTTGTTCTTGCGTGCATCAACGTCGAAGGCTTCGTTTTCAAGCATCAGGTCAATAAACGCGCCTGTTTCCTTGCCCATTTCGTGGTACATTTGCTTTGCGGCTTCAAAAATCTCCGCCTTGCCGCCGATAGGGCAGGGGTCACCACCCTTTATTATAACACCGTCGTCATAAAGCTTGTAGTCCTCTATACCAAGCTCCCTTGCGTTGGTTGTACGCAAAGCCGATACAACGGGCACGATGTATTCCTTAACGTTTTTGCGGAACGCTTCTACCTCAGCCTTGCCGTAGCTTACGCGCTCCATACGGTTGTAGCCAAGCTGTATAAAGTTTTCGTATCCAAGCTTGCGAGCCATACGGGTACGCACCTTTACAAGCCTATCGTATATATCGTCAAGCTTAGCGGCGTGCTTGTTAAGCTCCGCGCCCATAACCTCGTATGCTTCCTTGCGCGTTTCGCGGTCGTCATTCTTGAAATAGCCTGCAAGTGCCGCACGGCTCATCTTTTCGCCGCGGAACTCAAACTCCATATCCGCCATAAGCTTTGAATATTCGGAAACTATTTTGTTTTCCTCTACCATATCCTCAACTATCATAGGGTCCGATGCCGCAGCCCTAACCTCTAAATAGCGGAACAATATGGGGTTAAGCTCCTTTTCAAGCTCCGCGCGGAACGGGCTTTGAAGCAGCGCGTTGCCGTATTCCGTTTCCAAAACGGTTATGGCAGGCCCTATCTCATCAAAATAGTCCTTTTCTTTAAGATAGTACTCGTCCGCCGTGTTGCAGGAATAGCGTATATAGGAAAGTGCGCTTTGGGTGTATACGTCGGTTGCTATGTCCAAATACTGCTTGCGGTATTCCAGTATTTCCTTTGCGCTTTGTGCGTTCTTAACCCCCTCTGTGATAGCTTTAAGCGCTGCGCTTATCTCTTCAAAATCAACGTGCTTGTACTGTATATCTTTTATTTTCATACCGTGCTCTCCTTTATGTTGACGTTATTGGCAGTAAGACGTCTTATGTTGATTATGTAAACCACAGTTACCGCAACGGCGGTAAGTGCCCAAATTATAGGCTCTGAAACGCAAATGCCCAAATACCCAAAATACGGCACCAAAACCGCCGCAGAGAAGAATTTTAAAACAAGCTCTGCCGCCGCGGTGCTTATAGGGATAATCTTTTTGCCAAGCCCTTGTAAAACGCTGCGGAACACCAAAAGCAGTAAAAGCGTGAAGAAAAACGGTGAATTTATCCGCATATACATAACTGCGTATTTAATGGTTACTGCGCTTTCCGTATCAGTAATAACGCGCACCAGCGTATCTCCCAACGCGTATATTATTACGATACCTCCCGCTATCCATACCGCGCCGATGCACAAAGCGTTGCGTATTGCCTTGCGGATGCGCTCTATATGCCCTGCGCCCAAGTTTTGGCTAACGAAGGTGGATAAAGCCGTGCCAAGCGTTGAAAGCGGCATCATAATAAGCCCGTTTACCCTGCGCGCCGCGCCGCTTGCGGTGATAATATCGTCCCCATAGCCCGATGTGCTTAGTATGTTGTTTGCGCGGGTAATAGCGGCACTGCCAAAGGACACAAGCGATGTGATTATGCCCATTGAAAAGCCCATAGCCAAAAGCTCTTTAAATAGCGCGAAATCAAATACAAAATCCTTGCGGCTTATGTGAAGCTCTGACCTTTTACATTTTATGTATATAAAGCAAAGCAAGGCGGACAACGCCTGTGATGCGATAGTGGCAGAAGCGGCACCGGCTATTCCAAGCTTGAAAACCATAACCAAAAGCACATCCAACCCAGCGTTTAGAACGCTGCACCCTATAAGGAACAAGAGGGGCGTTTTACTGTCCCCCACGGCGCGAAGTATTGCGGCGCACATATTGTAGGCTATGGTGGTTGCCATCCCGCAAAGAATAAACGTAAGGTAAACGCGCGCATCGTTATAAACCGTTTCCGGCACTTCCATAATGCGCATAAGCGGGTTTATAAACAGAAGCCCTATCATCATAAACAGCCCTGTTGCCGTAAAGTTTATTACCAGCATATGCGCTATCGTGCGCTTAAGCATTGCCGAGTTTTTAGAGCCGTACATTCGCGCGGCGATAATAGCACATCCGTTGTTAAGCCCGTTGGCTATACCAACGAGGATACCGTATATAGAGCCTACCGAGGACATTGCGGCAAGGCCGCTGTCCCCCAGCTCAATGCCGATAACCTTCGTGTCGGTAATATTATATAGCTGTTGAAAAAGCTGCCCTAAAAATATGGGCAACGCAAAAAATATAAGGGCTTTTGTTGGGCTGCCCGTTGTCATATCGCGTTTCTTTGCCATCTTTTTTCTCCAAAAACTGATTTTACCATTACAGTATACAACTTTTATTTCACATAGTCAAACAAAAAATAAGCAAAGATTCCCATAATTGCGCTTTGTGCAAGCTTTGATACCGCATACGGCTTAAGTGAAAGCCGTTTATCACATACCGCGGCTATCTGCAGCATAACGCTAAGCCCCGAAAAGCCAAGCAAAACGGCGGCACTTACAGGCTCGGTACAAGCACTTATCCCACCCGAAAGCTCAAAAAAACCACGCAGATATTCAGGGAACAGCACGCTTATACTGCCAAAAAACACAATACAGCCGCAAACCGTTAGTAAAGTATAACAGCTATCGGTAATAATGCGCGCAAAGCTTTTTGTGTTTACCGCACGCCGCGGCAGGATAATAAGCCGTTCGTTTTTATTAAGATAGGTGTATTTCATTATTAAAGCCGTTAGCATTGCGCTTGCCACGGTTAGCAAAGCAAGCGATACGGCTATTCGTTTACTGCCAAGCACCGCGCCCGTGTAGCTTATAATAAAGGAAAGCGATGGGTTGTTTGTGAAGGAGCAAAGGTATTCCGCTTGTTTTTTGCTTATCACTCCGTTATCGTAAAGCTCTGCGGAAACGGTAGCACCAAGCGGAAACCCGCCAAGCAGACCAAGCGCAAGAACAGCCGCTTCCGTGCCGAACCAAGGCACAGCGCAAAGCTTAAAAAACAGCGTGCTTTGGCATATAACCGAGCATAAAACGGAATACACAAAAAGCGCGGGTATAACCTTTGCCGCACAAAGCTTTAGGTAATAAACGCTTTGCGCGGCTATCTGTGCGCTGTTGAAAAGACAAAATGCAAACATAACTGCACATACCGCTGTAAAAATATGGCTAAACGTATTAGCTTTCATAAACACCACCTTGAAAATAATACGCGCGCTATGTAATTTTAAGAACGAAAGCGGCATATAATCGCTACGGGGTGAGGCAGTTATGGAAAACGCTTTTACTTCTCCGTTTTTTGAGCTGCACGGCAGGCGTGAGCTGTTTGTGGACGGAGCTGTTACGTTGGTGGAATACGGAGAGGAGCAGATAGTGCTTCTTTGCGGAGGGCAGAAGGTGCGTATACGCGGCACTACCCTGCGCGTGGCGTTGCTTTCGGCAAGCAAGGCGGTTATAAACGGGCTTATAAGCGGCTTTGATTTCATTTAAAAGGGGGGGGCAAGGGTGCCTTTGTATAGGCTTTTAAATCTGATAATCGGGTATATAACGATAGAGCTGCGCGGTAAAAACGCGCTTAACGCAATTAATATACTAAAGGACGAGGGTTACAAATTTTACAGCCCACGCGTAGGAGAGGGCTGTTATTATATAAGCTGTTCGGTGTTTTTTGCCGATGCGGTAGAGGAAAGGCTTAAAGCCTTAGAGATGGATTACAGCATTAGCAAAAGGCGCGGCGCATCTTTTATAGCGTTTAGATACAGAGCGCGCGTGGGGTTGCTTGTAGGGGCGGTGCTGGCAATGCTTATCGTATACGGCTCCACCCGCATATTATGGGACGTGCGCGTTGATTGCAACGGCGAATACGACGAGAGGGCTGTATACACGGCGTTGGCAAAGCTGGGCGTGGAAAGCGGCAGACCTATATCGGATATAGACGTTTACAGAACGGAGCTTACGTTTCTTGTGGAGAACCCACAGTTTTCCGATATGGCTCTTAACATACAGGGCACTGTGGCGGCGGTTAAGCTTAGGGTACGCACGGAATCGCCACGGCAGGAGGAGAAGACCGGAGTTTATGACGTTGTTGCGGCAGAGGCAGGCGTTATACGCGGCGTAAGCGCTATCAAGGGGGTGCCTTTGGTTAAGCGCGGTGACACGGTGGACGAAGGGGACGTGCTTATATCGGGCGTGATGCAGGGTGCATACGGAGAGTACTACCTTCACCACGCTTGCGGAAGCGTTACCGCAACCGTGTACCGTGAATATCTTGTTGTTATACCGCTGGAGGGGAACGAAAAGGTTTATACGGGCAACAGCAAAACCAAAACCTCGTATATAGTTTTGGGTAAACGTGCGGATATGTTTTTTGATGAGCTATCCCCCTTTGAAAAAGCAGATGCCAAAACGCAAACCAAGGCTGTTAGCGTTTTCGGCTTAAAAACGCCGATAGTTAAGCAAAGCGTTACATATAAGGAGTATGTTTTGCGCCCGAAAAGCCTTAGCGTGGAGGATGCCACGCGGGAGGCAAACGCGGCGTTTGAAGCGTATATAGAAAGGGAAATAGATGGCGAGGTAACCGATACGCAAATAGAATGCGTTTATAACGAGCAGCTAAACGCCGTTGTACTTAACGGCACGGCAGAGGTTATAACGGAGATAGGCGTGGAAGTAGAAATGCAGGCGATACCGGAGATTGACAAATGAAAAAAACGGCAGTAAGCCTTACAAAGACTTCTGCCGTTTTTATTGTTTTTACTTATTAGATTTTTACAGACCAGCCAAACGTATCCTCAATCTTGCCCCATTGGATACCGGTAAGAGTATCGTAAAGCTTTTGAGAAAGCGTGCCTATCTTGCCGCCGTTGATAACAACCTTTTCGCCGTCCTTATTAAGCTCGCCTATGGGGGAGATAACAGCCGCGGTACCGCTGCCGAAAGCTTCCTCAAGCTTGCCGTTCCTTGCGGCATCGAAAACCTCGTCTATTGCAAGGCGCCTTTCTGTAACCTTAACGCCCATGCTTCTTGCAAGGTTTATAACGGAATCTCTTGTAACGCCGGGGAGAATGTTGCCCTCAAGCATAGGAGTGATAAGCTCACCGTCGATAAGGAAGAAAACGTTCATTGCGCCAACTTCGTCAACGTATTTATGCTCAATACCGTCAAGCCAAAGAACCTGAGAATAGCCAAGCTCCTCTGCCTTCTGCTGTGCGCGAAGGGAGGCCGCATAGTTACCGCCTGTTTTTGCAAAGCCCGTGCCGCCCTTAACTGCACGAACGTACTCATCCTCAACGTAAATCTTAACGGGGTTAATACCCTCGGCATAGTATGCGCCAACAGGGGAAAGGATTATGCAGAAAAGATACGTAGCAGAGGGGTGAACGCCAAGGAAGGGGTCGGTTGCGATGATGAACGGACGAATGTAAAGGGACTTGCCCTCTCCTTCGGGGATCCAATCCTCATCAACCTTAACGAGCGTTTTGATAGCCTCAAGCGCAAAATCAGGGTCAACCTTAGGGATGCAAAGCCTTTCGTTGGTGTTGTTCATACGCTCAATATTCTTCTGGGGGCGGAAAAGCAGGTTGCAGCCGTTTGCGCCCTTGTATGCCTTAAGCCCCTCAAACATTTCCTGCGCGTAATGGAAAACGGCGCAAGCGGGGGAAAGAGATATATTGGCAAAGGGAACTATGCGTGCATCATGCCAGCCCTTTTCCTTGTTGTAGTCCATAAGAAACATATGGTCGGTAAAATTTTTGCCAAAGCCAAGCTTTTCGGGATCGGGCTTAACCTTGGGTGCTGTTGTGCGGGTGATAGTAATATTCATAAAAAATAGCCTCCTATTTTTAAAAATCCAATTTCATTTTATTATAATACTTTTAATCCGTGAACGCAACAGTTTTTGAAAAAAACATGGTTATTTTTAGTATTTTTTGCCTGTTTTGGCATTAAACACGGGCGGTGGACACAAAAAACACAAAAAGTTTGTATTATTAACATAAAATATTCATTTTTATATTGTATAATACCACGAAAATTAATTGGGAGATGTTTTTTTGCCTGATGAAGTAAAGCCTTTTGGCTTTAAAGGGATAATGTGCGTGCTTGCGGCAATTTTAGTTATTGGCTGTGTTGTTAGTATGTACTTTTCTCCTTTGATGATAAAAGAAGCTGAAGCGGAGATATCAGTTGATCCCGTCGAGGTCAACGTTACAGAAACAAAAAACGGATACGGTTTATATATAGACGGTGCGTTTATCGCCGCCTCCGAGCATTGTTCTGCAATATGTGATACGCTTGATACCGTGGCGGCACAGCTTGCGGTTGCATACGGTGCGCCATTGGGTGTACACAGCGTTACAAACAAAGTGAACGTTGTGAACAGTATGTACAGCAAGGATGCGTTTGTTGATGCACAAGCGCTTTCCGCTTTGCTTGGCGTTAATAATGAGGTAGTTGTTTTTGACGTTTATAACGTTAAGGGCGAGAACACGGGCGTTGAGCTAAAGGTTTGCACCAAGCTTAACAGCGTTGTAAACGAGGTTATAGAAAAGCCCGTGGTTCAAAACAGTACTGACCTTTTGGAAAACGGTGTTGTAATAACCGTTGACGATGGGAAGGACGGGGTTGCAAATAACACTTACAGCCTTTCCTATATAAACGGCGAGCTTGCAGAGAAGGTGCTTTGCGGTACTACGGTTGTTGAGGAGCCTGTTGCGAAAGAGCAATGGTGCGGCACGGATAGCGGTGCAACCTTGCTTTCTGCTGATGCGCTTTTTGCGCTTCCTTACGATGGGCGCATTTCCTCTCCATACGGTTATCGCGTGCTTTGGGGAAACATGGAGAAGCACAACGGCATAGATTTTGTGGCGCTTGAGGGGACTTGTTATGGCGATCCCATATACGCCGCGCACGATGGTATCGTAAGCTATGCAGGTTGGAGAGGCGGCTACGGTCAGGCTGTGATTATAGAACACACGCAATCGCTTACAAGCTTGTACGCACATTGCAGTAAGCTGCTTGTGGAGCAGGGGCAGTACGTACGCAAGGGGCAGCCTATCGCCCTTATCGGCAACACGGGCAGGGTTACAGGCCCGCACCTGCATTATTCTATGTTTAAAGACGGCGTGCTTTGCGATCCTACGCCGTATCTTGATTGGTCCAATTTTAAAGGTTAGCTTATCCTATTTTTACATATATTTAAGGAGGAAAAACAATGTTTAAAAACGAGTATTTGCAAAAGGTTTACGCCGACGTTGAGAAGAGAAGCGGCGGTGAGAAGGAGTTCCTCCAGGCTGTTAAGGAAGTGCTTGAATCGCTTGAGCCCGTTATCGAAAAGCGTCCCGATTTGGTGCAGGCAGGCATTTTAGAGCGCCTTGTAGAGCCTGAAAGATTTATTCAATTCCGCGTTAGCTGGGTTGATGACAACGGGAACGTACAGGTAAACCGCGGTTACAGAGTTCAGTATAACTCTGCTATCGGTCCGTACAAGGGCGGTATAAGATTCCATCCTTCCGTAAACGCATCTATAATGAAGTTCCTTGGCTTTGAACAGATATTTAAGAACTCTCTTACAGGTTTGCCTATGGGCGGCGGTAAGGGCGGTTGTGACTTTGACCCCAAGGGAAAGAGCGACAACGAGATTATGCGCTTCTGCCAAAGCTTTATGACAGAGCTTGCTAAGCACATCGGTGCTGATACGGACGTTCCTGCTGGCGATATCGGCGTTGGCGCAAGAGAAGTTGGTTTTATGTTTGGTCAGTACAAGAGATTGCGTAACGAGTTTACGGGCGTTCTTACAGGTAAGGGCATCCCCTACGGCGGCTCTCTTGCAAGAAAAGAAGCAACGGGCTTTGGCCTTTGCTACTTCGCAAACGAAATGCTTAAAGCCGCAGGTGACAGCTTTGAGGGTAAACGCGTAGTTATTTCCGGCTCCGGCAACGTTGCTATTTACGCTTGCGCTAAGGCTACACAGCTTGGCGGCAAGGTTGTTGCAATGTGTGACTCCTCCGGATACGTTGTGGACGAAAACGGTATCAACCTTGACGTTATGAAGCAGATTAAAGAGGTTGAGCGTGCAAGAATTAACGTTTACGCTGAAAGAGTTGAAGGCGCTAAGTTCTTTGAGGGCTGCAAGGGTATTTGGACCGTTCCTTGTGACGTTGCACTCCCCTGCGCTACCCAGAACGAGCTTGACGGTGAAAGTGCTAAGGCACTTATCGCTAACGGCGTTAAGTACGTTGCAGAAGGCGCAAATATGCCTTGTACTCCCGATGCTGTTGAGGCGTTCCAGGCTGCTTCCATCTCCTTCGGCCCCGCAAAGGCTGCTAACGCAGGCGGCGTTGCTACCAGCGGCCTTGAAATGAGCCAGAACTCCATCCGTCTTTCCTGGAGCTTTGAAGAGGTTGATGAAAAGCTTCACGGCATTATGCAGGGCATCTATAAGTCTGCCTACGAAGCTTCCGTTGAATACGGCTGTGCAGGCAACCTTGTTGCTGGTGCAAACATAGCAGGCTTCCTTAAGGTGGCTGAGGCTATGAAGGCTCAAGGCGTAGCTTATTAATCATTGACGGCGGTTTGCAAAAATAGTGCAGACCGCGAAGAAATTAATATTTTTAACACAGAAGAAGGAAAAGGCCAACCTGCCTTTTCCTTCATAATTTTTCTAATATTTTCTTCGCTTTGAACGAACCTCGGCTTGCAGTACTAAGTACAGCTAACGCCTCGGTTCGTCCAATCTGCATCAATTTTAGCAAACCTTGGTTTTATCGGGGCGGTTGGAAAAAAAGGCACAGACCGCGGAAAAGTAATATAATTAATTTCAATATTGTTAAGCGAAGCTACGGCTTTGCTTACCTTTTTTTGCGAACAAAAGTTCGGGCGCGCTATTGACTTTCGGCATTCTCTGTGGTATAATAAAACTGTAAGAGGGAATATAAAAAATAAAAGGCTGTTTGCGGCAACGGTGCCGCAAGCAGCCTTTTTGCGTTGAACGGAGGAAACAGAATGAAAACCATTAACATAACCGTAAAAAACAAGATAGCCGCGTTACGAGGCGAAGATACGGTGGTGAACGGCAACTCTGATATAATGGTGCGGTTTGATTTTGACGACGAGTGGAGCAACACGGATACAAAAACTGCGGTTTTCGTAACGTCTGACGGTACGGCTTTTTACGAAACGATAGAAGACGGCACTTGTATGATGCCCGTGTTGTATAACACCGCCTACGTTAAAATAGGCGTTATATCGTCGGAGCTTAAAACCAGCACGGCGGCAACCGTTCCCTGTGCCTTTTGCGTTAGGGACGAGGTGTGCGCCGAGGGGAATATTGGAAACGATATGTATACACAGCTTTTGGCGCTGATAGATGAGTGCTATACAAAAAACGAGGTATACAGCAAAGAGGAAGCCGATATAATGCACACGCTGTATGCATACAGGCGTATCACGCTTACGGAGGTTGCAGCCTACGTAGAGCTTAACGACCGCGTTGATATCAACGCAGAAAACGTTGGCAAGGTATGCTTTACTTGTAATAGCGGCTGTATATCCAACATTCTTATAAAAACAGCAGAAACGGGAGAGATATCCGTAAGCTTTGAAGGGCTAATAGATTATGCGGGAGATTACTGCGAGATTCTTGGCAACGGTGAGGTATGGGAGTTTAATATCATGAACAACCGCTGTGTTGGAAGAAGGTGGAGCGCGTGATAGCACGAAGAAGTGCCATGCTGTTTTCGACGGATTCATTGCCAAGCGGATATACCCGCATCGAATGCTACGAGTGCAACGGTGGAGTTTACTTTGACCTTGGCGAAAAGATAAGCGAAAACAGTATAATAGAGCTTAGCTTTGCTCTTTCTGATACAGCCAATCAAGCACTGTTTGGGTGCAGAAAAAGCGCGTTTGCAGAGTATTATGGGTTGTTTGTAACCAACGGATATTTTTATGCCAGCTACAACGGTGAATACAGAAGAACTACGTTGCCTGCCGATACACATAAGCATGAAGCTTTGTATTTTGCAGATGGGTTGGTTATAGACGATATAACTCTTTTGAATTTTTCCAGATCTTTTGGCGGCACGGCGTTTAACCTTTTTATTTCCGGCTGTAATTACAGCGAAAATCCAACAGACCTTGCACGCTGTAAGCTATATAGCTTTAAGCTGTATAACGGAGCTGCTTTAGTGCGCGATTTGGTACCTTGTGTGCGCGGCGCGGATGGGCAAAACGGCTTTTATGACCGTGCAGAGGGTAGATTTTATACTCCTATCTATAATGTTTAAGGAAAGGAAATTGATATGTTTTATAAGATGATCGGCGGCATACCGCATAAAATGGTAATGCCCA
Source organism: Eubacteriales bacterium (assembly GCA_045592105.1). Lineage (GTDB taxonomy): Bacteria > Bacillota > Clostridia > Oscillospirales > CAG-382 > SIG636. Next base: position 4,646 of record JAZNUB010000059.1, on the reverse strand, counting down.
TAAAAACAGACAAGGGCTTGTATTTCGGAAACAGCATTGAGGTTATAGCAAAAGCGGGCTATAAGCCTATGGTGTGCGAAAGCGCGCCTGTGGCAGAGGGGTTTCGCGCTGTTCCGTTTTGGGAGGAAACAGAAGAATGTATAACTCAACGTTGGAGATTGGTTCCAGAGCACAACGAGGAGGCAGAAGAGGAATGAACTCAACAACGATTAAATTATCAATAGCCGCGGCGGCTGCTATGATAGGCAGCGCGATAGACGTTATAATCCTGCCGTTTTGCGTGCTTTGCGTGCTTATGTGTGCCGATTACTGCACGGGGCTTGCAAAAAGCTGGCAAGCGGGCACGCTTTCCTCGCGCACGGGGGTGCTTGGCTTTGTTAAAAAGCTTTGCTACGGTATAGCCGTAATTGCCGCGGCAGGTGTGGATTACGTTATAGCGTATTGCTGTGAGCTTGCAGGCAAGGATTTTGGTTATCACCCCATTTTTGTGCTGCTTGTTATAGTGTGGTTTTCGATAAACGAATGTATTAGTATACTTGAAAACCTTTCGGAGATAGGCGTGCCGTTGCCTGCATTTTTAATAAAAACGGCAAATAGATTGAAAAAGGAGGTGGAGAAGAAAGGGGATGGAACTGAACAATAAAGCTTATCGTATATTTATATCCCCCGCTAATCATCCTAAACCGTATATCATAGGCGGTTACACCGAAAAACAGCAGATGGATGCGCTTGCACCGCTTCTTGTTAAGGAGCTGGAGCGTTACGAAGGTGCCGTGCCCGTGCTTACAACGCTTTACAACAAGGACCAAAGCTACACGGGTAGGCCTGAGGAAGCGCGCGATAAGAAGTGCGATTTGTACGTGGCGTTGCACACAAACGCGGGTGGCGGCAAGGGCGCGTGCGTTTTTTACCATCCGTGGATGCCGCTTTCGAAAACCGTGGCGCTATCGGTTGTTAAGGAGCTTAACCGTATATGCCCCATAAAAAGCAACCGCGCAGTACAGCCCGCCATTTACGCATGGAACAGGCAGTTCTTCAATTTTGGCGAGCTTCGCGTGCCAACAAGCTACGGAATCCCTCCTATACTGATAGAGCATGAGTTTCACGATACGGTACAGGGTGCGGAATGGATAGTTTCAAGCCTTGCGGAGATAGCGAAAGCGGATGCGGCGGCGATAGCCTCGGCTTTAGGGCTTGAGAAGAAGGCTGTTAAAGGCGACGTGAACGGTGACGGACTGGTTGATAATATAGATGCCGCGCAAATATTGCGCTATGATGCGGGGATTATTGATTTTCCGAAGGATCGCTTGGCGGTTGCCGATTATAACGGTGACGGTTTTGTGGACAATATGGATGCTTTGCAGATATTGAAGGATGACAGCAAATAGGCTTTTGTGCTATATGTAAATTTTGACCTTGGGTATTTGTTGAATGTGCCTAAATTTGCCGTATGTTTGCCCTAATTCTTGACAAAATGCTGTGTTAAGTTTATAATATCTTTATCTGATGAAAGTGAGGATATTTTATGGGCGTTAAAAGATATGCAAAATCCTTATTGGCAATGCTTATCGCTGTTATAATGATAATGGCTGCATTCCCAATGGTGGAAGAAAACGTTGGAACGGAAGCATCCGCTGCATCGCCTTCGTACACTATGCAAGCGTATACGGGGCCGTATTCTTCCGTAAACGGTACATATGGCGGCGTTGATGATCTTGGTAGATACCTTACCGAGGATTATCAAACCTCAACTCCTCGTGCAGGTAGATATGTTGGTTTATTCTACTTTTTGTGGCAGGGTGAGCATGGTACAGCGGGTCCTTACAATATTTCGCAAATAGTTGAGAAAAACCCTTCTGCTATACGATCCGAGGCTAATTGGATGGCAGCAGGCGGCGGCGAAAGATCCGTGTTCCATTTTTGGGGCGAGCCTTTGTTTGGCTACTATACCTCTAAAGATACATGGGTTCTGCGTAAGCACGTTCAAATGCTTACAGACGCCGGTGTGGACTTTATATGCTTTGATACTACAAACGGTTACCCCTATGTAGATAGAGTTAAGCAGCTTATTTCCGTTTGGTACGAGTATTTAACTCAGGGCTACAACGTGCCTAAATTAGTATTTTATACCAAATATAACTCCGGTAAAACAATGACCAACATATACAACAATATATATGCAAACGAAAGCCTTAGAAGCCAATATCCTCGTTTGGATGAGCTTTGGTTTTATTGGGACGGTAAGCCGATGATCATTGGTGACAGTAATGACAGCAAGCTTTCTGCTGCTGCAAAAAGCTATTTCCGTGTAAAGGCGAACCAATGGCCTAATGAGCCGAAAAATGCTGATGCTATCCCGTGGATGGAGTTTGACCGCTTGTATACTACCGATGCTATATATGGTCTTAACGGTAGAAAAGAGGCAATGAACGTTTCCATAGCACAGCACAACGATACAATAATCTTTAGCGCAACCGCTTGGTATGGCGCAAATGATAGAACACGTTCCTACCACAACGGCTATAATGATAAGAGTGCTAACGCATATCTGTACGGTTATAACTTTATCGACCAATGGAATTTTGCGATAAAGCATGATCCCGAAATGATATTTGTTACCGGTTGGAACGAGTGGGTTGCACAAAGGCAGGAGCCTAGAACCTCGCCTATGAATTTGCCAATAGTGTTTATAGACTGTGCGGATCAGAACACCAGCCGTGACTCGGAGCCTATGCGCGGCTATTATGGTGACAACTATTATATGCAGCTTATAGATTATATAAGAAAGTATAAGGGTACTATATCCCGCGTGTACGTTGGTAACAACACTACCATAAATATGGAAGGCAATTTCACCCAGTGGGATACAAGTGCAATAACTGCAAGATATACCGACTATAAGAACGACACGGTGGACAGAGATGCAACAGGCTTTGGCGGTATAAGGTATACCGATACCACTGGCAGAAACGATATAATTGCTACGCGTGCGGCAAAGGACGCAAACAATTTCTATTTCTACGTTGAAACCGCAAACGACATAACCTCATATACCGATAATAACTGGATGACGTTGTTCTTGTCCGTAAACAATAACGGTGGTCCCAATTGGTACGGATATAACTACGCAGTAAATCTTAAAACCCCTAAAGATAGCACAACGGCATATTTGCAACAAACGGCAGGCGGTTGGGAATGGTATGATGCAGGCACGGTTAAGATGAAGGTTAGCGGTAATAAGATGATGGTAGCTGTACCGCGTGCTTCTATCGGTGCAACGGGCGACCTTTTCCATATCGAGTTTAAGTGGGCGGACAACTATACGGATAACGATATTTGGTCCTTCTACGAGCATGGCGATTCCGCACCCTACGGCAGAACTAATTACGTGTTCTCCAACAGCAAAAAGGTTGCTAACACCTCCGGTGGGGACACGGGCAACCCCATAGCTAAAGATATAAAGGTAACTCAAACCTCAACATCCTACACAATAAGCTGTACCGTTGATGATGACAGAGGCATCTCCGCAGTTTATTTCCCGACATGGACTAATGAGAATTGGCAGGACGATATAAAGTGGATAAAGGCAACCGTTAACGGCAGAACTGCAAGCGCAACCATCAATGCCTCGGAATTCAATAACACTATGGGTGCGTATATATCCCACATTTACGTGGACGACGTTTCAGGCAACTCCGTTATGGTAGCCACAAGGACTGTGTGGCTGGAAAAAACACCGCCTGTTATATCCGATGTAAAGGTTACGGATATATCCCCAAGCGGATACACCATTAGCTGTACGGTAAAGGATGATGCGGTAGATTACGTGCAGTTCCCCACTTGGACTGATGCCAACTGGCAGGATGACCTTAAGTGGTACAAGGGTACTGTAAACGGTTCAACTGCTTCTGCACGCATTGAAACCACTAATCACAATGGCGAGTTAGGTACTTATCATACGCATATATATGCATACGATAAAAGCGGTAACGTAGGCTTTTACGGTTATTCAATAGCGGTTAAGGACTACCCCGCATTTGCACTTAACAGCACAGGTAGTACGAAATACGCGCTGGACAGAACGGCGGGTTATATATACAATGTGCCCGCACGCTGTACCGTAACAACGCTTGCCGCAGGCTTTGAATGCGGTATAGAGGTGTACGAGAAAAACGGTACAACCAAGCTTGCAAGTACGGATTACGTTAAAACAGGCTGTGTGATAGTTGGCGTTGAAACCAATGAAGGCTCGCCTAAAGTAATTGCCGTTATCCCAGGTGACAATAATGGTGACGGTATGATAAGCTCCGTAGACCATATAGGGTTGCGCGGCTTAATCAAGCAGGATACTACCTTTACAGGGGCATTTTATGAAGCTTGTGACGTTAACCGCGATAAAGTGTGGGATACATTGGATTATATACAGCTCAAGCAACTCCTCACCAATTAGTACGGGCGTAGAAATAGGCGCAGACCGCAAAAAATAATTTATTGGATTTAAGAAGAAGGGGCTGTCTCATAGCATTAACAAATTGTGAACGCTATGTGCAACCTTAACAAAAAAATCAAGGGCATTATTTGGCTGCCCTTGATTTTTTTGTTGCTTTTGTATATGGTTTTATCTCAAAATTTCAATTTGAGACAGC
>JAZNUB010000058.1:0-1909 GCA_045592105.1 Eubacteriales bacterium | reverse complement strand
TTCTCAGCACGGGGCACTTCTCAATTTGGCAGGAAGCAACGTTGTTCAGGAAGTTGTACCGATAGACAAAACTCCGAACACTGCGGAAAGATATATGCTTACCGTTGTGAACGGCGGCTTGAACTACCTAAGCGCAAAAGGAACCTACAACAATTACGCTACGGCAGCTTCCGTTCTTATTGCGAAGGAGCAAGCATACGTAACCTTCTCTCAGGTTGCGGAAAAGGACGGTACTTATTCAGGCCCGTTCTATGAGCCTTATACCAACACTTCTACAAAGAATATAGCAACCTATCTTGCTCACGGGCAAAAGGCGTATACTCTCGAAACAGGTGCGGAGATTTCGTATGGGGCAGAAGAGCCTCCGTATGAAACAGATTCTGCCACCGGTGGGAAGATATACACTATCTCTACCCCCACCCATCTTGTTTGGATGTCTCAACAGGTTGAGGCTTTAAATTATTTTGCAAACGATACTTTCGTTCTTGCAAATAATATTGATCTAATGCTTTATCCCTTCACCCCTATCGGAGGATTTGATATTAGTTCTGCTTTAACCAAGGACGATACCTGCTCCAATGTTTATAAGGGTAAAAAATATTTCAGCGGAAGCTTCGACGGAAAAGGCTATAAAATACAAAACATTAATATTGTACCCAGAAACATAGCCGCAGACGGTCAGTTTGTATATACACCTTATTCTAACAATAGATATCTCGGCCTTTTCGGTGCTATCAGAAACGGCTCTGTTAAAAACCTAATCGTTGAAGGCGGCTTTATTAAAGGCGGCTGGAACACAGGTGCTTTGGCAGGCTACGTTGATTCCACTACCACAACTCCTGCAACTATAACTAATTGCTATACCAACGTAACGGTTTATGCACCGGGCGGTGTAAACAACGACAAATATTGGGGTGCAAACAAGGTTGGCGGTCTTATTGGTAACGTATCCTATAACGTAACCGTTAGCCAATGCGCTAACTACGGCAACGTTAAAACCACAAGATACAACGGCAACAGCGGCGGTATTGTTGGAGAAGCATTCTGCTACAACAATACAAATACAACTGATGGAACAACCGGCATGGGCACTATCAGGATTCTGAACTGCTTCAACCGTGGAAACCTATTTAATGCCAACGGCTATGTTGGCGGTATTATGGGTAACTTCCTGCAAACGAACGGCACTATCGAAAACTGCTATAACGCCGCGGCTGTTTGGGGCGCGCAAAACGGTGCTATTATTGGTGCAGCTACCACCACCAACGGCGGTTCGCTTACCGTTCACAGATGCTTTGTTTCCGAAGGATTCCGCGGTGTAACTGCGCCTGTGTACGCTCCCGCTTCGGGCGATTACGTTTTAACGTATTCTTCCACCTTTAAGCTACACCTTGAATATGAGGAATACAGCTATGATTCGAGTGCAGAAACAGCCGCATGCAACCAAACAACGTTATTCGCTTCAACCCTAAAAACGGCCCAAGCGATGAAAGCAACAGCTTTCGTTACTAATTTGAATACAGACTCCGTCAACGATAGCGTTGATACCTCTAACGCATACACGCTCCCTTCAGCCTCTGCTGCAGGAATTAAGCGCAACGATGGATACCCTATCCATAAATCCATCCTTTCGTTCAGCGGCATAGCTAATAAATACACAGTAACCTTCGTTGGTAAGGACGGCACAGTTCTTAAAAACGAAACTGTACTCGAGGGTGGCTCCGCTACTGCTCCCTCTGCTCCTGCCGTTGCCGGCTACACCTTCAAGGGTTGGGACAAGGCATTTGACAATATCACCGGTGACCTTACCGTTACTGCTTTGTACGAAGAAATCCCCGTAGCATCCTACGACTTCTTCACCTTCGCAGAAGGCGCTGTTACCACCGGCTTCACCGTTGACGAAACCAAC
>JAZNUB010000057.1:0-2511 GCA_045592105.1 Eubacteriales bacterium | reverse complement strand
CATTGTTGTATAATTATCTCGCTTTCTTGTAGGTTTTTTCGCAATTAAATTATACAACAAAGCAAGCGGTTGTTCAATGCCTTTCGGCTTAGAACAACCGCTTTTTCTTTACTTTCGAGCTGTCTTAATGAGACAGCCTCTTTATTTCCACGCCTTAAAAGGCACCAACGGGAAAAAATCGACAGGTCAAAACCTGTCGATTTTTGGTGCAGTGCCCGTTGTTAAATCTGAACCTATAGGAGAAGCGTATACGTCTTCAAGGGATGTTGTTTTTGCGCTGTTTTTGTAATTGAATACAATTATTATTCTATCATCGTAAAGGAAAACTGCGTTGATAAAAGCGTCAACTAATCTTCTTCGGTGTTCAGTTTTGGTGATGTCAAACTTGCGGAGTTTTGTAAACCATTCCACAACCATTGCTTTTGTAAGAGCCGGCTTTTTCATTTCCTCCTTAGCAATTTTTATTGAAAGCTCTGTTTTGGCCCTTTCTAACTCCTCAAGCCTTTGTTTTGTTGATGGTGTGAATATCCCTTGCTGTATCGCATTGATGATGTTTTCAATGCCTTTAGCTGTCTCAGAATACTGTTTCTTCAAAATAGGGATAACAGTGTTTTCTTTGTTTAGCTCCTCTAAAATATCATCAGCCAAGCGGTCTATCAGCTTATCATCGAACATGATGTTTTGTATGTGCCTTATCACAAGGTTCTCGATGTAATCCTTCTTGACCGTCTTCTTATCGCAAAGATGCTTTCTGACACCGTAGCATTTGTAATATCTGTGTACATCCAAAGTATGACTTGTGCCGCTTTCGCCCGTCATCATCCTTTCGCATTTGCCGCAAAAAAGCTTTGTAGTAAGTATGTACTCGTCCTCTGCCTTGTGTTTTGCGGGGGCTTTTTTGTTTGTCTCCATTCTGCTTTGTACACGTTCAAAAAGCTCCTCGGTTACTATCGCAGGAATGCCGTTAGGGGTTATTATGTCCCTGAATTTGTACTCGCCTATATATTTTCGATTGTGAAGCATTCGGGCAACGGTGTTTTCCGTAACCTTGCCGCCAACGTTGTTTTTCACGCCCTTTGCGTTAAGCTCGTCTGCCACTTGGCGCATTGTTGCTCCGTTTGCATAGCTTTCAAAGGCATCCACCACCGCAGGGGCGGTAAGTGGGTCTATCTCAAAATACTGACTGCCGTTAACCTTATATCCAATCGGAATGGTGCCGCCGTTGAATTTGCATTTCAGAGCATTTTCCGTAAGCCCTCGTATAACCTTCTCCGATAGGTCTGCGGAATAATATTCGGACATACCTTCAAGCACCGCTTCCATAAGTATTCCCGCCGGGTCGTCCGTTATGTTTTCGGTAGCGGATACGACCTTAACCTTATTCTTCTTCAACACGCTTTTGTACATGGCAGAGTCAATGCGGTCTCTTGAAAAACGGTCAAGCTTCCAAACTATAACGTAATCAAAGGACTTGTTTGCGCTGTCCTTAATCATGTTTTGAAAGTCGGGGCGGTCAGCGGTACGGGCAGAAAACGCACGGTCTATGTAAGTACCTACGATAAGGTAGCCATTCTTCTCGGCAAAAGTCTTGCACTCACGAAGCTGACCTTCAATAGACTCCTCACGCTGATTGTCGGAGGAAAACCTTGCATAAATTACTGCGTTTCTTCTTTCTTCCATCATCTAAATACCTTTCATCTTCATCTATTAACGCAATATTTTTAGTGCGTCTATATACGTTATACAATACTAATGGGAAAATAATGTTTTCATCCTTCAAAAGCCCTATTTTCCCCTATATTATACCGCAAACCGAGTCTGCAGTCAAGCCGAGCTGTCTTAGAGTGGTTTCTAAAAAAGCCCTTGAGTAAAGGCATACGATCCAACTCAAAGGCTTTTTCTGCAATTTTAGTCCTCGACACCTCCACCGTGTCGCTTTCTTCATAAAATGTTTACATTTTCTTCCCGAGCATATTTTCGTTGGCGTGGAGAGCCATGTAACATATATGTGCTTCGCGGCAACAGCTGGCGAAGCCGTGTAACGGAAATATGTTGCGTAGGCGCAGAGCAACGAAGCCGTGTAACATATTTGTGTTTGGTGAGTAAAAACGCTAAAGTTATGTAATATATATGTGCTTCGCGGCATAGCCGCCGAGCAGATATATGTTACGCAGAGGGGAAAAAGCAAAGTCGTGTAATATATATGTGTTTCGTGGCTTAGCCACCGAACACATATATGTTCGGTAAGTGGAGCGCAGTCCTCACTTACCGCTTTTGCTTTTTCCTTTGCTTAAGCGTTTTTCTACCGCTTTTCCCCTCGTTTTCTTCGTCTCCCGTCGTTCCCTTCGTTCCCCTCGTCTCTCGTTGGGGGTTGTAGTACATCGTTAATATTAAAACTTTATTTCGGGATATAGGTGTTTAAGCTTAACGCGAGCATTGTCGGTAGTGAAGTGCCAAGAAATTCCTTTTTGAGCAGAATTGCGAGTTCTATGCCAAGTAGAAAGAATAACA
>JAZNUB010000056.1:0-2272 GCA_045592105.1 Eubacteriales bacterium | reverse complement strand
TTCTCAGCACGGGGCACTTCTCAATTTGGCAGGAAGCAACGTTGTTCAGGAAGTTGTACCGATAGACAAAACTCCGAACACTGCGGAAAGATATATGCTTACCGTTGTGAACGGCGGCTTGAACTACCTAAGCGCAAAAGGTACCTACAACAATTACGCTACGGCAGCTTCCGTTCTTATTGCGAAGGATCAAGCGTATGTAACATTCGCACAGGTTGCGGAAAAGAACGGTGCTTATTCAGGCCCGTTCTATGAGCCTTATACCAACACTTCTACAAAGAATATAGCAACCTATCTTGCTCACGGGCAAAAGGCGTATACACTCGAAACAGGTGCGGAGATTTCGTACACCGCAACAGCACCGTCTTATAAAACGGATTCTGCTACGGGCGGAAAGATATACACTATCTCCACCCCCTCGCACCTTGCTTGGATGGCTCAACAGGTTGCGGCTAAGAACCATTTTGAGAAAGATACCTTCGTTCTCGCAAACGACATTGATTTAATGCTTTATCCCTTCACTCCCATAGGCGGCTTTGACATTACCGTGGATGAAGAATACGGCGACCATGTTTATGCAGGAGAACAATACTTTAGCGGTATCTTTGACGGAAAAGGATACAAGATAACAAATATTAATATCGTACCTAAGGACACAAACGGTAAGTTTGTATATAAGCAGTTCGCTAACAACAGATACAACGGTCTTTTCGGCGTTATCAGAAACGGCTCTGTTAAGAACCTTGTGCTTGAAGGCGGCTACGTTAAGGGTGACTGGTACACAGGCGCATTAGCAGGCTACGTTGATTCCACCACCACAACCCCTGCAACTATAACTAATTGCTATACCAACGTAACGGTTTATGCTCCCGGTGGGCTTAACAACGGCAAATACTGGGGCGCAAGCAAGGTTGGCGGCGTTATCGGTCACATAGCTTATAACGTTACCATCGACCAATGCGCTAACTACGGCAACGTTAAAACCACAAGATACAACGGCACCTGCGGCGGTATTGTTGGTGAAGCGTTCTGCTACAATAACGCAAGCACCACCGCAGGAACAACCGGTCTTGGCACTTTCAAAATCCTTAATTGCTTCAACAGAGGTAACCTGTTTAACGTAAACGGTTATTCTGCAGGTATTGTAGGTAACATCAATCAAGCAAACGGCACGATTGAAAACTGCTATAACGCCGCTTCCGTTTGGGGCGCAAAGAACGCCGCTATTTTGGGAACGGCTGCAAGAACTAACGGCGGCTCGCTTACCATACACAGATGCTTCTTTGCCGAAACCATCCCAGGCGCAGCTAAGGCTGTATACACCCCTGCTTCCGGTGCTTACGTTTTAACCTACGTTTCCACCTTCCAGCTCAAGCTTGAATATAACGAGTTTAGCTACGATTCAAAGGTTGCAAACGCTGCATGTAATACCACCCTGCTCTCTAACTCCTCCACAAAAACTGCTGCAGATATGACAGGGGCTACCTTCCTTAGCTATTTGAACAAAGATACAACCAACAACGGTGTTGACACCGCTAACAAGTTTATGAAGCCTCCCGTTTCCGACGTTTTGTATTTAGCAAACGACGGCTTCCCCATTCACAGCACTATCCTTTCCTTCCCCAGCGTAGCTAACCAATATACTGTAACCTTCGTTGGTAAGGACGGCACGGTTCTTAAGACCGAAACCGTTATTGAAAACGGCGCGGCTACCGCTCCTACAGCACCCGATGTTGACGGCTTCAAATTCATAGGCTGGGACAAGGCGTTTGACAAGGTCACCTCCGACCTTACCGTTACCGCTAAATACGAAGAGCTTCCTAAGGAATACACGGTTATCTTTGTTAGCAAGGACGGCAAGATTCTTAAAGCACAAACCGTTGTTGAAGGCGGCGCGGCAACTGCTCCCGTAGCACCTGCTGTTGAGGGCTTCGTCTTCGTATGCTGGGACAAAGCGTTTGACAACGTTACCTCCGACCTTACCGTTACTGCTAAGTACGAGCCGCTTATTAAGGAATACACGGTTATCTTCGTTAGCAAGGACGGCAAGATTCTTAAGGCGCAAACCGTTGTTGAAGGCGGCGCGGCTACTGCTCCCGCAGCACCCGTTGTTGATGGCTTCACCTTCATCGGTTGGGACAAGGCATTTGACAATATCACCGGTGACCTTACCGTTACTGCTTTGTACGAAGAAATCCCCGTAGCATCCTACGACTTCTTCACCTTCGCAGAAGGCGCTGTTACCACCGGCTTCACCGTTGACGAAACCAAC
>JAZNUB010000055.1:0-50477 GCA_045592105.1 Eubacteriales bacterium | reverse complement strand
TACCGTTTCTAAACTCGGCACTCTCACGGGAAGATACCGTAATGCCAACAAACGGTAAGAAAATACGGTAAGCACAAAGCACCTGACAAAGCTGCTTTTCGTGAACATCCAAGGGGTTAATTTTATCATTATTGATGATAGGTCTGAGTCTTGGGCAAGACAGGGACATTTCAGCGTGGGGATACTTTCTCTGCAAATAGTAAACGTGCAATGCACTTGCTAAAGCATCCTTGCGGAAGTCCGACAGACCAAGGAGAGCCGAAAACGCAACACCTCGCATACCGCCGCGAAGCGCACGCTCCTGTGCATCAAATCGGTACGGCCATACACGCTTGTGACCGAGCAAGTGAAGCTGTTCGTATCTATCAGTGTCGTAGGTTTCTTGGAATACGGTCACATAGTCCGCACCGCATTCGTGAAGGTACTTGTATTCATCGGTATTAACGGGATAGATTTCAAGCCCGACCATACGGAAATATTTTCTTGCCAGCTTGCAGGCTTCACCGATGTATTCCACGTTGCTCTGTCCTCTGCTTTCACCGGTAAGGATCAAAATTTCTTCCATACCGCTGTCGGCAATGACCTTCATCTCTTTTTCGATCTGCTCCATACTAAGCTTCATACGCTTAATGTGGTTATAGCAGTTAAAACCGCAGTACACACAGTAATTTTCGCAGTAATTTGCTATGTAAAGAGGAGTGAACAGATATACGGTGTTACCAAAGTGCTTGCTCGTTTCAAGCCTTGCGCGTTGCGCCATCTGCTCAAGGAACGGCTCTGCCGCAGGAGATAGGAGCGCTTTAAAATCCTCGATGGTGCAGGTGTTGTGCTCCAAAGCCGCCTTAACGTCTGCTGTGGTATATTTTGAATAATCGTAGGAGTTCATCTGTGCTATAACGTTTGCACACACATCGGACTCGATTACTTCCATCCCCGGAAGATATTCCATGTGGTTCTTTCGAGAGGACGGATCGGTTTCAAGGCGATGTTTTTTTGTAAGCGCTTCCGGCGACAAATGCTCCGAATCTACAAAAAATTGATTTTCCATAGCTTACTCCTTAATCTCTAAGAAATCCTGTTAGCGGATCAGATGCAGAAGCTCCACGGGAAAGCACTCTGCCAAGTCCTGCAAGGTAAGCCTTACGGCCTGCTTCGATTGCGTTCTTAAAGGCAGCTGCCATCATGGGCAGATCTCCTGCGGTGGCAAGGGCGGTATTTGCCATAATAGCGGCGGCACCCATCTCCATTGCTTCGCAAGCCTGTGAAGGTCTGCCAATGCCTGCATCTACGATAATGGGCAGATCAATTTCATCAATAAGGATCTGAATAAACTCTTTTGTGGCAAGTCCTTTATTTGAACCGATAGGAGATGCCAAAGGCATAACGGAAGCTGCACCTGCATTTACAAGGTCACGGGCAACATTGAGATCGGGATACATATACGGCATAACTACAAATCCCTCTTTGGCAAGGATCTCGGTTGCCTTAACGGTTTCCTGATTGTCGGGAAGCAGATACTTGGAATCACGCATAATCTCAATTTTTACGAAATTACCGCAGCCGAGCTCACGGGCCAAGCGAGCAATACGAACAGCTTCTGTAGCATTTCTTGCGCCGCTGGTGTTAGGAAGCAAGGATATCCCTTTAGGGATGTAGTCGAGAATGCTTTCCTGCTCTTTGGTGTTCGCACGGCGTACCGCAAGAGTGATGATTTCTGCACCGGCATCCTTTACCGCGGCTTCGATTAGATTCATTGAATATTTGCCCGAGCCAAGAATAAAACGAGAGTTAAACTCGTGCCCTCCTATAATCAGTTTATCGTTGTTCATTAAATATTTCCTTCTTTCTTTAAGTTTCAAATTGTCCTGCCAAGATTCTAAGTGCGGTATGAGCTTGATGTGCGGCACAAAGCATCACACGGCTTGATACCAAGCCCATATCGTCTTTAACATCGCTTATACCATCTCCGCACAAATAAAACCTGTTTGTAATTTTCCTTGTTTTTATGATATTAGAGCTGCCCAATCCCGCCATCCCTGATGCCGCCACAAGATATTTGTTTGGCATAGTTTCAAGCACAAGGCTGGTAAGCATTGCCTTAGCTTCTGCATCATCAAAGGCTTCACAGATAATATCGGCATTAGCCAAAATACTCCGTGCATTCTTTTCTGTTACACGGATAGTATGCGTTTCAAGAGCAACGTACGGAGCGATCTCTAAAAGATTATCTCGCAAGGCATCCGTCTTGTTCATCCCAATCTGCTTCGCTTTATATTGCTGACGGTGCAAATTTGTGATATCCACCATGTCAAAGTCAATAAGGATTAGTTTGCCAACACCTGCACGGGCTAAAGAGAACGCAATATTGGAGCCAAGCCCACCAAGACCGCACACGGCAACCGTTGCAGATGAGAACTTCTCTTGAAGTTCTTTTCCGTGGCGTTCAATTAAAGCCTTGTTCCATTCTTCTTTCGTTGGAATTATATTAACCACCTCCTACAAAGCTTACAACTTCAACGCTGTCACCGTTTTGCAATACAGTTTCGCTGTACTGCGCTTTGGGAACAATGTCGCCATTGCGTTCTACTGCGATTCGTTTATAATCGTAGTTGGTAGTTGCAAGATACTCTGCAACTGTTTTTCCTGCAACATTTAGTTCTTTGCCGTTGATTTTCACCATAAAAGCACCTCCAAAAGCAACAAAAAAGGAAGCTACCGATTTGGTAACTTCCTAAATAAACTTTGTTCTTCCTAATATCATTGTATCAGGCATCCCTACGTTGGCATTATCCAAATCAGGTTCTCGGTCGAAGGTTGCACCTTCCTCTCAGCCTGTAATACAAGCTCCCGTTGATTAAATTGTTATATTTATTATACACCTATTTACATAAAAATGCAATAGATTTTTTGAAAGATATAAATATGTGCCATGCATCAATAGTTTTAATCTTGTTTTGGTAATAGCTTCAACAAATCTTCTCCCTTAACACGTTTTCTTTTGGAATCGCGCAAAAACATTAAAATATCGCCGTCCATTAGTATGTATTGCCAAACGTCGCCGGGGATTGTTCCTTCCCGCTTCGTCATAACTGCAAGATCAAACAAAAGCTCTTCTTCGGATTCCGTTAACGATAAAGCCTGTGCAATTTTCATTTGAGTTTCCGGAGAAGGAGCAGGCTTCTTCCCTTTTTCCATACCGCAAACGTATGCAGGTGATAAAGCAAGCATTTTGCTAAATTCGCGTATTGTATACCCCAACTCCTGCCTTTTTAATGTTAAAAATTTTCCAAACGTTAGTGTGTTGTGCATATTACCCTCGCATTCATTTAAAACACTTATTATTTTTGCTTCTATATTTAAGTGCCCAAAAATGGGCAAAAATCAATAAATAATTTTTATTCTTACAAAAAATCAAAAGCCTTGACAAGCGATTGTAACTAAACGCTTGCCAAGGCTTTTTTTGTTGAGGGGGAGAGCTTTGTTGTTATGATTTGCTAAAGCTTAGCATTATGGGTAGATTAGAAAATGAGGGATCGTATTTGTCGGTAACTGTTAAAGTGAAACTATTATTTTTGAATACACATACTCCCGAAAAATACAAAGTAGAACCATCAATGCTGCTTACTGTAGCTTTTGCCTCTTCTATTTCAGAAAATGATATTGTAACTTCAACATCGTTTCCGTTTTTATCAACTACGTGTGCATTGGTTATTTGTTTTTCGTTGGAAACGGAGAAAACAAATTCAGCTTCATTGCACGTCCAGGTAGTACCCGGGCAGTCAATTGGGCGTTTTACCTCGCCTGCGCCACAAGCAGTTACGCATAAAGCAAACGCTAAAATAAGTAGCAAAATGGTTGTTTTGGATTTCATTATACCCTCCGTGCTATATATTTATTTTTTATTTAACAACAAAGCATTTTTTAAAGCGTTTACCTATTGGTTAACGCTAATGCAAAAATAAAAAAGGTTTTAGTTCAATGGACAACAGTCGATTGGTGTAGTGGAAACAAGAATTGGCTCCTTAGTTTCATCGCAATCTTCGCAATAAGTAACATGATATGTTTGTCTTAAACATCTCGGTATAGTAGTGTATACTTTGTGTTCGGTAACAAAAACAGTTTTTGTTATCCAATCATGACCAAAAAGAGTGCATCCCAAACCATAGGTTTGTGCAGAATCATCTCGTAAACCAAGAAGCATCTCAGCAATCATCACCTTTTTATCGGAAGCGATGCTCTCATCTTCAAATTCCACTGTGTATTCCGCACCGTTTATTTCATATTCATATATATCTGCATTATCAGATGCAGATACGTTGGTAGCCGTTGTCATAAGCAAAACAAAGCATATTAATGCACAAATTGTTCTTTTCATTATTTGTTTTCCTCCATATTTTCTATTATATATATTAAGTCTTGGTACTCTTTTGTTAGTATATTATAAGCACAGTTACCTACGTTAGCGTAGGCACCATATTTATACTCTATTCCTTTTTCGTACAAAACATAGTTTATGTTGTCTTTTTTGTAAACCGTGTTTCCTTTATACATATTATCATTTGGTGCAACGTTTGTGTCGATAACAATAATTGCCCTATGATTGAGCGTCAATATTTGGATGTTTTTATCCCCTATATCACTATCGGTTATATATACACTCTGAATATTAACACCATCTGGCAAAGATGCGGGGTACATAATATTTAAGTTTTCCTTTTCTACAGCATCTTTAAGGCTTGCGTATTCCTTAGTTTCACCACCATTATAGAATGTTAGCCCATTCTCTTCCTTTTCGGTATCCTTGGTCTGTCTTGCTATTTGGTCTACATATTCGAATATATTAAAGCCAAATGCAGATGCAACCATGGTACCGCCTATAACAATAGTGGAAACTGCTGCAGCAATAACAAGAGCGCGCTTTAAGCTGAATCTTTTTGTGCGAATAGCTTTGTACGCTTGCTTGGTATTTTCCTTTAAAACCTTATCGGTTAAGCTTAAAAAGTGTTCGCTGGGCATTACAGAGCTATCTCTATCGCAGATTATATCTGAACATTTATCAATAAGCTCCTCATCGCCTTCGCCAAAACAAAGCAGGCCTATCTCGTTATCCATAAGCCTTTGCAGAACCGAGGTTTCAAGGGAAACTAATTCTATTTTATTGTCATATATCAACTCCTTGATTTCTTGACAGGTAAGATTATCAAGTTTAATATTTTTTTTCACCTTGTTTGCCCCCCTTACATAATAAATGTCCAAACATCAATAAAAATCAATAAGAAACTTTAAAATTTATTTTGTTTTAAGGCATCTTTAATTTTGTCCTTTAAGTTTTTATTAACGTTATTTATAAGATTTCTTTTTACGCCCAGCTCTTCTGCCGCTTGTTTTGGAGTTTTCTTCTCTATGTATAATTTATAATAAACTTCTCTTTCGCGTTTTGTTAGCAAAGCTAACAATTTTTGGGGTACTTTATTTTCTATCCATATAGCAAACAAGGCATCCTCAAAAACGTTATCGTTCGATGCTTGTTTTTCAATTGCGTTGTATTCAACCACTAATAAATCTTTTTTGTGCTTCTTCATCACGCTTTGAGCCACATGCCTTGCCGCAACAAGCAACCACGCTTTAGGCGAGCAATGTGTTTTTATAGTATCTATCTTTTCACAAGCCAATAAAAGCAATTCTCCAACAGCTTCGTCTGCAAGATAGCTATATACGCTGCCCAATGTATTGTATATTGTTACCCTTATGCTTTTTTCGTTTGCTTCAATTAATTGCGATAAAAGCTTAGAGTCCTCTGCGCTTAACGGCTTTATATCATTTTCGGGAAGGTTCACTATCTCACACCTTTGCTCTTTTTTACAAAAACAGCGCCAACACAATAAAATATTAGCACCATAAATATAATTATAAACCTAAACGTTTCTTTTCGCAATAGTTTTTATCGTTTTTTGTATTTTTATGCCGCTTTTTGGTGCAGACCAAAGAATATTAAAAAGGAGCTTCGTTTGTATACGAAACTCCTTTTTTCGTTATATAAAATTATTTTTCTTCTACCTTGGTTACAAACAAAGCCTTAGCATCTGCTTCCTTTTCAGCCATATCCTTCTTGCGCTGTTCAAAGTATTTAACAGCAACCTTTTCAAACAATGCATAGGAAAGAACGTCTTCATCCTGGATAGCGTATTCTGCGCTTGCCTTCTTAAGAGCAGGAAGCTCAGGCTGAAGTGCATCAGCAGGACGTGCGGTTACAGGTGTTTCGTCACCAATAATCTTCTTTTGGAAATCAGGGTCGATAGGTGCAGGAGTGCGACCGTATTCGCCCTTAACAAGACCCTTGAACTCGCCTGTAACAAGCTTGTATCTCTCGCCTTGCAAAATGTTCTGAACTGCTTGTGTACCAACGATCTGAGATGTAGGAGTAACCAACGGAGGATAGCCTGCATCTGCTCTAACACGCGGAACTTCTTCAAGAACGTCCTGAAGCTTATCAAAGCTGCCCAACTGCTTAAGCTGAGAAACAAGGTTGGAAAGCATACCGCCGGGAACCTGATAACGAAGCGCGTTAACGTCCACCTTAAGAACTGCGGGGTCAATAAGACCGCTATCCAAATACTCAGTTCTAAGCTGAGAAAAATACTTGGAAACAACGTCCAACTTGTCAAGGTCAAGCCCTGTATCGTAAGGCGTGCCTGCAAGCGTTGCAACGATAGGCTCCGTTGGGGGCTGAGAAGTACCCATTGCAAAGGGAGATATAGCGGTGTCGATAATATCAGCACCTGCTTCGATAGCCTTAAGTATGGTCATAGAAGCAAGACCTGTTGTATAGTGCGTGTGTATCTCTATGGGGAGAGAGCACTTTTCTTTTATAGCCTTAACAAGCTCATAAGCATCATAAGGCTTTAAAAGACCTGCCATGTCCTTAATACAAATAGAGTCTGCACCCATCTCTGCAAGCTGTACGGAGAAATTAGCAAAAAACTCGTTATTGTGAACAGGGCTGGTAGTGTAGCTGATAGCAGCTTGAAGGTGGCCCTTTTCCTTCTTTGTAGCTTTAATAGCTGTTTTTAAATTACGAACATCGTTAAGTGCATCAAAAACTCTGATTATATCAATACCGTTAGCGATGGATTTTTGAACAAAGTATTGAACAACGTCATCAGAATAGTGCCTGTAGCCAAGAATGTTCTGACCACGGAAAAGCATTTGTAGCTTTGTGTTCTTAACGTTTTTACGAATTGTGCGAAGCCTTTGCCACGGGTCCTCATTAAGGAAACGCATACAAACATCAAATGTTGCGCCGCCCCATGCCTCAAGCGCGTGATAACCAACGTTATCAAGAGCTTGCAATATAGGAAGCATTTGCTCGGTAGTCATACGCGTTGCTGCAAGCGACTGATGCGAGTCACGCAGAACGGTTTCTGTTATTTTAACTTTTGCCATAGCCTGCTCCTTTACGCAATAACAAGGATAAGATCGCCTGCGTTAAGCATTGCGCCTTCGTTGGCAACAACAGATACAACTGTGCCGGAGAAAGGAGAAGCGATGGGATTTTCCATCTTCATAGCTTCGATAACACAAAGCTCGTCACCCTCTTTAACAACGGTGCCCTGTTTAGCGGTGATTCTGAGAAGAGTGCCGGGAAGCGGTGCGGTAACCTTGTTGCCATCAGCAGGAGCTGCCGCAGGTGCTGCTGCGGGTGCTGCTGCAGGTGCTGCGGGAGCCGCAACGGGAGCCGCTGCAGCGGGTGCTGCTTGAACAGGAGCTGCAACAGGTGCTGCTACCTTATCGCTTTTTACAACGCCGTTTTCTTCAACTTCAACTTCGAATTTGTTGCTGTCGATTGTTACAATGTACTTTCTTATCATGTTAATGCTCCTTTATTAAAGCTGTTTTATTGACTTAATTCTGAAATTAACCTTACCGTCGCCGTTGGCGGCAGCAATGGCTGCGGAAATGATTGCTGCGAGTTCTTGTGCGTTCATACCGTCTACAACACTGTCTTTAGTGATATAGCCCTTGGTGTCTGCTTGTTTTGCCATACATTTTCCTCCAAATTCAAATCTAAAAATATCCATTCTGTTATCTATTCTACAACAAACATCTGCATATTGCAATAAGCAAATAACAAAAAGTTTTTTTTGTTTTTAGTATGTAAATTGTTGAAAAAAACAAAAAATATGCTATAATAGCACTACTAATATAAAGGCGGTGCTGAAATGGAAAGAAATATTGATAGAGTGTTGATAAGTGAGGGCGAGCTTAAGGCTAAAGTTGAGGAGCTTGGTGCGGCTATAACCAAGGATTATGAGGGGAAGCCCCTTTTGCTTGTTGGTATACTTAAAGGCTCGATGATGTTTATGGCGGATTTGATGCGTGCTATAAAAATTAACTGCAAGATCGATTTTATGAGCGTTTCTTCATACGGGTCCGGCACACAAACATCCGGGCAAGTGCGCATAATTTTGGATTTAAATAAGCCTATAAAGGACTATGACATACTTATTGTTGAAGATATACTTGACAGCGGCGTTACACTTTCATATATTAAGCAGCTTTTGCTTCCCAGAGAGCCAAAAAGCATTAGGATTTGTACCCTGCTTGACAAGCCCGAAAGGCGAAAGGCAGATATAAAAGCTGATTATTACGGTTTCACTATCCCCGATGCGTTCGTTGTTGGCTACGGTTTGGATTATGACGAGGATTACAGAAACCTTCCCTACGTTGGGATCATCAAGGACGAAGCGGTTAAGAAATAGGTACAATTTTATATGTAAAATATCTTTTGATTAATATAATGGGTCCGTTTAAATGCAAGGCACAGCATTAAAACGGACCCATAATTTTTAAAGACTTACTGCTTCAATTAAGCTTTGGATATAATCGTAATATCCTTTCTTTTCGGCAACTATCTTGTTCATTTCAAATTTCATACTGGGCGGCATTTTTTTGATCTGTTCGGGCGTTAGCTTATCCTTATACAGGTTATCTAAAATAACTGCGTAAGACATTTCCTCAGATACAATGTTGTTGCCGTGAGCACAAATAACATCATTTGTTTCGCCAAGAATAAGCCTGCTAACTGCTGCCGCGCCCATCTGCGTAGCCAAAACCCTGTCACGCAAGGTAGGAGAGCCGCCACGCTGTATATACCCAAGTATTGACAGCCTTGTTTCTATCCCCGTTTCTTCTTCAATACGCTTAACAAGTGCGGGGCCATACTCCTTGCCCATACCTTCAGCGATAATGATAATGAAATTGCGCTTCCCTGTTTTGCGCGCATCTTTCATTTTTTGTATCATAGCAGTAATATCAACGTTATATTCGCGAACAACTGCGGCAATAGCACCAACGGATAATGCAGTTTGTATAGCTATATCCCCTGCTTGGCGCCCCATAACCTCGATAACGTTACATCTTGAATGGCTTTCACCTGTATCACGAATTTTATCAATTAGCTCAACAACAGTATTCATAGCTGTATCGAAGCCGATGGTAAAATCAGTTGCAGCAATATCGTTATCAATTGTACACGGTACGCCTACACACGGGATTCCCTGCTCCGATAAGTCGTATGCACCTCTAAAGGTACCGTCACCACCCAAAACAACAAGACCGTCAATATTTAACTCTCTGCACGCATCTGCTCCTTTTTTCACACCCTCAGGTGTTTTAAATTCATCACATCGCGCAGTATATAACATTGTGCCGCCTCTATTGATTATGTAGGAAACTGCACGTTCGGACAAAGGGAGCGTGTCCTTTTCCAAAAGCCCTTGGTAGCCGTTTCGTATACCAACAACCTCTAAACCGTTATATAGTGCCATTCTTGTAACGGCGCGTATTGCCGCGTTCATACCCGGAGCATCACCGCCGGAAGTTAAAACGCCTATCTTATTAATCTCTTTTTTCCTCATAAAAACCTCCATGGTATCAAAAAAGAAAAACAATGTTCTATAATTTAAAACACTCTTTTTCATTTTTTGATTTATGCGGCAGGGGGATAATCCCCTGCCGCATTATAAAACTTAAAGCAATATATTAATACTTAGGACGAGCAGTATAGCCGGTGTGCAATACCTCGTGTGCACGGTGGCTGCCGGGTTCCTTAAAGTATTCATCATAGATAGCCTTAATATCTTCATTTTCATGAGAAAGTCTAACGGGAAGCTGTTGGTCATCCTGATACAAAGCCGCAGCACGTACTGCACGAAGATCAACAAAGTTACGAACAGAAGCGGGTTGGATGGGCTGACCGCCGCCGTTTACACAGCCGCCGGGACAAGCCATAATCTCAATAAAGTCATAGGACTTTTCACCGCTCTTAACCATGTTAAGAACCTTCTTAGCGTTAGCAAGGCCGCTTGCAACAGCAACCTTAACAACAGTACCGTTAAGATCAAACTCTGCTTCCTTGATGCCTTCAACGCCTCTAACCTGATGCAAGTCGATAGAAGGAAGCTCAACGCCAAGGAACTTAATAGCTGCAGTTCTGAGAGCTGCTTCCATAACGCCGCCTGTAGCGCCGAATATTGTACCTGCGCCGCTACCAAGACCGAAGGGCTTATCAAACTCTTCATCAGGAAGTGCGTTAAACATTATACCGCATTTCTTTATCATACGAGCAAGCTCACGGGTGGTAATAGCGGCATCTATATCGGGAAGACCCTTAACTGCGCTGTAATCAACACGTTCAGCCTCAAATTTCTTTGCTGTACAAGGCATAACGCTAACAACAAAGATATCCTTGGGGTCGATGCCCATCTTTTCAGCATAGTAAGTTTTAGCAACTGCGCCAAACATACCCTGAGGGGACTTACAGCTGGAAAGGTTAGGAATCATATCGGGATGATAGTGTTCACAGTACTTGATCCAGCCGGGAGAGCAGGAGGTGATAAGAGGAAGATTTTCCTTCTTAGTAAATCTCTGCAAGAACTCTGTTGCTTCTTCCATAATGGTAAGGTCAGCAGAGAAATTAGTGTCAAACACACCGTCAAAGCCAAGGCGCTTAAGAGCAGCAACCATCTTACCTGTTACGATAGTGCCGATGGGCAAACCAAATTCTTCACCCAAGCCTACGCGGATAGATGGAGCGGTTTGAACAACAACGTGCTTAGTGGGATCGTTAAGAGCTGCAAATACCTTATCGGTATCATCTCTTTCGGTAAGTGCGCCTGTAGGACAAACGTTTATACACTGACCGCAGGATACGCAAGCAACATCACCAAGGTCTGCTTCAAAAGCACAACCTATGTGGGTCTTAAAGCCACGATCGTTAGCACCGATAACAGCAACATCTTGTATCTTGGAGCAAACTGCAGAGCAGCGGCGGCAAAGGATACACTTATTGTTATTTCTTACCATGTGGGTAGCGGAAGCATCAATTTCATAGTTAGCATTCTCGCCATCAAATTTGCCTTCGTTTTCAACGCCGTATTCGTTACAGAGGGTTTGAAGCTCACAGTTGCCGGAACGAACGCAGGACAAGCACTTTCTGTCATGATTGGAAAGTATCAGCTCAAGCGTTGTTTTTCTTGCTTCGATAACGGCGGGGGAATTTGTGAAAATTTCAGAGCCGGGTCTTAAATCTGCAACGGGATATACGCAGGAAGCAACAAGGGATCTTGCGCCCTTTACTTCTACAACACATATACGGCATGCGCCTATTTCGTTTATTTCCTTGATCCAGCAGAGAGTAGGAATATAAATACCTACGTGACGGCAAGCTTCAAGAATGGTCATATCATTAGGAACGGAATACTCTTTACCGTTTATGATTAAATTTTTAAGTTCCATATTACCGTACCTCCTTACTGTTTGCTTATTGCGCCGAACTTACAAGAATCAATACAAGTTCCGCACTTGATACACTTAGCGGTATCGATGGTGTGAGGTTGCTTAACCGTGCCTTCGATAGCGTTAACAGGACACTTTCTAGCGCAGAGAGTACAACCCTTGCACTTTTCAGGATCGATAACGAAGGTTAAAAGATCCTTACATACGCCTGCGGGGCACTTCTTATCAACAACGTGAGCGATATACTCATCGCGGAAGTGACGAAGAGTGGAAAGAACAGGGTTTGGTGCAGTCTGACCGAGACCGCAAAGAGAATTGTTCTTGATGTAGTTACAAAGCTTTTCCATTTCATCAAGATCTTCAAGAGTACCGTTACCCTTGGTGATCTTGTCAAGCATTTCGTAAAGACGCTTTGTACCGATACGGCAAGGAGTACACTTACCGCAGGATTCGTCAACAGTGAACTCAAGGAAGAACTTAGCAATGTCAACCATACAGTTGTCTTCGTCCATAACTATAAGACCACCCGAACCCATCATAGCACCGATGGATATAAGGCTTTCGTAATCAATGGGAAGATCAAGATACTGTGCAGGTATGCAACCGCCGGAAGGGCCACCTGTTTGAGCAGCTTTAAACTTCTTGCCGCCGGGGATGCCGCCACCGATTTCTTCGATAACTGTACGAAGGGTTGTACCGATTGGAACTTCAACAAGACCTGTGTTGTTTATCTTACCGCCAAGAGCGAATACCTTGGTACCCTTGCTCTTTTCAGTACCCATAGCGTTAAACCATTCAGAACCATTTAGTATGATCTGAGCGATGTTAGCGTATGTTTCAACGTTGTTAAGAACGGTAGGCTTACCAAAGAGACCCTTAAGTGCGGGGAACGGAGGACGAGGTCTGGGTTCACCGCGATGACCTTCGATAGAGGTCATAAGAGCAGTTTCTTCGCCGCAAACGAATGCGCCTGCACCAAGTCTTATTTCAAGATCAAAATCAAAGCCCTTGCCAAATATATTCTTACCGAGAAGGCCGTATTCCTTAGCCTGGTCGATAGCTATTTGCAATCTGTTAACCGCGATAGGATACTCAGCTCTAACGTAAACGTAGCCCTGAGAAGCACCGATAGCATAGCCTGCGATAGCCATTGCTTCGATCAACGCGTGGGGGTCGCCTTCGAGGATGGAACGGTCCATAAACGCACCGGGGTCGCCCTCGTCTGCGTTACAGCAAACGTACTTTTGGTCTGCTGCATTTGCTGCGGCAAAGCTCCACTTCAAGCCTGTGGGGAAGCCTGCACCGCCGCGGCCGCGAAGACCGCTTGCTTTAACTATATCAATAACCTGCGCGGGAGTATACTCGTTAAGACACTTTGCAAGTGCTTCGTAACCGTTATACGCTATGTATTCGTCAATAGACTCAGGATTGATAACACCGCAGTTACGAAGTGCTATACGCTTCTGAGAACGGTAGAAGTCAGTGTCATTAAGAGACTTAACGGAATCTTCTGCAACGGTTTCTTTGTAAAGAAGCTCTTTTACAGGTCTGCCCTTAACGATGTGCTCATCAATGATTCTGGGAATATTCTCTGCCATAACTGCAGAATAGAAGCATCCCTCAGGATAAACTATCATGATGGGACCAACAGCACAAAGACCAAAGCAGCCGGTCTTTACAATCTTAACTTCATTTTCAAGGTTGCGTGCTTTAAGCTCGGTTTCAAGTGCGGATATAACAGCAGCACTGCCGGATGCGGTACAGCCGGTACCGCCGCATATTAGTATGTGTGAACGATACATTTGACTTATTCCTCCTTAGCCTGCAGTGTATTCAGTAACAACGTTACCGTTAACAATATGCTCAGCTACTACTTTAGCAGCCTTTTCAGCGGTCATATTAACGTAGGTAACCTTATCCTTGCCGTCAAGATAAACCTCAACTACGGGAGAAGAATCGCCCCAAGCTACGTTGCCGTCTTGAATTACAGCGATGTTATAAATTGCGTTTTTGCAAAGATTTTCAGAAAATGCGAGAACAACATCCTTAGCACCTGCTGCTATGCCTGCAGTGCCCATACCGATAACTATTTTACCGGCTTCTGTTGCATCACTTCTTATGCCCATCTGGTCTTGCATACGAGCTTTTATTGCTCTAAGTTCGTCCAAACTCTTCATACAATATTAATCCTTTCGGTAAATTTACTGAATAATTTCATGTGCCAGGTATTCCTTTATCAAAGCTGCCTTGATGGTGGTTGCTTCATTGTTTGCGTTTAGTGATGAAAAAAACGCTTTTGTGTCAAGCTTAAAAACTTGTTTGCTGTCGCTATAGGTGTAAACAAAGCCAACATCCGGAGCGGATATAACCAAACACGTTAACGCATCGGCCATATTGCCTATCGGAACGCAATTTACGCTATCGGTTTTAAACGAAGCATAAACCTTTGTACCCACTCCCTTTTCAGAGCTGACTTTATAGCTACCGCCTGTTAACAACGCACGTTGCACAAATAACGGTATGCCTAACCCCACCTTGTGCGTATCACAAGTTGTATAAAAGGGGTTAGTTGCCTTTGCAAGCTCCAGCTCACTCATGCCACAGCCATTATCCTTAACACTTATGTTAAGCAAAGCCTCGCATTCAATGTTTTCAACGGTTATTTCTACCAAAGAAGCACCGGAACGAATTGAGTTTTGCGCAAGGTCAAGAATTGATAAAGAAAGGTAACGCATTAATCGCGGTAATTAGCGATAATACCGTCAACATCCTTAACGGTCAGCCTGCCGTAAACGTCATCACCAACGGTGAGAACGGGAGCAAGACCACAAGCGCCTATGCAACGACAAGCTTCAAGAGAGAACTTACCGTCAGGTGTGCAACCGCCATCGGAAAGACCAAGTTTTTCTTTAAGTGCTTCGTAAATATCGCCGCTACCCTTAACGTAGCAAGCAGTACCAAGACATACAGAGATGTTGTGCTCGCCCTTGGGATTGATAGAGAACAGGGAGTAGAAAGATACAACCCCGTAAACTTCTTCAAGGGGAACATTAATGCCCTCAGCTACGGCAATCTGAACCTCTAAAGGCAAATAACCGTAAATTTCCTGTGCCCTTTTAAGAACCTGTACAAGTGCGCCGCGAACATCTTTAAATTCAGCGATAACGGCATCAAGCTGTGCCTTTTGCTCAGGCGTGTCCTTGAAAGGGAAAGTTTCAAGTTTGTTCCTCATTGTTGTGAACTCCTCCTTTTGATACATTAAAAAATAATTGTTTCTTAAACCAATTAATTATACCACGTAGTTTTAAAAAGGTCAATGATATTAAAGCGATATTTGTAATATTTTTTTGCTTTTTTTGTAGATTTGTTATTAAAAGTTATTTTTATTTCTTTAATGCAAGATGCAAAGCCACAGTAAGCTCGTAAACTGGAAGGTTTGAGCCAAGCACGCAAATACCGTGCTCCTTTGAAGCGGCGAGCATATCCATATCGGGCACTACCCCCTCTGCCAGTATAACCGCTGAAACGTTTTTTGCTTTTGCAACTGCGGTAACATTAGCGTTGTTCATAATTGTAATCCATAAATTGCCGTTTTTTAAGTTTATTAAAGCGTTGCTTAAAAGGTCACAGCAGTATACGCCTGTAACTTCCCTGCCATTTACGGTTGTATATTCTTTTAACTGTAAGCAACCTTTTAATTCGTTTATTTTCATCCAATACCTCTTAGCCACAATCTTTAAGCATATTATAGTATAATCTATTCATTTTGTAAATAAAAAATCTCAATATCCTTATAATACCTGTATATACATAAAAAGCCTGCGGGGGCATCCCACAGGCTTTATGCTAACCGATAATAGAATTATTCGATAGTATCTTTTTATAGTCCTCAAGGTTTTGTTTAAGAAGCTTGGGTGTATCTAACCCATACGGGCATTTACTGCTACAGCTTCCGCACTCTATACAGTTTTCGATATTAAACATCATAGCTTGGCTTTCTTCGGTAAGCCATTGGGCGGAAGGGCTTCTTCTGATTAACTGCGACATTCGTGCACAGTTATTAATAGCTATCCCCATCGGGCAAGGCATACAATATCCGCACGCGCGGCAAAAAGAACCTAAAAGCTGTTTTCTGTCATTTTCAATAACTGATTTTATCTCCACAGTCATTGAAGGTGGATTGTTATTATATAACAAGAACTCATCAAGCTCGCTTTCGCGCTGTATTCCCCATATTGGAAGCACGTTGTCAAACTCTGCCATCCACGCATAAGCTGCGGCGGAGTTATTGATAAGCCCGCCGGATAAGCCTTTCATAGCAATAAAACCAACGTTGTGTTTTTTGCAAAGCTTTACAAGCTCTATGTCTTTATCGGTTGCAAGGTAGCAGAATGGAAACTGAAGCGTTTCGTACAAACCGCTTAGCACCGCTTCTTCCGCAACAGAAGGGCGATGATTTGTTATGCCGATATGGCGTATCTTCCCTTCTGCTTTCGCTTTCAGCATCGCCTCGTACAAGCCCGTTCCGTCGTTAGGTTTTGGGCAGAACGGTATATTATGAAACTGATATATGTCTATATAATCAGTTTTCAAATTATTAAGGCTTGCTTCAAGATCGCGCTCAAAGCCTTGAACGTCTACCGCACCTGTTTTTGTGGCTATAATTATATTATTTCGCACGTTGGACAGCGCCAATCCAAGCTTCCTTTCGCTGTCGGAATACATACGCGCGGTATCGAAGAATGTAATGCCGTTATTATACGCTTTTTGTAGCAGCATAACCGCATATCCGTCCGAAACGCGTTGTATCGGCAACGCACCAAACGCGTTCTTAGGCGAAACAATACCTGTTTTACCAAGCTTAACAAGTTCCATAAACGCTCCTAAAACAGACCGGAGATCTTTCCGTTTTCGTCAACGTCGATACGTTCTGCCGCAGGTGCTTTGGGCAAACCGGGCATTGTGAGTATATCGCCCGTTAATACAACGATAAAGCCCGCACCGGCAGAGATTTTAACGTTCTTAACAGTTACCGTAAAGTCTGTAGGTGCGCCAAGCTTTGAAGGATCGTCCGAGAAGCTGTATTGTGTTTTTGCAATACATACGGGAACGCGGTCAAAGCCAAGGGCTGTTAGCTGTTCTATTTGCTTTTTTGCAGCGGGCATAACGTTAATACCAACACCGCCGTATACCTTTTTAACAACAGCCTCAATTTTTTCCTCTATCGTGCTTTCAAGCTCGTAAGAGAAGGTGAAGTTGCCTTTTTCTTCGTCGCAAAGGCGTACAACCTCTTTTGCAAGCTCCTCGCCGCCTTTACCGCCATCTGCCCAAACGGTGGACAAAACGGTATTAACGCCAAGAGCGCGGCATTTTTCAATAATAAACTCTATTTCAGCATCGGTATCGGTTGGGAAACGGTTTACGGCTACAACGCAAGGTAAACCGTATACGTTTTTGATATTGGATACATGACGAAGTAGATTGGGTATACCCTTTTCAAGCGCAACAAGGTCTTCTGTACCAAGCTCGTTTTTAGCAAGACCTCCATGCATTTTAAGCGCACGTACCGTTGCAACAACCACTACCGCATTGGGAGTAAGAGAAGCCATCCTGCACTTGATATCCAAGAACTTTTCGGCACCCAAGTCGGCACCAAAACCTGCCTCGGTAACCGTATAGTCACCCATTTTTAAAGCAAGTCTTGTAGCCATAATGGAGTTACAGCCGTGTGCTATGTTTGCAAACGGACCGCCGTGAACAAATGCGGGTGTGCCTTCAAGCGTTTGAACAAGATTAGGCTTTAATGCATCCTTTAACAGCGCCGTCATAGCACCTGCGGCTTTAAGCTGTCCGCAGGTAACGGGCTTGTCATCATAGGTGTAGCCAACGATTATATTGGAAAGCCTATTTTTTAAATCGGTTATAGAATCTGCGAGGCAAAGAACTGCCATAATTTCAGATGCAACCGTTATATCAAAGCCGTCCTCTCTGGGTACACCGTTGGTTTTACCGCCCAAGCCGTCAACAACAAATCTAAGCTGACGATCGTTCATATCAACGCAACGCTTCCAGCATATTTTGCGAACGTCGATACCCAACCGGTTGCCCTGTTGGATGTGATTATCAAGCATAGCCGCAAGAAGGTTGTTTGCTGCGCCGATTGCGTGAAAATCTCCTGTGAAGTGAAGATTAATGTCTTCCATCGGAACAACCTGTGCATAGCCACCGCCTGCCGCACCGCCTTTAACACCGAAAACGGGGCCCAAAGAAGGCTCTCTCAATGCAACGGTAACATCTTTGCCTATTCTCTTTAAGCCGTCTGCAAGACCTATAGTTGTAGTCGTTTTGCCTTCGCCTGCGGGGGTGGGCGTTATTGCAGTAACGAGAATAAGCTTGCCGTTTGGTCTATCGCTGTCCTTTAACAACGAAAGGTCTATCTTCGCTTTGTATTTACCGTATTGCTCGATATACTTTTCGTCAACGTGAGCGATTTTTGCGATTTCAGTAATAGGCTTCATTTTACATTGCTGAGCAATTTCTATATCAGTTAAATAAGACATTTTTCATTCTCCTAACTTATTTAAAATACTTAACAGCGGCTTCAAACATACGAATATCGTAGTTGCCGGGTACGTTCTTATATAAGCCGTTACCGATTCTTTCGCTATGTCCCATTTTACCAAACACTCTACCGTCGGGCGATGTGATGCCTTCGATAGCAAACATAGAGCCGTTGGGGTTAAAGTGTATTTCATTGCTTGCTTCGTTGTTGAAATCAACGTACTGAGTAGCGATCTGACCATTTTCAGCAAGGCGGCGTATCAAAGCCTCGTCAGCAAGGAAGCGGCCTTCGCCGTGAGAGATCGGAACGTTGTATACGTCACCAACGTTGGTAAGTGCAAGCCAAGGTGATTTGTTGGAAGCGATGCGCGTGCGAACTATCTTGGATTGATGGCGCGCGATAGTATTAAAGGTTAGAGTAGGACAAGTATCGTCAGTATCAATAATTTTACCGTACGGTACAAGACCGAGCTTAATAAGAGCTTGGAAACCGTTGCATATACCGCACATTAAGCCATCGCGCTTTTCTAACAGCTCGCTAACGCCTTCTTTTATTGCGGCGTTCCTGAAGAATGCTGTTATAAACTTACCGCTTCCATCAGGCTCGTCACCACCGGAAAATCCGCCGGGGATGAATACGATCTGTGCATCTTTAAGCGCCTTAGCAAAACGTTCAACTGTAGAGGAAATACCTGCGGCCGTTAAATTGTTGACAACGATAATTTCGGGTATAGCACCCGCGTCGGCAACAGCTTTAGCGCTGTCATATTCGCAGTTAGTGCCGGGGAACGCAGGGATCAGCACCTTTGGAGATGCCGTTTTTATAGCGGCAGATCTATGTTCATGAACGCTGTAATTAAAGGTTTCAACAGGAGTTACAGCGGGTTTGATATTACAGCTGTAAACACTCTCAAGTTTGTTTTCATACAGTTTTTGAAGCTCTTCAAGAGCAACCTTCTCGTTCCCGAAAGACATCGCGCCATCGTTTGTAACAACTGCGATAGCATCGGTATCAAATTCGTCGCCAACAACCTCTATAACGAAAGAGCCATAAGAGTATCCGAAAAGGTCTTTAAGAGAAACGTTTTCAGAAAAATCAACGCCTAAGCCGTTGCCGTAACACATTTTCATCACGGCTTCGGTAACGCCGCCCATACCTGGGGTGTAGCACGAAACGGCTTTTCCACTGCGTAAAAGCTTTGTTACCTTATCAAAAAGTGCAAGCAATGATTTTGCTGTAGGCAACCCATCATCACCATAAACAGGCTTAAGATGTATAAGCTTATTCCCTGCTTTCTTAAGCTCGGGAGAAATAACGTCAGAGGTTTTACCCGTAGTAACTGCAAAGGATACTAACGTGGGCGGAACGTCTAAATCTTCAAACGAACCACTCATAGAGTCCTTACCGCCAATGGAACCAATACCAAGCTCTATTTGAGCGCGGAAAGCACCAAGCAAAGCGGACAAAGGCTTGCCCCAGCGCTTACCGTCCTTTCTCGGATGCTCAAAATACTCTTGGAAAGAAAGGTATACGTCCTTAAACTCAGCACCGCTGGCAACGAGCTTACAAACGGATTCAACAACTGCCAGATATGCCCCGTGATAAGGGCTTCCTTCGGAAATGAAGGGGTTATAGCCAAAGGACATAAAAGAGCAAGTGCTTGTATGCTTCTTTTCAACCGAAACCTTTTGCACCATACTTTGTATGGGTGTTATCTGGTTTTTGCCGCCAAACGGCATTAGCACCGTACCTGCGCCTATTGTAGAGTCAAACCTTTCGGAAAGACCGCGTTTAGAGCAAGTATTAAGGTCTGTTGCAACAGCTTTCATATTATCTACAAAACCGCCCTCAACATCTTTATCTTTATATTCGCAAGCCTTGGGTGTTATGGAAATATGCTTTTCTGCACCGTTGGAATTTAAGAACTCACGGCTTATATCAACAATCTTTTTGCCGTTCCAATTCATTACAAGCCTTTGGTTATCCGTAACAACGGCAACAGGGCACGCCTGAAGATTTTCTTCAGCGGCTAAAGCAAGGAAAGCGTCAACATCCTTAGCTTCTATAACAACAGCCATACGCTCTTGCGATTCACTGATTGCAAGCTCTGTACCGTCCAGCCCTTCGTATTTCTTAGGTACGGCATTAAGGTTTATCTCAAGCCCGTCGGCAAGCTCACCGATAGCCACGGAAACGCCGCCTGCGCCAAAGTCATTACAGCGCTTTATCATCTTTGAAGCTTTAGGGTTGCGGAACAAACGCTGTAGCTTGCGTTCCTCAGGGGCGTTACCCTTTTGAACCTCTGCGCCGCAGGTTTCAACAGAATGAGAGTCATGCGCTTTGGAGGAGCCGGTTGCACCACCGATACCGTCTCTTCCTGTGCTACCGCCCAAAAGTATAACGATATCACCTGCGGCAGGAACCTCACGCCTAACGTTTTCGGCAGGAGCAGCTGCGATAACTGCACCTATTTCCATACGTTTTGCGGCATAGCCGGGGTGATATATTTCATCAACAATACCGGTTGCAAGGCCTATCTGGTTGCCGTAGGAAGAATAGCCTGCCGCCGCTGTGGTAACGATTTTTCTTTGAGGAAGCTTACCCTTTATCGTTTCGCTAACGCTCTTCAAGGGGTCAGCCGCGCCTGTAACGCGCATTGCTCCGTATACGTAAGAACGGCCTGAAAGCGGGTCACGGATAGCACCGCCTATACAGGTTGCGGCACCACCGAAAGGCTCGATTTCGGTAGGATGGTTATGAGTTTCGTTCTTAAACAGTAAAAGCCAAGGCTCTTCCTTACCATCGATTTCAACGTTTATCTTAACGGTGCACGCATTTATCTCCTCGGATTCGTCAAGCTTATCAAGCTTGCCTTCCTTTTTGAGGTGCTTAACGGCAAGCGTTGCTATATCCATAAGGCAGATAGGCTTTGTTCTGCCAAGCTTTTCACGGATAGCAAGATACTCGTTATACGTATCTTGGAGTAGCTTGTCCTCAAAAACAACGCTATCTATAATCGTTTGGAACGTTGTGTGACGACAATGGTCAGACCAATATGTGTCTATCATACGTATTTCCGTAATTGTGGGGTTTCTTCCCTCTTTTGCAAAATACTGCTGACAGAAGCTTATATCATCCAAGTCCATCGCCAAGCCGTATTGTTTTATAAATGCGGCTAAACCGTTTTTGTCCAGCTCTATAAAACCGTCAAGCGTTTGAACTGTTGTTGGTATATCATACTCCGTTTCAAGCGTTTTGGGCTTATCTAAAGATGCCTCTCTTGCTTCTACGGGGTTGATTACATACTTTTTAATCTCCGCAACTTCGTCTGCCGTTAAATTACCATACAAGGCGTAAACCTTTGCGGTGCGAACGGTAGGCCTGTCGCCTTGCGATATTATCTGTATGCATTGCGCCGCAGAATCTGCACGCTGGTCAAACTGACCGGGCAAGAATTCTACCGCAAAAACGGTGGCATCCGAAAGGTCGATGCTTTCGGTAGCGTTGTCCAATTGCGGCTCTGAAAACACAGTATTCCTTGAATAATCAAACAGCTCGGCACTAATGTTTTCAACATCATATCTATTAAATATACGCAAATTAACAAGCTTTGTTATGCCCAATAAGGATTGTATATCAGAAAGTAAAGCTCTTGCCTCATTATCAAGTCCGGCCTTCTTCTCAACAAACACTCTGTAAACCACGCGTTAGTCCTCCTTTATAGCCTTTAATGCGCGTGCACCAATATCGCTACGATGGAAAGCGTTCTCAAACTCAACACCTTCAACCATAGCATAAGCACTATCGATTGCGGTTTTTAAGTCTTTAGCGGTTGCTGTAACGCCAAGCACACGGCCACCGCTTGTTACAAGCTTGCCGTCCTTTACCGCGGCACCTGCTACGTATACGTTATCCATAACTTCATCAGATATCTTTATCTCGTATCCCTTTTTGTAAGAGCTTGGATATCCGCCGGAGGCTACAATTACACAGCACGCGCTTTCGTCCTTGAACTCAACGTTAATTTCGTCCAACGTCCCATTAGTAACCGCTTGCATAACTGTAAGCAGATCGGTCTTCAAAAGGGGCAACACAACCTGCGTTTCGGGATCGCCAAAACGACAGTTGTACTCAATAACCTTAGGCCCGTTAGGTGTTAGCATAAGCCCAAAGTACAAACAGCCCTTAAAGCTACGGCCTTCAGAGTTCATTGCGTGCATGGTGGGTAAGAATATCTTTTCCATACATTCTGCCGCAATTTCTCCGGTGTAATAAGGGTTGGGTGCGATTGTGCCCATACCGCCTGTATTAAGCCCTGTATCGTTATCACCTGCGCGCTTATGGTCCATTGAAGATATCATAGGTACAAGGGTTTTACCATCGGTGAAGGAAAGAACAGAAACTTCAGGCCCTGTAAGAAATTCTTCAATAACAATGCTTTCGCCGCTCTTGCCGAAAACCTTGTCCTGCATCATAGATTTAACAGCATCAACAGCCTCATCCCTTGTTTGTGCGATAATAACGCCCTTGCCCAAAGCAAGACCGTTTGCTTTAATAACGGTTGGGATAGGTGCGTTTTCAAGATATTTAAGGGCTTTATCAACGTTGTCAAAAACCTCGTATGAAGCAGTTGGTATCCCGTACTTTTTCATAAGATTTTTGGAGAACACCTTACTGCCTTCAATTATTGCCGCGGCTTTATTAGGACCGAAGCAAGGGATGCCTATAGCCTCAAGCTCATCAACGCATCCTAAAACAAGCGGGTCATCAGGCGCTACAACTGCATAATCAATAGCGTTTTTTATTGCAAATTCCTTAATTGCGGGGATATCGGTTGCGCTAATGTTTTCGATATACGCATCTTTTGCAATGCCGCCGTTTCCGGGCAAAGCAAAAATTGCAGAAATGCTTTTGTTCTCTTTAAGCTTTTTTATAATGGCGTGCTCTCTGCCGCCACCGCCTACAACAAGAATTTTCATTAAAACCTCTCCTTAATGATGGAAAAGACGCATACCGGTAAACGCCATCGCCATACCGTAT
The DNA here is from genome assembly GCA_045592105.1 of Eubacteriales bacterium. Lineage (GTDB taxonomy): Bacteria > Bacillota > Clostridia > Oscillospirales > CAG-382 > SIG636. The sequence goes on along the minus strand of JAZNUB010000055.1, from coordinate 27,079 downwards.
TTATCACAGCATTCAATAACAAGGTCATCGCGGATAGAACCGCCGGGCTCTGCTATATACTTAACACCGCTCTTCTTAGCACGTTCGATATTATCGCTAAACGGGAAGAACGCATCAGAGCCAAGCGCAACACCGTCTATCGTTGCAAGATAATTCTTTATTTCTTCCGCTGTTAAGGGCTCGGGCTGTTCGGTAAAGTATTTCTGCCAATTGCCGTCAGCACAAACGTCCTCTTCGTTCTTGTTTATATAACCGTCGATAACGTTATCTCTGTCAGGTCTGCCGATATCGGGCTTGAAGGGGAGGTTAAGAACCTTGTCATACTGACGTAAGAACCAAGTATCAGCTTTTGAGCCTGCAAGACGAGTACAATGTATACGGGATTGCTGACCTGCACCAACGCCGATAGCCTGCCCGTCAACAGCAAAGCAAACGGAATTGGACTGGGTGTATTTAAGCGTTATCAAAGCGATAATCAAATCACGAGCCGCTTCGTCAGTTAGATTTTTATTAGCGGTAACAATGTTGGAAAGAAGCTCGCGGTTTATCTCAAAATTGTTTCTACCCTGCTCAAAGGTTATGCCGTAAACCTGCTTGCGTTCTGCAGCGGCGGGAACGAAATCGGGATCTATTTTAACGATGTTGTAGTTACCGTTTCTCTTGGTTTTAAGGATCTCCAAAGCTTCGGGTTCATAGCCGGGAGCGATAACACCGTCAGAAACCTCGCGCTTTATCATCTTTGCAGTTACAACGTCGCAAACGTCGCTAAGCGCAACCCAATCGCCAAAAGAACACATTCTGTCCGTACCTCTTGCGCGAGCGTAAGCGCAACCGATAGCAGATTCATCAAGACCCTCTATATCATCAACAAAGCATGCTTTTTTTAGTTTTTCGGAAAGGGGAATACCAACTGCGGCGGAGGTAGGGCTAACGTGCTTGAAAGATGTTGCCGCGGGCATACCAAGAGCAGCTTTAAGCTCTTTAACAAGCTGCCAGCTATTAAAAGCGTCAAGGAAGTTAATATAGCCGGGTCTGCCGCTTAAAATTTCTATAGGCAGCTCGCTACCATCGTGCATATAAATCTTTGCTGGTTTCTGGTTAGGATTACAGCCGTATTTAAGTTCAAATTCCTTCATTTTGTATTCCTCCGATTATTTATTCTTGTTTATAAGGCGGCTTTCTGCCTTGCCATTTTCGAGGTTGGTATAACGAACGTAAAGAGAAATCTTATTGTTTTCGTCCAACGCATTCCAAAGCTTGTTAGTGAAAACGTCGATATCGTTATCGATTGCAACACGCTCAGGCTCACCTTGGAACGTTGGGATGGGGTTACCGTCACACACATAGGTGTGTATGAAATGGCCAAGACCTGCCAAAGGCTCGTAGGAGAAGGTATAGCGGTTACAAGCGGAACCATCAGCGTCTGCGCTCTTCAAAATGCTCATATCGTAGGTGAAATCACCGTTTTCAAAGCTTAGCATACCGCTTATACGAGGGGTAAGGTTAGGAGCGTCCGGCTCAAACTTGCGGGATTTAAGCGCCGATGAGAAGCATTTGCCTTCTGCCAAGCCGTTGTAAATTGTATCGGTTTGGTCACCGTTGGTTACGATAAGCTTGTTTTCGTATTCACGAACAGCGGCATAGATAATTAAGCTGGGGTCTTCTACCTTAGAAGCGTCAAAAGGCTCGGTATAAAGCACGCCATCCCTCTCCGCAAAAATGCGGTTGCGGCTGTTTGCGCTTCTGCCCATTATAAAATAAGCACTGCAAGCCTTCTTACCATCTGCGCTTTTACCTATTACAATACCTCTACCAACATAAGAGTTGCCTTCAATAAGCTTTGCGATATCGTTGATTTCATAAATGTTCATAATATTAAACCTCTTTTTTCTTTATTATTTCACAACAAACCTTTTCTGTTGCTAAGGGAAGTATTTTCCATTCCGCAAGGCGCATAACACGCTTTTGCAATGTTTCGGCTGTGTCGTTTGCTAAGATGTTTACAGCCTTTTGCATTATTATTTCGCCGCCATCCGGTATCTCATTTACGAAATGAACCGTTGCCCCAGTAACCTTAACACCTTTTTCAAGCGCCGCCTCATGCACACGCAAGCCATAAAAGCCTTTGCCGCAGAAAGACGGTATAAGCGAGGGATGTACGTTAATAATACGTTTATCATATTTAGAGGTGAATTTTTCACCCAGTATGCTCATAAACCCTGCAAGAACTATTAAGTCGATCTCCGCATCGTCAAGGGCTTTGCTTATAGCTGCTTCAAACGCTTCTTGCGAGCCGCATGCTTTTTTTGTAATAACAATCGAAGAAATACCGGCTTTTTCTGCACGCTTAAGTGCATACGCGTTTTCGTTATTTGATACAACAAGGCTTATAACGCCGCTTTTTATAATCCCTTTTGATTGTGCATCTATAAGCGCTTGTAAATTTGTGCCGCCGCCCGAAACCAAAACGGCTATTTTAGCTTTTTGCATTGTCAACCCTCTCCTTCCCAAGCCTTTCAAGGAAAGCAAGTACAACCGCACCGATTGCGTTGCCAAGTATTATTAAAAGTAAATACAGAGCCATCTCGGCAGTAAAAATACGTGCGACACCGAAATAAAACATATTGGCAATAGAATGCTCAAAACCGCTTAGTATAAAAACGGGAACACAAAACAGTATACCGACAATGCTTTTATTGTTTCTGTAAACGCTTACGGCTAAATACATAAGCATACCGCAAAACGCCGCGCGTATTAAAGACTGCCCTATCTCCTGCTGAAGCTTTGCATTACATATCGTTTGCGCTTTATCTCCAAGAGCCGGCAACGCATAGCTGATTGCGATACCGAGGATTATGGTAGCAATTGCATTGCCAAGCAAGCCAAGCAACAAAACACTCCATTCCTTTTTACCGTGGCTTTCAACCATTAAACCAACCTTTCCTGTAAACAAGGAAAAGCCTTTGTAGCAAATGCAAAGTAAAGCTACAGAAAATAGCACAGCACCTACATATTTGTTATCGCACGAAAGATATACGCTACCGCCGATAGCAATAAGAACGCCCGCGGAAATACCGCCTATAAGCCTTGCTAACATAACTCTATCTTGTTGTCAGAGCTGATGATTTCACCAATGATATAAGCATCAACACCGTTAGCCTTAAGAACGGAAAGTGCCTTATCTGCATCGCAAGGAGGAACAACAACGCTCATACCAACGCCCATATTGAAGGTGTTAAACATATCACGCTCGGAAATGCCGCCCTGCTTTGCCAAAAGCTCGAAGATAGGAAGAATTCTAACAGCGTTCTTTTCTATTTTTGCACCAAGCCCATCAGGAATGCTTCTGGGAATGTTTTCATAGAACCCGCCGCCTGTTATGTGGGATATGCCCTTAACGCTTACCTGCTCTAACAACGAAAGGATGGGTTTAACGTAAATGCAAGTAGGTGTTAAAAGCGTTTCGCCGATAGATTTACCGCCAAGCTCTGCAACGGGTACTGTTATATCCTTGTTCTCAACGTCGAAAACCTTGCGAACAAGGGAAAAACCGTTGGAGTGTACGCCGGAGGAAGGCATTGCAATGACGATATCCCCCTGCTTCATAGTTTTATTATCGATGATCTTGTCTTTATCAACGATACCTGTGCAGTAGCCTGCAAGATCGTATTCGTCAACAGGATAGAAGCCCGGCATTTCAGCGGTTTCACCGCCGATAAGTGCCGCACCGGATTGACGACAGCCTTCACAAACGCCTTTTACTATATCAGCAATTCTTTCAGGCACGTTTTTGCCGCATGCTATGTAATCAAGGAAAAACAAGGGCTTTGCGCCGCTGCAAATAATATCGTTTACGCACATAGCAACACAGTCTATACCAACTGTATCGTGCTTGTCCATTAAAAAAGCTATTTTAAGCTTAGTACCAACACCATCAGTACCGCTTACCAAAACAGGGCGATTTATACCTGTAAGGTCAAGCTCAAACAAACCGCCAAAGCCGCCAACGTCGGAGCAAACGCCCTTGGTTAGAGTTGTGGCTATATGCTTTTTCATTAGCTCAACGGCTTTGTAGCCTGCTGTAATATCAACGCCGGCTGCTGCGTAGCTATCGGATTTAGATTGTGTGTTCATAATTATTCCTTTCCGTTCCAGCAATAAGTGCAAAGCTTACACGGCTCTAGCCCTATCGCCTCTATTATTCCTTCTAATGATTGAAATTCTATTGATGCCAAATGTAACTGCTTGCAGATAGTTTCCCTAAAGCGCTTACCGCGTTCTGTTGAAGGGTTAGCATATTCATCAATATACTTAAAGCCTTCCTCGCCCTCAAGCTCCATTATAACGCGCCTGCTGATAAGCTCCATCTCGTTGGTTGCGCGCGTGAAGTTTAAGTACTTACAGCCAAACATTATCGGCGGACAAGCCGAACGCATATGAACAGCCTTTGCACCGTTTTCATACAAAAACTCAACAGTTTCTTTTAGCTGTGTTCCTCTAACTATCGAGTCATCAACAAACAACAAGCTTTTATCCTGTATAAGGTCGTGCACTGGTATTTGCTTCATCTTTGCTACCCTGCTACGCTCCTTTTGCTTGGAGGATATAAAGCTACGTGCCCACGTTGGCGTGTATTTGATAAACGCCCTTGCAAATGGGATATCGCTTTCGTTAGCGTAACCAATGGCGTGGGGTGTGCCTGAATCGGGAACGCCGCCAACGTAATCAACGCCCTCAGCCTTTCCGTTTTCCATATCGTGCCTTGCCATTATTTCACCGTTGCGATAACGCATTATCTCAACGTTTTTACCCTCATATCCCGAAGTTGGGTATCCGTAATAGCTCCACAAAAAGGAGCAGATGCGCATTTCTTTTCCGGGCTTTTCAAGCTGTATCATTTCGTCCGCGGTTATCTGTACGATTTCACCGGGGCCAAGCTCTTTAACGTCGCTGTAACCAAGCTTTTTATACGCAAACGCTTCAAACGATACGCAATACCCATAGTCGCTTTTCCCTATAACTACCGGTATACGCCCCAAACGGTCTCTTGCGGCTATAATCGAACCGTCATCCTTTAATATCAAAATGGAAGCAGTACCGTCTATCTGCTTTTGAGCAAACTTAATACCGTCCACAAAATTGCTTTTTTGATTAATAAGTGCCGCAACAAGCTCCGTACCGTTTACGTTTCCGCCCGTCATAGCATCGAAATGTCCGCCGCTGTATGACAAAAAATTGTCGATAAGGCTTTTGGCGTTATTGACGATACCTATTGTGCAAATGGAATACGTTCCTAAATTAGACCTTATAAGAAGCGGCTGAGGGTCATAGTCACTAATAACACCGATAGCCGACGTTCCCTGCATCTCTTCAAAAACATGCTCAAACTTTGTGCGGAACGGCGAATTTTGTATATTATGTATTTCTCTTTGTAAACCTATCTCTTTGTCGTACGCCGCCATACCTGCCCTGCGCGTACCAAGATGTGAATGATAATCGGTACCGAAGAACACGTCTTCTATCGCATCGCCCTTACAAACAGCACCAAAAAAACCACCCATAATAAATACCTCCTATTTTGCAGTTATTTATTATACTGCTCACAAACGGCACTATTCTTTTCAAGCACCTTTAAAGCATCGCTCTTCCGCTTATCATCAAGCTTTTTGGCAAGAACGCTATCCTCAACGGCTATTATCTGTGCCGCTAATAACGCCGCATTTGCGGCACCGTTTACTGCAACGGTGGCAACGGGGATACCCGTAGGCATCTGTACCGTAGAAAGCAAAGCATCCATACCGTCGAAGCATGAGGATTTGCAAGGGATGCCGATAACGGGCAAGGTTGTATTAGCGGCAATTGCACCTGCTAAATGTGCCGCCATACCTGCCGCGGCTATTATCGCCCCAAATCCGTTGTTCCTTGCGTTTAACGCAAAATCACGCGCTTGTTCAGGCGTGCGGTGTGCAGAATATATATGTACCTCAAATGGTATATCTAAGCTTACAAGTATATCTATCCCTTTTTGAATGATGGGCAGGTCACTGTCGCTACCCATAATGATACCAACTTTTCTCATTACATCCTCCAAAAAATATAAAAGGGCACACTAACTAAATAGATAGAAGTGTGCCCAGACGGTCGGCTAAATACGTGATGCGTAGATTCTTTGTTCCTTTGTGGTGCTCCACAATAATCCGTCAGTAGCAAAGAACCTTGATTATTAGTTTCATTATAGCATCCGTGTCGATTAGTGTCAAGGCACGATTACTGTTTTGTTAAAATTAATTTGCTTTTGTTTCGCAGTAGATACAGCGGTATATATTATTATCCGTATCAGAAAGCTTAAATATATGGTCTATCTCCTGTTCAACAGACGTTATACATCTTGGGTTTTTGCATTTGATAACGTTGGTGAGAAGAAGCGGTGTTTCAATGCTCTTTTTGTCAACCAAACAACCGTTTTCGATAATGTTTATCGTAGCACCGGGGTCTACATAGCCGATAACGTCAAAGCTTAAAGGGATAGAGGCATCTATTTTTATAATATCCTTCTTCCCCATTTTTTTACTGCTAACGTTTTTTATTATCGCAACAGAACAATCAAGCATATCAAGCTTTAAAAGCTCGTAAAGCTTCATACCTCTGCCCGCCGTGATATGGTCGATAACAACACCGTTGGTTATAGAATCAATGTTCATGCCTGCGCCTCCTTTAAAAGCATTAGAATAAGCGCCATACGCATATATTTTCCGTTAAGCACTTGTTTAAAATAGCACGCTCTCGGGTCATTATCGATAGCAACGCTTATTTCGTTAACACGCGGCAACGGATGCATAATACACAAATCTTCCTTTGCGTTTGCAAGCTTGTTAGGCTGGAGAATATAGCTATCCTTAAGCCTTAAATAGTCCTCCTCATTAAAGAAGCGCTCGCGCTGAACTCTTGTCATATAAAGTATATCAAGCTTGGGCATTGCTTCCTCAAGGCTTGTTGTTTGTTCAAAAGGAATACCGTTTTTAACAAGCACGTCCTTTTTCACATAGCTTGGAAGCTTAAGCTCCTCAGGAGAAATAAGCACAACCTTGATGCCGTTATAGCGGGAGAGGGCGTTTATAAGGGAATGCACGGTTCTGCCAAACTTCAAGTCACCACAAAAGCCAACGGTTAGATTATCAAGCCTTCCCTTTTCTCGGTAAATCGTCAACAAATCCGCAAGCGTTTGTGTAGGATGATTGTGCCCACCGTCACCTGCGTTAATAACGGGTATAGATGCGCTTTTCGATGCAACAAGCGGCGCACCCTCTTTAGGGTGGCGCATAGCAATAATATCAGCGTAACAACTAATGGTTTTTGCCGTATCGGAAACGCTTTCTCCCTTTGCGGCAGAAGAGCTGTTAGCTTCGGAAAAGCCAATAACGTTTCCGCCAAGCTCATACATTGCCGCCTCAAAGCTAAGGCGCGTTCTGGTGGATGGCTCAAAAAACAAGGTTGCAAGCTTTTTGCCGCGGCATTTTTCGCTGTATGCCTTGGGGTTAGCGATGATGTCCTCTGCTGTTGCTATCAAAGCGTCTATTTCTTGGGTTGAAAGGTCCAATATATCAATAAGACTTCTCATGACCTTTACTCCTTTGCGCCTATCCAGCTTTCATCGGAGGGATTGTTTCTGAAAGCAATAAGCCTTTTAACGTCTTCAGGTTTGATGTAGCCTTCATCAGCGGCAACCTGTGCAATAACGTCAAAATTGGTTAAAGATATGTTCTTTACGTCTGCCGCAGCTAATCTGTCAAGCCCCTTTTGCATACCGTATGTGAAGATACTTACAACACCAAGAACCTCTGCCCCTGCCTCACGCAGAACGTTAACAACCTCAATAACGCTTCCGCCTGTGGAAATGAGATCCTCAACAACAACAACCTTTTGGCCTTTCTCAAGCCTGCCTTCTATCTGGTTTTGCCTGCCGTGGTCCTTAGCGCCGGAACGTACATAGCCCATGGGCATATCAAGAAGATGCGCGGTTATTGCGGCGTGCGCAATACCTGCGGTGGAGGTACCCATAAGCACCTCTGCATCGGGATAGTTTTCTTTAATAAGGGTTGCAAGCCCGTTTTCAACATCGTTTCTTACAGCGATAGCTGTTAGCGTAAGACGGTTATCACAATAAACGGGGCTTTTTATGCCGCTTGCCCATGTGAAAGGCTGGTCGGGTCGGAAAAATACCGCGCCAATAGACAATAAATCCTTTGCAATAAGCTTTTCCATAATCATAATCTCCTTAATCAACAAATTCTTTAACACAACGCTCGTAAGCGGCTACAGGGTCTTCAGCCGCAGTAATTGGTCTGCCAACAACTATGTAGTCAGAACCTATAAGCTTTGCTTGCTCAGGCGTCATAACACGTTTTTGGTCACCGATATCACCATCAGCAAAACGTACGCCGGGTGTAACGGTTAAGAACTCTTTACCGCAAACCTCGTGAACCTTGCCCGCTTCTAAAGGTGAACATACAACACCGTCCAGCCCTGCGTTCTTTGCATTCAACGCATAATGCATAACAACCTCGTCGATAGGCTTTTCAATAAGCAAATCCTTTTCAAGGCTTTCTTGATCGGTAGAAGTAAGCTGGGTAACGGCTATCAAAAGCGGCCTTGTACCGTCAGCCCTTGTTAAGCCTTCAAGTGCCGCTTGCATCATGCGCGTAGTACCTGCGGCGTGCAGATTACAAAGGTCTACATCAAGCCCGGATAACACAGCCATGGATTTTTTAACCGTGTTAGGTATATCGTGAAGCTTTAAGTCAAGAAATATCTTGTGCCCTCTTCTTTTGATCTCTCTAACTATTTCGGGGCCTGCACCGTAAAAAAGCTCCATACCTATTTTTACAAAAGGCTTTTTACCTTCAAACTTATCTAAAAAAGTAAGCACCTGTTCTGCGTTTGCAAAATCACAAGCAATAATTACATCTCTACCCATTTATAAAGCTCCTCCTATAATTTCACTAAGGCTATTAATTTTATATTTCTTCATAGCCTTTGGCAGTTCGGATATTATATCGCGGCAAGCATAAGGATTAACAAGATTTGCCGCGCCAACCTCAACTGCGGTTGCTCCTGCAAGCATCATTTCTATAACATCCTCTGCGCTTGAAACACCGCCCATGCCTATGATAGGAACAGAAACGGCACTTGCAACCTGATATACCATACGCAATGCTACAGGGAATATCGCACTACCTGAAAAGCCGCCCATTTTGTTAGCTATAACGGGCTTTTTTCTGTTTAGGTCTATACGCATACCAAGAAGCGTGTTTATAAGACTGATGCCGTCTGCCCCCGCCTCCTCGCACGCTTTGGCAATTGATACGATATCGGTAACGTTTGGCGAAAGCTTGATTATTACAGGCTTGGTTGTTACGGCCTTAACAGCCTTGGTAACTTGTGCCGCAGCTTCGGGCTGTGTTCCAAAGCTCATACCGCCGCCGTGAACGTTAGGACAGCTAACGTTTACTTCAAGCCATCCAACCTGTTCGCATTTATCAAGCCTTTCGCACGTATAAGCGTATTCTTCGATAGAAAAGCCGCTAACGTTTGCCATAACCTTTTTGTTAAAGCATTTTGCAAGCTTTGGCAGCTCCACTTCAATAACCTTATCAACACCGGGGTTTTGCAAACCAACAGCGTTTATCATCCCCGCGGTGCATTCAGCAATACGCGGTGTGGGGTTACCAAACCTTGCTTCTTTTGTTGTACCCTTAAAGGAGAACGTGCCAAGCACGTTGATATCGTAAAGCTCTGCAAATTCCCAACCGTAGCCGAAGGTACCGCTTGCGGGGATAACGGGATTGTCAAGCTCGATACCGCAAAGGTTTACTTTCATTTCTGCCACAAAATCTCCTCCTTTACAAGCACGGGGCCTTCTTTGCAAATGCGCTTGTAGCCTGTAATGGTTTTACAGGAGCATCCCATACACGCACCAAATCCACAGCCCATACGTTCCTCAAAGCTAAACTGCCCGCTTGTTTTTGCGGCTATATAAACTGCTTTAAGCATAGGCTCCGGCCCGCAGGTATAAAAATATGTGTAATCAACGTCTGCTATAGCATCGGTAACGAAGCCTTTGATGCCTTTTGTTCCGTCCACGGTTGTTACTAAAACATCCGCACCAAGCGCAGAAAACTCTTTTTCATAAAACACTTCGCTTGCGGTGTTAAAGCCAAGCACAACAGTAGGCTTTTTACCCTCGGATATAAGCTTTTTTGCAAGCATATACAAAGGCGGCACGCCAACACCGCCACCTAATAATAGCGGTTTAGAGCCCGAAACCTCTGTATTATAGCCGTTGCCAAGCCCAACAAGCAAATCAAGGCTACCATGTTGCATATCTGCCAACTGCTCCGTTCCCTTGCCAACAACCTTATAAATTAAGGTTAATATCCCATTTTCAGCATCACAAACGGATATCGGGCGGCGAAGATACAAACCATCCAGCTTAATGTTTACGAATTGACCGCAAGCGGTGATATCAGATATATCACCTGCAAGCCTTATTTTATATACGTTATCAGTTAGCTTAATATTGTCAACAATATCAAATATAACTTGTGTCATTATTTACCTCTGTTAAGCATCAATAGTGGAAATTGTAAGAGTTGTTTCCTCAAGAACGTCCAAAAGAACGCGTACCGTATCGAGCGCTGTAAACATTGTTACGTTGTTTTCTGTAGCACATTGGCGTATCTTTCTGCCATCGCTTGTTTGATCCTCACGCTCGATATCGCGGATACTTATAACGTAGGCTATATGCCCTTGTCTGATAGAATCAAGTATCTCCTCAGTACCCTCGCTTATCTTTCTTAAAGCGTGAGTTCTGATACCGTTAGCCTTAAGGAACTTTGCGGTGCCGGTAGTTGCTTCAATGTTAAAGCCAAGGTTATAAAAACGGCGTATAAGCGGCAACGCTTCCTCTTTATCCTTGTCGGATATAGTTGCAAATACTGTGCCGTAGTTTTGCAAATGCATCCCCGAAGCTTGAAGCGCTTTATACAGCGCACGGTTAAGCTTGTCGTCGTAGCCGATAGCCTCGCCTGTGGATTTCATTTCGGGAGAAAGATAAGCATCCAAGCCGCGAATCTTGTTGAAGGAGAAAACAGGAACCTTAACATACCAACGCTTTTTCTCTGTCGGATATATATCAAATATTCCCTGCTCCTTAAGGCTCTTGCCCATTATAACCTCGGTAGCAATATCGGCAAGGCTGTACCCCGTTGCCTTGGAAAGGAACGGAACCGTTCTTGAAGAACGCGGGTTTACCTCTATAATGAAAACGTTATCCTGCTTATCAACGATGAACTGGATATTGTAAAGCCCTATAATTCCAAGCCCTAAACCAAGCTTTTTAGCGTATTGAAGGATTATACCCTTAACCTTGTTTGAGATACTAAAGGTAGGATATACACTTATAGAGTCACCGCTGTGAACGCCTGTGCGTTCAACAAGCTCCATAATGCCGGGAACGAAAACATCCCTGCCGTCACAGATAGCGTCAACCTCAACCTCTTTACCTTCGATATATTTATCAACAAGCACAGGCTTGTCCTCATCAATTTCAACCGCGGTTTTTAGATACAAACGAAGCTGATCTTCGTTAGCAACTATCTGCATAGCTCTGCCGCCCAAAACGAAGCTGGGGCGAACCAAAACGGGATATCCAATGCTTTTTGCAGCATCAACGCCTGCTTCTATACTTGTTACGGCTTTGCCCTTGGGCTGGGGTATATTAAGCTCTTGAAGTATTTTCTCAAAGCTGTCACGGTTTTCGGCACGGTCGATAGCTTCACAATCCGTACCGATTATTTTAACGCCGCGTTCCATCAAAGGCGCCGCAAGGTTAATTGCTGTTTGACCGCCAAGCGATGCTATAACACCTTCAGGCTTTTCAAACTCGATAATATTCATAACGTCTTCGGGCGTTAGTGGCTCGAAATACAGCTTATCTGCCGTTGTATAGTCAGTTGATACGGTTTCGGGGTTGTTGTTAATTATGATTGCCTCATAGCCGGAGTTCTTTATGGTGGTTACGGCATGAACTGTTGAATAGTCAAACTCAACACCCTGACCTATACGGATAGGGCCTGCACCTAAAACAACAAGCTTCTTCTTGTTCGTAAGGACAGATGCGTTTTCATCAACATAAGAGGAGTAAAAATACGGTATATACGCACCTGTATGGCAGGTATCCACCATACGGTATACAGGGAAAATATTCTCCTGTTTCCTGTATGCATAAACCTCTTTTTCGTTTACGTGCCACAGCTTTGCAATAAACTTATCGGAAAAGCCCATTTTTTTAGCTTCAAGCAAAGTGGGTTTATCAAAGCTGTGATCAGCAATTGTTTTTTCCATCTGCACAATTTTAAGCAACGCCTCAAGGAAATACTCGGTTATCTTAGTAACCTCGTGAACTGCCTTTACGCTAACGCCAAGACGGAAAAGCTGTGCTATTGCAAAAATGTTATCGTCCTTAAACTCTTTGATATACTCAAAAAGCTCTGCCTCGTTTAAAGCGTCAAACTTATTAAGGTGGAAATGGCACGCACCAATTTCAAGCGAGCGAACGGATTTCAGCAAGCACTCCTCAAGAGAAGAGCCAATGCCCATTACCTCGCCCGTTGCCTTCATCTGTGTACCAAGCGTGTTAGCGGCGCTTGCAAACTTATCAAACGGAAAACGAGGAAGCTTTGCAATTACGTAATCAAGCTGCGGCTCAAAAGCGGCGGTGGTGTTAGCAATAGCTATATCCTCAAGAGCCATACCAACGGCTATTTTTGCGGTAACGCGTGCGATAGGATAGCCGCTTGCCTTTGAAGCAAGAGCAGACGAACGCGAAACACGCGGATTAACCTCTATAAGAAAATACTCGCTGTTGTTGGGATTGAGAGCAAACTGAACGTTACAGCCGCCTTCTATTTTAAGCTCTCTAATTATCTTAATGGCGCTGTCATTAAGCATCTTTAAATCGTGGTCATTTAGCGTCATAATAGGTGCAACAACGATAGAGTCACCCGTATGAACACCAACGGGGTCGATATTTTCCATACCGCATATAGTTATTGCATGGTCGTTAGAGTCACGCATAACCTCAAACTCTATTTCTTTGTATCCCTTAACGCTTTTTTCAATAAGAACCTGATGAACAGGAGAAAGCTTAAAAGCGTTAAGCCCTATTTCAACAAGCTCCTCTTCGTTGTTGGCAAAGCCTCCGCCTGTGCCGCCAAGAGTGAAAGCGGGGCGAAGAACAACGGGATATCCAATCTCTGTGGCTGCTTTTTTTGCTTCTTCGATGCTGTACGTTATCTCGGAAGGTATGGTAGGCTCACCAATGGACTGGCAAAGCTCCTTGAACATTTCCCTGTCCTCTGCGCGTTCAATGCTCTTACTGCTTGTACCTAAAAGCTCTGTGCCGCATTCCTTAAGCACGCCTTTTTTCTCAAGCTGCATAGCAAGATTAAGCCCTGTCTGCCCGCCTATGCCGGGTACTATGGCATCAGGTCTTTCATACCGAAGAATTTTCGCAACGTATTCCAAAGTAAGCGGCTCCATATAAACCTTGTCGGCAATGGAGGTATCTGTCATAATCGTAGCAGGGTTAGAGTTTACAAGAACAACCTCATACCCCTCCTCCTTTAGTGCAAGACAAGCCTGCGTGCCTGCATAGTCAAACTCTGCTGCCTGACCTATAACTATTGGGCCGGAGCCTATTATCATAACTTTTTTAATGTCCGTTCTTTTAGCCATAACATACCTCTTATATCAAAATAAATTATTACGCTTTATAAACAACCTTGCCGCCGCATACGGTTAGCAAGCATTTGCCAAACAGCTTTTCACCTTCAAACGGTGTAGCTTTCCCTTTGGATAAAAAGCTATCGGGATCAACTGTGTATTCCGCATTTAAATCCCAAACCGAAAAATCCATATTAAGCGGTATACCAAACCTTTTTCTTGGGTTATACACCATTAAATCAAGCAGTTTGTTCATATCGATAATACCCGTTTTTACGAAATGAGTATACATAACAGAAAAAGCAGTTTCAAGCCCTACAACACCGAAAGCACTGCCCGCAAGCCCTTTGGATTTTTCCTCTGCTGAATGCGGTGCATGGTCCGTAGCTACCATATCAATAGTTCCGTCAAGAATGCCGCCGATCAGTACTTCCTTATCCTCACAAGAGCGCAAGGGCGGGTTCATTTTAAAGCGGCCGTTTTCAATAAGGTTGTTTTCATCATAAACAAGATAGTGCGGCGCGGTTTCACAGGTTACGTCCAAGCCCTCTGCCTTGGCTTTTCGTATAAGCTCTACGCTTTCTTTGGTAGAAATATGGCACACGTGATACGCGCAACCGGTTTCACGCACAAGCTCTAAATCGCGCTTTATCGGTCCCCATTCGCTTTCACTGCAAATACCTTTGTGACCGTGCGCGGCTGAATACAAGCCCTTGTGTATATATCCGCCTTGTAAAAGACTGTTGTCTTCACAATGGGCGGCAATAAGCTTGCCTTCGTTTTTTGCTTTTTTCATTGCTTCAAGCATTAGTTCCCTGCTTTGAACGCCCTTACCGTCATCCGAAAACGCTATCGCGTTGTCCTTTAACGCTTTGATATCAACAAGCTCTTCTCCCTTTTCTCCAAGTGTTATGGCGGCGTATGGATATACGTTTATAAGCGCGTTATCTTTAATAAGCTGCTCTTGCAAAGCCAAATTTTCCACGCTATCGGGTACGGGGTTAAGGTTTGGCATCGTACAAACGGCTGTATAACCGCCGTGCGCTGCAGCGGCAGAGCCTGTACTAATAGTTTCTTTATATGAAAAACCCGGCTCACGAAAATGCACATGCACATCGCAAAAGCCGGGCAAAACAGTATAGTCTTTAGCTGAAAATACGGAAAGTGCGTCATCAGACAAAAGGAAACCGTAAAATGCGGCGGTAGAACCGTCTGAAACAGTTATGTTATTTAAACATCCCTTTTTAAGCATATCAGCAACCAACCTTTCCGTAAATACTATAAAAACAGCCTTGCAAAATAAGCAAGGCGATTACGCTGAAAAACGGATACAGCAACCGCTGCACCATTAAAAATATTTAGCAAATCTTACCGATATCTCGTACCGCCTTAAAGATTGGCTATATTATAACACCATACGAAAATATTGTCAATGGCACTTTTAAATATTTAGGAAAAAGAAGTATAAATTTTTTTATGCATACTGTCGGTATAAAAGCTAATCCTTCTGAAACGCAATGCGCTTGCCTTCACGAATGTAGATGTCACCGCAACGCTTGAATCCGTTCTTGGCAAGAGCCTTCTGCATCGGTATATTATCTTCGTGCGTGTCTATTTTTAGGTTTTTGCATCTATTGTAGCAGTAGTTAAAGCAAAAAGCTGCAACACCTTTTCCGTGGGCATCGGGTGAAACGGCAATACGGTGGATAACACCGTAGCTGTTATTATTAAGCCAAGCACCATTGTATATATCGTTATACGCAGGCTCCACACCGTAATAATAGCAAAACACAGCAAGTAGTACATTATCGTCACCAACACAAACGTACAGCCTGTTTAGCTCAAGATCCTCTTTTATCGTTTCTTTATCGGGATAACCGCCTGCCCATTGTGTAGGGTTACCGCACGTTGCCATAAATTTCCGCGCTTGTTCGTATATGTAGTATATACCGTTAAGATCATAGCTTTTAGCATTTCTTATTATCATACTTTTACCCTTAAATCGAAATATACGGTATTTTAACACACAATACGATGCCGGTCAACAGTAAGGCTTACATTTCTTTATCGTCCAATTCACAGCATAAAGCCACTTGGCTTCTGTTATCAAGCACAAACGGGCTGTTGGTATTAATCGGCATATCTTTTCTCTTGCGTCTAACTATGTGTACCATAGGCTTCATTTCGCTTTTTTCGTTTTCAACAGGTTTAGGAAGATAGCCTTCGTCTTCTAAAATATAAACAAGGCTCATAGGCGTAACGCCGCATCGCCACAAGCGGCAAAGCAACCCCTTAAGCTCGCTTTCCGCACCGAAAACCATATAAGAGCTTTTCTCAACACCCGAAGCACTGTTTTTCTCAATTGAGAATACAAAACCGTTTTGCTCCCTTTCCAAATCGTATACCAACGTATAGTTTTTGTAAGTTCTGAATTTTTTCATTTGTAACCACCCCTTTTTTTAAGTTTACCACAAGTATATGGAAGAATATTGTCGAAGCAACACAATATCTTGTACTGAAACTTATAATAACATATTTAAATCTATAGTCAAGTGTAGAATGATGCTCGATATTTGTCGCAATTTGTCGATGAACATTATTTAAACCGCCTTCCCCGTAAAATCGTAAGAATTTTGTACCCTTGTTCATTAAATATTTACATTTGCACGCGCTATATTTGTTGCTTTACTTTTTCAATTGCGTTTTTTTCTATGCGGCTTACCTGTGCTTGAGATATGCCTATTTCGTTTGCAACCTCCGTTTGAGTTTTACC
Source organism: Eubacteriales bacterium (assembly GCA_045592105.1). GTDB lineage: Bacteria > Bacillota > Clostridia > Oscillospirales > CAG-382 > SIG636. The sequence goes on along the minus strand of JAZNUB010000055.1, from coordinate 10,524 downwards.
TCTAAAGAACCTTAAGGCTAAAATTTTTTGTTCCCTCTTGTCCAGCTTTTTTATTGCATCAGACAAAGCTATATTGTTTATCCAAGATTCGTCTGTGTTGCGCATATCCTTTATTTGGTCAAGCAAATACACGGAGTCCGTGCCATCGGAATAAACGGGCTCGTATATTGAAACAGGAGCAGAAATCGCTTCCAATGCGTTAATTATTTCCGTTTTGGGTACTTGCATAGCTGATGATATTTCATCAATCGTAGGCTCTCTTTGCAGCTTTGCTGATAGTTCTTCTCTTGTTTGTAGTGTTTTATACGCCAAATCTCTTAACGAACGAGATACGCGTATCGAGTTGTTGTCTCGTAAAAATCTGCGCATCTCTCCCGAAATTAGGGGCACTGCGTACGTTGAGAACTTCACATTTAAAGATAGATCGAAGTTATCTATCGCTTTTATTAAGCCGATACAGCCAACCTGAAACAAATCATCAGGGTTTTCACCTCTGCATGCAAAGCTTTGAACAACGCTTAAAACCAAACGTAAATTGCCGTTTATTAGCTTTGTTCTGGCGTTTCTATCGCCGTTTACCGCCTTTTCAAGCAGCTTTTGCTTTTCCTTCCCTGAAAGCACCGTTAAGCTTGAAGTATTTATACCACTTATATCAACCTTGTTGTACATAAACGCACCTCCGTTAATGCTTGCACAACAAGTTTGCCCCTTTTTTACGCTTGAGATACATAAATAAAAAAACTGCTGCAGGCTTGTTGCCAACAGCAGATATAAACTACCGCAAAGGGAGAACGGAGTTGTTATGTACCAGAAAGCATCGCCTTTTGGGTGACCCAACGCGATGCTTTCTGGTATGTTTTATTGCCGATACTGAATTAATATAGATTCCACAAGTATTACAAGTCGATAGTACACTACTAATTCATCTTTTTCCAATCCTGTTGACTGATTTATCAATTCTGAAAAGGTATTCTTTTCGGTCTTAGAAATAATCTCGCTCGCCGGTATTTCGATGAACTTTGCTCGTTTTACTAACTGTGTGCAATAGCCCCCGATAATAGAATCAATAATCATAAGCTCAGGACAACTTCTGCGCATTACCGTAGGAATACTTGATTCTAAAAATGCTTTCAAAATGTACTCGTGTTGTTTGCTTTTCATTAGATTCACCTATACCAGAATGTTAAAATCTTGCCAGCCGATGTAAACATTCCGCCCTGTCCAGTCGAATAAGTTAAATTCCAAGATGCATTTCCATAATTGTAGTTGTAGGTATACTTCAATACTGAAGAATTTTGATTGGCAAACCTCACTGCATCTTGTGTATATTTGAGCACATTGTTTCCCTTTGTCAATCCTTCGCTTACTACATGTTTATTGTAGTGGTATTTCATTGATTGATACCCTGACTTAAAGGTGCCACTATCCCATGCTTTTGCTGCTTGTGAGACTTTTACTGCACTACCGGCAGCGCCTGTTATTGCGCCGGTGACGGCACCTGACAATGCCCCGTCACCAATTCCATTAAGTGCGGCTGTGCCTGCTCCGCTCCAACTGCCAGTAGACACCCTATGACTTACTGCCCCCGTCGTAGCACCTATTGCAGCGCCAGAAGCCATTCCAATAGCAGCACCTTTTGCAGCACCGAGTGCAAGACAAGCAACCGCCGAACCTGCACCTGCTGTATATACCGTTATGGCAGCCACAGCGGCAACAACTGCTACCACCGCTACTGCTGCTACTGCTTTTTTCGCCCACTTGGGCATAGACCACATACCGTTTTCATCAGCTCTGCTAATGGGATTATTAAGACAGTAGATAAAGGGGTTATATTGTAACAAGCTTCCCTGTTCTACAGCAAATGCACTTATATCATCAGGGTTAAGGAAACGACCTACAACAGGGTCATAATATCTGGATTGTAGATAATAGAATCCCGTTTCGGTATCGTAGTAGTAGCCTCTATAGCGGAAGGGGTTTACGTTTGCTATATGGCTTGCGTTGGTTGATATGTTGTTTCCGCTTGCATCGGTAATTGCAGTTATTTCACCAAAAGCGTTGTACTGATACTTAGCAACGAGCTGCCCGTCAACGTTATAGATACCTATAACATCGCCTTGCAGGTTCTTTGAGAATATATAGTTTTCGCCGCCATATATCATACCCATTATCGACCCTTTATCGTCGTAGGTATAATATATGTTTATGCCGTTACGGTTCTCGGCTACTATGGTATTGCCGTCAAGGGTATATTTTACCGTGCCGGTGACGTTACTGTCCACGTCATAAAACGTTTTAGATGTGCGTATACCGTCAGCATTATAACCGTAGGATATAGCAGAGCCTTCTAAACCTTGGAACTGCAAAAGCTGTCTGCCATACCACACAAAGCTTGCCGCATTGCGCCACTTTAAGGGGTTACCTATAGCGTCATAGGTTATTGCCGTACCGTTGTAATTAGTTAGCAAATCGCCCCAAGTTTCGTTACCGTAGGTATAGGTTTTATAATCACTGTATAATGCATATTCACCATAGTGATGACCTACAGAGGTTATATTGCCGGACTTGTTGTACAAGTACTCGTAGGTATCGTAATATCTATTTGAATAGTACGCATCGGAGTAATAATTTACACTTGTTAGCTGACCAAGCTTATCATAGGTATAGCGGTAACGAAGCGTTCCATTTTCGCTTATTGTTAAGATATTACCAACGTCATCGTAGGTATATGCATACACCACGCCGTCCACGGTATGCGTTGCCACAAGGCTTGTGGTGTTGTAGCCGTTTGAAACGTAGGTATAGCTTTCCGTTAACGTGCGCGAATTGGTATGTGTATTTACGGTTTAAAACATGGGGGCAGGGTTAATCTACCCCCATTTGTACACATAGAGAACCTCTACTGCGTTACTGTCCCCCTATGTTACTGATTGTTTCGTAATATGAAAGCAATGAGGTTTATATTTACTACTCAATTATCCGTTTTAACGATACCCGCTATCAATATTCAATTGTCTGGATAAAGCCAAACGCGCTTTATTTGGTATAAATAAACCTTTTGCGCATCATACTCACCTTTTTGGGTTAGTTTCCCATATTTTGCAGAAGCAATGTTGTGCCAAACATTATAAGTAACTTTTTCTGCTTCTTTTCCAAAAGATAAAATATATGAATACTTGGTTGTATCAACACAGTTTTCATCTATGCCGTAATATGTTAAAATGTTTTTATCGTAAGTTAACGATTTGAATTCACCGAAGTTGTTAATCGGCAACCATTTATCTTCTTGTGTTTTCTCGACTGTATAAACACCACATAGTACCATATCATCATTCTCGATAATACAATCATATGGATATGTATAAGGGGCTAAAACTACCGTGAAATATACTAATGGAAATACCACAAGCAACCATAATAAAGAAGCATACTTCTTTCTAATAAGGCAATGCACAGCATTTATCAAAGCAACTATAGAAAAGGCAAGCATTTGACTTAATGCTAACACAACGATAGAAGATTTTGCAATATTAAAATTCACTTCAATAGAATTGTAATGACTTATATTTTTAAGAAAAAATATGATAGCAACATATGCTACGGAAGCTGCCAAACCAAACATAAAAGCATTTCTTTTTTTTACCATAAATCCTCCAAAAATACAATTATCGTGTCAATCTTATCCAATGTACAAAACAATTTGAATATTTTTTTGGTCTTGTTTTTGAATAAAAGATCTCCCATTCTCCCAAATAATTGCTAACTTTTGCATCTTTCCAATTAATATTCACTTTACCGTTTTCACAAGCTTTAACAGGAGCATTGGTTATGTTTGCAAAAGCTTGCGCCATACTGTTTCCTTTTTCATCAGCAGTGCCACCATTGCAACTATACAAAAATACCATATTAGAAACATCTACATTTTTGAGTTCAGATATATAATATAAGATATATAGTTTTTCCACGTAACTCCCTAAAACCAATCTTTGACCGTTACAATCTAAAGAGCCGGCAGCTCCATGACTTAAAATTATCATAGTATCATATTCTCTATCTAATGAATTCCATTTTTTAACAAATTCCTCAATAGAAGAAAACGTCATTGTTTCAACCGTATTTCCTTTTTTTCTTTGTTGTTTCGCTATTAGTTCACCCTGTCTTCTAAATCCTGAACCGCCAAATCCAAAGATTCCGCTACTACGATCATCATAGATAACCAGCACTCTTTCAAAGCCTGAATAATCTGCATAGATTATTGGATTGTTGTTGCAATACGCAAACGTATTATTACCGAGGATTCCTTGTCCTGTAGATACGAATACATCTGCGTTCAGGAAACGACCTACAACGGGGTCATAGTAGCGAGATTGCAGGTAGTAAAATTCGGTTTCAGTGTCGTAGTAGTAGCCTCTGTAGCGGAAGGGGTTGGCTGTACCTATGGTGCTTGCAAGGGTGCCGGTAACACTTAAAACCTCTCCATAGGGGCTATAGGTATATTCTACAACAAGGTTTCCGTTTGCGGTATATATACCCGTTACGTCGCCTTGGAGGTTTTTGCGGTAGGTATACATCTGACCGCCGTACATCATACCCATTATGGCGCCTTTTTCGTCATAAACATAGTAGATATACGTACCGTCACGGTTTTCGGCTATTATCTTACTGCCATCCGTTATGTAATTAACGGTTGTATTACCGTAGGTTTTGCTTTGGCGGATGCCATCGGAGTTATACTCAAACGACATAGCAGTGCCGTTTACCACCATGGCGGTTAAACGTCTGCCCTGCCAAGTTAGCGAAGTGGCATTTCTCCAATTTAGCGGATTGCCTATTCCATCATAGGTTATTGCCGTACCGTTGTAATTAGTTAGCAAATCGCCCCAAGAACTTTACAACAGCTTGTCCCACAGGGGGCGGGACGAAAATCCCGTCCCCTGTTATCAATTGATCATATCAAGGCAAAACCAGAAAATGTGTGTTTAAACAAGCATAATCGGCTCGAACTCAAGCGCTCTGCCTAGCTTGTTTTTTACAATTGCTTTGTACACTTTTTGCTTGACTAGTATTATCTTTGTTGAGTAATGACCACCGCCAAAAGAATCGCCTGTCAGTACTACATCCGGTTGATTTTCAAATATGTTTTTCTTGAACATTAGCATACCCTTGCCTGTGGTTACGTATTTGACGACACCACACTGGGAGCATTCGCCAAATTCTCTTACCCCTTGCTCAGTGTACACAAATCCGTTTTCTAACACAGTAGGTATAACAAGTTGTGAAATACCTTGTATTGCCTTATCACCGTTTTTGTCAAGCAATTCCATAAAATCAATACCAGTTATTCTTTCATTTATAAGCATTTCTCTTGCGATATCGCTTACGAAGATGCTATCACCAACCCAATTCAGCTCCATAAAATTGCGGCTTCCCCATTTGGGAGCTTTTTTTATCCTGAATGGGCTTATTTGTACCTTGCCGCTACCACAAGTAGGACAAACGGACGAATAGGTTATTCGCTCATATGCAAAATTATTCTCAGGTTGTGGATAACCAAATCTCCATATACTGCGCATACTCAGCCATTCAGCACAATCGAGTTCACTCTTGGTGTACAAGGTGTCCCATTGATACAAAGGCTCCTCGTTTTTTGTCATTTGCTTTATAGTTGGCCACAGAGGATTGCTTTCCAAAATCTCTACTACTGATAGTATTTCTCCTAGCTTAAAATAAACTCCGTTATTTGTAAGATAGCTTATAAGGTCAGGATGATCATCCGTTCTAAATACAATTCTTGTTTTTATTTCCATAATATTCTCCTCAAAAGAATAATGTTTTCTTTACAGCTTCTAAAAGCTCCGGATAATCTTTATAGACTTGAGTTGCGTAAAGATAAATTACCATCGGCTTTAAATCTTTATAATTTGTACCGTACGGAATAAATTCGCGCCACATATTTGTAAACACTCGATGTTCTTCTGGTGTGACAGCCACACTCAGCATAGTATTTGCATCAATGTTAAGATGTTTTACAAGCCTTTTTTCGACAATGTGATGAGCCTCTAATCCGGTTCCTTTCAACACTTTTCGTAATTCGTTATATGCATTTATTCCATATTGTCTCGCTCGCGATAAGTTGCCAAAACCATCTATCGCAGCATCTACAGCATTGACCGTGTCATGAATAGTATCAACAGTATCTATAACTTTATTTGTAGCGCGAGCACCTTTTACAACCTCGCCAACACAGCAAACAAAAGGTATTAGGTCTACAACATCGCCAACAAGACCTGCCCAAGCCCAGCCATCTGAAGGATCAGTGCATACATCAACAACACTTACCACAAGGGATACAACATCAAATACCGTATCCCAAAATTGTCCACCGTTATCAACACGTACAACAGGGTTATTGTCACAATACGCATACAAATTCTTGTCTGATAGTGCCATCGGTGTGGCTGGTAAGATTGCAATTGTATCGGTGTTAAGAAAATGACAAATCTGCGGATCGTAGTATCTACTGTTGAGATAGTAAAAGCCAGTTTCGGTATCGTAGTAGTAGCCTCTATATCGGAAGGGGTTGGCTGTACCTATGGTGCTTGCAAGGGTGCCGGTAACACTTAAAACCTCTCCATAGGGGCTATAGGTATATTCTACAACAAGGTTTCCGTTTGCGGTATATATACCCGTTACGTCGCCTTGCAGGTTTTTGCGGAAGGTGTACAACTGGTTGTTGTACATCATACCCATTATTGTTCCGTTTTCATCGTAGATATAATAGGTATATGTATTTCCGCTGTATTCAGCTATTATCTTACTGCCATCCGTTATGTAATTAACGGTTGTATTACCGTAGGTTTTGCTTTGGCGGATGCCATCGGAGTTATACTCAAACGACATAGCAGTGCCGTTTACCACCATAGCGGTTAAACGTCTGCCCTGCCATGTTAGCGAAGTGGCATTTCTCCAATTAAGCGGGTTGCCAATTTGGTCGTAGGTAATATTGGTACCGTTGTAATTGGTTAGCAAATCGCCCCAAGAACCTTACCACAGCTTGTCCAACAGGGGACGGGACGAAAATCCCGTACCCCTGTTATCGGTGTGTCATATTTATGGACTTATGGAGTTGTTATCACTAACACACAGAAATATCTCCTGTGTTGGCTCCTGTATTATTGCTTAAATGTTTCCAAAGTTTCTTCCGGTGATATTCTGTTTCTTTTGAGTTGAAATCAAGCAACGAGTCCGAAAGTGTAAAAAATATGCCATCGCCTATACTTTCTGCTTTAAACGCCGGAAGCAGCAAAATGCAATTTTCTCCAAGTAGCGATTCATAGCCTTCACCATAATAATTCCCCCAATAAATTTGTTGCACAACATTGGGAACAAAATGCTCCGCTTTGACCTTATCCATCAGTTTCACACAATTAGCAACATCGTCTATGTGAGCGTAAAACGGTTTTACTGTAGAAATCAAGCATTTAACACAATTGATAAAATCGCTATATTTGTTATTATCTTGTAATCTTCCGTATGTTGAATAGATAGAAAGTGTGTTCCAAGGCTTAAATTTACAAGAACCAACCAACTTACTGCTTTTATGATACGTTAGCCCTAAAACAACCTTCCAAAAATCCTTTTCTTTATCTTTGACCGTTTCAACAGCGGATGCGGTTTCTATACAAAAAACATCCTTTTCGTTATATGCCTGAACGAACAATTGAGGAGTGTGTTCGTTAGCTTTTTCGTATCTGTTTTTTGTCAATTTGTCGGCACAGATTCTATCGGGCGGAAAAAAATCAAACTGTTCAAGCACTGAAATAATTTTCTCAGCCGTTTGCTTTTCATAATTGGAATCATAATAAAATAAAGTTGCTTTAAACTGTGGGACTTCAAAGCTCTGATACACCTATTACCACCTCATTTTAGCCAATTTACAGTAACTCCGATATTTCTCAAGGCATCAATAATCACTTGAGGAGGCTTAGAACTAAAACAAAAAGTTACCCCCTTGATTTCTTGTCCTCTAATTACGTCTCCTATGAATTGCATATAGTTTCTCGCTTGATTAGTAAAAGATCTAATTAAACTATTATAACTTGAGTAATTACTCCAATTATAATTTTTCAATTCTACAATACTATTCTTAAAAATCGCATCGAAACGATATCCTTTATGAGAAACCTGCTGGCATTGCTTTACTATATTGTAGGCTCTATAGAACCATTTTTCGAAAGCAGAACCTATAGCATAAGCGGAAGTACCAATTACGTTTGTTGCTTTATAATAAGCCCACGATATAGAGGCTGCCGCATTCGTTCCAGCGAACGCCCAACCCGCCAATCCACCTAACACGCCGCCTGCAACGCCACCATAAACAACATATTTCCAGTAATCCCAACCATCACTTGGTGTCAAATTCTTTTTATGTTTTGCATAATGGCTCCCGCCAACAGCACCAACGATTAAACCAATTCCTGCACCAATAAGCACGCAAGCAAGTGTAATACCTTCGCCCGTTTCGTCCTTAAACATCACGGGGTTATTGGCACAATAGGAATATACATTATAACCTAATAATCCGGCACCTTCATCAAATTCGCCATAATTAACATTAGGTTCAGGGCTGATCCACCGACCGATCTCAGGATCGTAATAACGGCTGGATACATAATAGAATCCCGTCTCGGTATCGTAGTAGTAGCCGCGATAACGGAAGGGGTTGGCTGTACCTATGGTGCTTGCAAGGGTGCCGGTAACACTTAAAACCTCTCCATAGGGGCTATAGGTATATTCTACAACAAGGTTTCCGTTTGCGGTATATATACCCGTTACGTCGCCTTGGAGGTTTTTACGGAAGGTATACAACTGGTTGTTGTACATCATACCCATTATGGCGCCTTTTTCGTCATAAACATAGTAGATATACGTACCGTTACGGTTTTCGGCTATTATCTTGCTTCCATCCGTTATGTAATTAACGGTTGTATTACCGTAGGTTTTGCTTTGGCGGATGCCATCGGAGTTATACTCAAACGACATAGCAGTGCCGTTAACCACCATGGCGGTTAAACGTCTGCCCTGCCATGTTAGCGAAGTGGCATTTCTCCAATTAAGCGGGTTGCCTATTCCATCATAGCTTATGGACGTACCGTTGTAATTGGTGAGCAAATCACCCCAAGAACTTTACAACAGCTTGTCCCACAGGGGACGGGACGAAAATCCCGTCCCCTGTTATCATCGAGGAACATTTATGGGGGCGTGGCTTTCACTAACACAAAGAATCATTTCTTGCGTTGTGAAAAATGATTTGCGATGATTTTATTCATTAGAATTACCGACTTTTGTAATCTCTAAATCAAAAATCAAATCATCAAAGTCATCATCGTTATCGCGATCATTGCAATAAAAACGATATTTGTTTTCGCTTAGCATTTCATAAAACATCGCACAACCAAAAACTAAGGAATCATAATATATACTACCTTCTGAAACTTGAGTTGAGTTAGCTAAAGCGACAAAGCCTTCATCAATTATAAGTCTTAATTCAAAAGAAGATTTATTTTCCCCTTCCCACATATTAATTTGTGGAAATCTTTTGTTTTTAATTTTTATTTCCTCGCCATTCAAAAAAATTTTCCCATTAAAATCTATGAAATGCAATGTTATTGCTTGGTCAAGATGAGAATTGGATTCGACATATTCAAATTTAAATATAAAATCGCCCTTTTGATAAAAACGAAAAGATTTGAAAATGTTTTTCCCTTTATACTCCATTTCCCATTTTCCATCAAACAACACACTAAACGGTATCATATAAACCTCCTGTTTATACTTTATCACATACTATATCACTCATAGCACAAAATACCTAAACGGATCTTTCTCTGCATGTTTCCAAGGCGATAGTGGTTCAAGGTTGTCGAAAGCGTTACTGCCGCCATCTCTGCGAGGTTTTTTGTGATGTAATTCCATAGGATAATACTTTCCATTATGATGTTGAACCAAAGGTGCTTTGCCTTGTTTCATTCTCGAACGATCAAAGTCACTATAACCACTGCCATTATAGAACTCTTCATTTTTCCAATATCTACTACGCACCGTTGACCAAGTCGGATCATTACCAGCTTTTGTTAATGTGGTAATATCATCCCCGACATTCCATCCCTTTTTCGCTGCTTTTGCGGAATCAACAATATTATCAGCAGCCTTTGCAACATCATGTGCGGTATCAATCGCATTAACAGCCTTGTTGGCAGCGCTAATTACCTTTACAGTTTCGCCTACGCCGGTAACAAAGGGGATAATATCTACTACATCGCCTACAAGCCCTGCCCAAGCCCACGGATCATCCGGTTTATTACATACTTCTACGACGCTTATGGCTATGGATACAACATCAAACACGGTATCCCAAAATGCGCCATCGTTATCTGCCCTTGTAATAGGATTGTTATCGCAATATGCATACAGATTATTATCAACCAATGACATCGGGGTTGCCGCTAATACATCTGATGAATC
>JAZNUB010000054.1:0-36575 GCA_045592105.1 Eubacteriales bacterium | reverse complement strand
GTCGCCGTAGTTGAAGGCGTAGTAGAACTCACCCGTTACGGTAGGTATGTATTTGATAAGCTCAGTTGCATAGAAGCCTCTGCATTCCGCATTACCTCTGGAGAACACGATAAGCTTTGTACCGCCGGAAAGCGCAGATGCCGCCTCAAAAATATCGCGGAAACCTGCATCGTTACCGGGGACGGGAGAGGGGTTGGTTGCCTTGTTGGTGCCTGCGCTGATATAGCAAAGGTCACCCGTTGCGGCGATAAAGGAATAGTCCGAGCTAAGCCCTTCAATTGCCTTGCCTGCCAAGGTGGAGGCAATTGCCATATCGTTTTTGTAGTTGCCGTAAAGCAAAACGTTAGGCGTTTTCTCGTTGCTTCTGTCTTCAAAAACGTATTCGGCACTTGTGGAGTAATGGCCTTTAAAGTACGATAGCTGCCCACTCTGGTGAGTAACTATGTGGTTACCAACGATGTATTTGTTGTTGTTAAGGAACTTTTTCGGTACCTTTACGGTGTGAATACGGTCCTCACACCTCTTTTTACCGGAAACTTCGTCAAAGAACTGATACGTTTTTCCTTCATACACAAGCTGAACGAAGCCTGCAGCGGCGGTGTTGGTTGACCAAACAACGTTGTACCAATCTCCACCGGATTCGAAAACGGCAGGAACGCTGTCAATTGCGAAGCCCGTGCTGGCTATAGAGGGGGTACAGTAACCGCCGCTTGTAAAATACTCGCCTGTTATCTTCCAATCCACGGGTTTAAAATGGTTAAATTCACCATAAGCCGTTTCGGATATTACAGGGTCGGGTATTACAGGGTCGGTTGTGCGGTTAGGCTCGTAAAGATCAATCTTTTTCGGGTTACTTTTGGAGGAAAATACTTTACCGGTACCTGCGGTGTTTCTCGTACCGTCATCATTTACTTCAACTTCTTTTCCTTCAACGGTTAACCCATAAAGCGTTGCGGTACCTGTTGCACCGTCTGCCGCGTTAAGCTTAACGAAGGCTGTACCGTGCCAGTCACCACCTGCAAGGAAGGTTTTGTGCTTTACAGAGCTGGGTACGAAGTTGATTTTAACGCCGTTTTTAAAATACTCTTCTTTACCGCCAAAGTCACGCGCGGGCATACCGTTTACGGTTGCGGTGTATTTATAAGTAACGTCACCCGCCATCATATAGCTGAGAACTTCTTCATCCGTCATACCTTCTATGGCGCTTGAGTACAACTGAGCGTTATCGTATATTTTATACTTATGCTCGTGGCCTGCTATACCAAACTGAAGGTCAAGATGTGCAAGGGAATCGGTTATGTCGGTTCCCAAGAAAAACGTTTCTACGGGTGTTGAGGAAGTGCCGTCTTCAAAAACAACTTTTCTTGCTAAGGTTTCCAATCTTGGCATGTGGTAAATACCCAAACGGTATTTGATGTTGGCGTCAGTTGGCTTTCTAAGGGTTCTAAGCCAATTCTCTTGTTCCTTCAAATACACTTCAAAATTTGTAAGAAGGCCGTGCGCCGTGTGAGTATCGGGCTTATCCTCGCCTGTGTCAAGAACAACGCCCCAAAGAGAGCCAAACGTGAAATCAAAGTATAATTCGCCCGTTTTGGTGGGGAAATATTCAAGAATTTTCGTTGCGTATACGCCTCTGGTTTCGTGGTTACCGCGGCAATAAACGATAGGGTACTGACCGTACGTTGCGTTACCCATTATTTCAAACATCTGCTTTAAGGTGGTTTCATCAAGGTATGAAACAATGTCGCCGCTGAAAACAACTATGTTGGGATCGTAGCTTATGTTGTTAAAGTAATTCTTGTAATTACCAAAGGCATTATTTGCTCTTGCGGCAGTATCGTGAACGTCCGTTAAAGTGAGAATGTCAACGTCTTCATTCACGCCGGGCTTTGTGTCCTTCAGCTTGGTTGTGTAGGAGCATTCAACACCGTAAGCAGTTGTAGCGTAATCGTGCGAGATTACTTCCTTAGAGTGTACCGTGTACCCATTGCAAAGGTACTGATAATCCTCTTCGGGCACCTTTACGGTATGGATAGCATCGAAAGAGCGCAAAATGCCGTTTCTTTCGTCATAAACGGTTACTTCTTGACCGTTTTTGGTATAGGTAAGCCAGCCTATGCCTTTAAACGAGGTTACCCACGTTATCACGTATCCGTCACCCACGATATATACACCGGGCTTACCGGTTATATACGATCCGTTCACGGAAGACGTTGCGGACGTAACGGGGCCAAAGGTGTTGTTGAGTGCGTCAACGTACAATGCACCCTCGGGAATCAGGGGGAGAAGCATAACTGCGATAAGGAAGAAGCAAAGGAACGTTTTAATTCTTTGCGTTCTCTTACCCATGCTATGTTTTGCTTTGCTTGAGTTGTTCATGTCTTTCCTCCTAAATGTTTTTATTTTCATTCAAAATTGCTTGTGCATTAAAATTTTAAACGAAATTGGTTTGAAAATGCGTTGTTTTGAAACTTGAAGATTTCAAAACACCTTGGAAATTGTAGAAATACTTGATGCAAATTTATATACTGTTCTTTTTCCTATTGTAACATAATCTATAAAAAAAATCAACACATATTCTTGCTGTTTTTACAAAGAAGCTGTGTTTTTTGATATAGCTTTTCAAAAGTTGGAAGCTAATGTAATCTTTTCGTTGGATAATGCAATAAAGGGGCGACATCATTGCGCCGCCCCTTACAGTGCTATTAACTTTTAAATTAGAACTTATTGATTTGTTGGTTTGCAAAGCTCTTGATCTTACCGAAGTCCGCCGCATTGATAACTGCAGTGTTAGGTATTACAACATTTGCTGCTACGAACTTAGCACCTGTAAGGGTGAGCTTTTTGTTTGCGTGAGACTTTGCCTGACCGTAGTCGGATGCGTTTATCTTACCGTCACCGTTTACGTCACCAAGAGTTACTATTATAATGCTCTTGCTCTCGCCATTGATGGTGGAGGTGAGTACACGGGTGGTGGAAGCATTTACAGTGTCAGCTACTGCTGCGCCTGTTGCGGTAGTGATGGTTACATCGGGGTTAGCAAAGATTGCCTTGATTTCAGCAGCGGTCTTAACGCCGGTGCTTATCTTAAGGTAGCCGTTGGTTTCGTCAACGGTGAAGCCGGTGGTAACAGCGCCTTCTGCGAAGGTGAAGAAGTCGTAGGATGCTACGGGGATTTCTTCGTACAAAGCAGTAACGGTGATATCGCCTGTGATATTGTCAAATGCCTTGTCCCAACCGATGAAGGTGAAGCCATCAACAACGGGAGCTGCGGGAGCAGTTGCTGCGCCGCCTTCAACAACGGTTTCGGTCTTAAGGGTAGCGCCGTCCTTACCAACGAAGGTTACGGTGTATTCCTTAACAGCTTCGGGGATGGTAACGGTAACTTCGTCGCCCTTGCCGTATACGGACTGGAGGCCTTGAGTAGCGTTTGCATCGTAAGCAGCAGCATAAAGCTTTGCGTTAGCGATGTGGGTAGCATCGGGGCTGTCCGGAACGGTGAAGGTGAAGGCCTTGCCTTCCTGGCCTTCTGCAACGGAGAAGTAGTATCTAAGCTGCATTGCGTTGTCAGCTGTGATACCCATAGCACCGGCAGCATCATGTTTCATAGCTGCCTCATAACCGGTGAAGTAGTCGGTATGCATGATGTAATTAATACGCATACGAGAGTAAGTCTTGGAGAACGTCTGGGCAGGATTAGAAGGATCTGTGGCAGAGCCGTCTGCCATAGAGTAGGGCTGGCTAAGACCTTCAACGCTGGGAACAGCATACGTTGTATTCATGAAAGGAACGTCCACTGTGGGCCATGTAAGAACAGGCTTAGGAGTTTGGAAGATGTTACCTGTAACACCATTGAGGTCTTCGTCAACTACATAGAGAGGAGTGAGGTAAGTGTTATCAAAGTTAAGATAACCTTCGATACCGTATATACCATATTCATAAGTTATATCAACTACAGAAAGGGTAACTGCTATACCTGTGAAGTCAACAACGCCGTCACCGTCAGTGTCGAACTCGCCATATTCAGCGGAGAGGTCAGCACGGAAAGAAGGAGCGTTTACATAGGAAGCGTTGGGATCGAAAGAACCACGTTCTTCGTCGTATTCAGTCTTGGAGCCGTCTACAGAAGGTTCGTCAACAGAAGGCTGATCAACGGAAGGCTGGTCAACAGAAGTGTCTGCGGAAAAATCGAAGCCGGAAGCACCGAGGATCTTAATTTCGTCAATGAACAATCTGTAAGTAGCCTTGGGGAAAGAGATCTTAACGTAGCGAGCGCCTGTAGCAGGGCCGTCTACTGCGAACTGAGAAGTGTAACGGGTAACGGACTTGCCGGTTTCGGAAGTGTAGGTATTCTCGGTAACAAGACCGCCAACCAAAACTGCATTGCCGTAATTGCCGTTGATGTCACCAAAGGATACGGTTATCTTTTCAACCTTTTCGTATTCTGCAATGTTGTTGCCGTGTGCAAGGGTGGTGAAAGCTATCTGGTCGATATCGCCATAGAGATGAGCGAGGTCGAAGATAATATCAACGTTAGCAGCATCGCTTGTAGAGAAAACGAAGCCTACCCAAGCAGCGTCGGTATAGGAATCGGTTGCTTCTGCGCCATCGTTAAGCTGGCCCTGGCCAAACTTGTTGAGAGCGTCTGCAGCACGGGTCCAAGTATCGTCTGCATAGGAAGCATTTTTGGGGAACATATTGCCGTATGCATAGTATGCACCGTTGGAAGAAAGTGCATAGTTGGTTTCAGTTGCGGAAGTGATAACGTTGGTGCCGCAGGAGATGGTAGGATCTACATCAACAGAAGGAGCAGCGCCTGTGCCACCGATAACGATTTCTTCAAGACCGAACATATAACCGCCCATATTGATGGTTATCTGAACGTACTGACCCTTTGCTGCATCAAAGGTATAAGTGTGGTCAAATGCAGCGCCGCCGTTCTTTGCGGTAGTAGCAGAAGCAACGTTGGAAACTGCGGTGTAAGTAAGACCGTCAGAAGAAGTTGCTATAGCAACGGATGCGGGATCCTTGAAAGAGTTACCGGGAGCAGGAACGTTTACAAAAGTAAGGTATGCCATATCGGTCTTAGCAGATGTAAGGGTAAGAGTTATAACGTATACAGAACCTGTACCGGTGTAAGATACGGTGTAGTTAGCAACACCGTTAGCGGAAGGGGCTGCGCTTTCATAACCGTCGGTAAGCCAGTTGCCGCCGTCGGTATTAGCTTCGTTACGATAAGCGGGATCGCCGCCGTCTTTAGAAGCGGTGTAGGTTGCGCCGTAAGCGTAGTTGCCTTCAACAAGAGTGGGGTCAGCAGTGGTCTGAGTTTCACCTGCTGCTGCAAGGCCGTAGTTACGGATTTCGATTTCTGCAAAAGAAGTAACGTAATTGCCTGCTGTCATAGCAATTCTTACGTACCTAGCAGACTGAGCGGACTTGAACTTGTAGTTACCGTAGGTGAAGTTAGCGGTAGTTGTAGTGTCAAGTGTGGAAACGGTTTCAACCTCGGTATAAGCTGCGCCGTCGGTACTAACGAATACCTTAACGGATGCAGGATATGCACGGTTGTTAAAAGTAAACATATAAAGGTATACGCTGGAAACGTCGGTCTTTACAGAGCCGAGGTCAAAGTTCACATAATAAGTGTTGGCGCCGCCGAAATAATAGTGAACTTCCTTATCTTCATAGATACCGTCAGTAATAACAGCGGCAGTACCACTTTCTGCGGTTGCTGCGTTCGTACCCGCTTCATCCAAATAGATGGTGGGTACTATACCTTTAGCATAGTTGGTGTCTGCTGCGAAAGCGTTCATAGCAGGGAAAGCGGCGAAAAGGCCGAGAACCATGGTAAGAACAAGCAGCATGGAAATACGACGAGTTGTTTTGTTCATGCATTTTCCTCCTAAATTTGAATTCTTTCTGCATTATTTGGTTGCAGGCACATTTAACAGCCGCGGCGGGAAAGCCATAAGCTTAACCGCAACCCTTAAAGGTACCAACAACCGCCTCCTTCACCCGCCTGCATTTAACGGGCAAAAGAAGCGCGGGGGCTAAAATTTCCTATTTAATTTGAGTTCATTATAAAACTAAAAAATGGCTCTGTCAAGCCTTTTTTTGTAAAAAACACAATAAGTTTTGCTATGTTTGAACGCGATTTGTGCACAGTTTACAAAAGCGTTTGAGCCATTTTGTAAGATGTTACAAAAGCCATTTTTTGCCAATAGAATACAGCCTTTTATTCCGCCTTCGCAAGGTTTATAACGCGCTTGTTTTGCTTAACGGCTTTTCGGCAAAACTTTGCCGCACCACCGGCGGAGGTAATAACGTAGCATACCACTACATCACTTTGCTTTAACATATAATTATTCCTATAGTCTATTGCAAACCGCGGCGGAACAGCTTCAATTCCTTCGGGCAAAACTGCATATTCCACGGCTACTTTAGGCATATACGCCAAAACTACATATATGCTTATAGGAAAACGTTTTTTTAGCTGTTTAAGCGCAGTTAGGACTATGCTGTCAAACTCTCCTGTATTTCCGACATAAAAACGCATTACTTTTTCCGTGCATATTAAATGCTCTAATACTTTTTCCAATTTGGGCAACAAATCGCTTTGGCAAATCTTGTGTCCAAAAAACGTACAGCTTTTCATAATCACCCTCCTTTTGTATTGGGATATATCGCATATTATAACACAAACCTTGTATATTTGGGATATATCCCACATATTTTGTGCTGATTTTGTGTAAACTTTTTGCGATATATCCTAAAGGAGAGAGCTATGGGCACAAAAGAAGCTGTTGCAAAACGTATTTTGGAATTATGTAACGAGAAGGCACTATCTGTAAACGCATTGGCTAATTTATGC
The DNA here is from genome assembly GCA_045592105.1 of Eubacteriales bacterium. GTDB lineage: Bacteria > Bacillota > Clostridia > Oscillospirales > CAG-382 > SIG636. The sequence goes on along the minus strand of JAZNUB010000054.1, from coordinate 29,704 downwards.
GGTCTGCCGCCCTCAACCATTTACAGTATGTTAAACGAGAAAAGTAAAAACCCCGGCGTTGTTTCCATTAAAAAGATATGCGATGGCTTGGAGATAAGCATACGCACGTTTTTTGACAGCGAGCTGTTCAACGATTTGGAGCAAGAAATTAAATAACGCCTTCGTTGTTATGCCTAAACGCAAGCCTTAAACGCCGCGTGGCGGTGCAATGAGAGGGTATTTCGTTCGTAGGGCGGGGGCTTGCTCCCGCCGCTCGTTTTTTAATGCACAATCTTTCCAAATACGGTGTATTTAACTCCATTTGTTTCGGCGGGAGCAGACAGGCGCCCTACGTTAAGGCGTTGCGTTTTATTTTTAAATCAAGCCTTTTTGCGTTCTGCGCCTTTGTACAAACTTAACGGTTAGATTAAGCCGCATAGTGCAGAAATATAATAAAATGAAAAGGAAAAGGCGATTTGCCTTTTCCTTCTTTGTTACAAAAATCAAATTTCTGTGCGGTCTGCGCCTATTTATGCGCTATGCCAAGGGGTTAGGCTTGGGCTGCTGCTATAATTGCCGCAAAATCAGGAGCTTTGAGGGATGCGCCGCCGATAAGGCCGCCGTCTACATCCTTCATAGACAAAAGCTCTGCCGCATTGCCAGCGTTCATAGAGCCGCCGTACTGGATAGTGGTAGCTTCAGCGATATCTGCGCTGTAAAGGGAAGCGATAACGCCTCTGATGCAAGCGCAAACTTCCTCAGCCTGCTCTGCGGTAGCGGTAAGACCCGTGCCGATAGCCCAAACAGGCTCGTAAGCGATGATAACGTTAGCCATATCCTCTGCGGAAACGCCTGCAAGGTCAAGCTTAACCTGCATGGAAACGATTTCTGCGGTGATACCGGAAAGGCGTTCTTCCTTAAGCTCGCCAACGCAAAGGATAACCTTAAGGCCTGCTGCCAAAGCGGCTGCAACGCGCTTATTAACGGTTTCATCGGTTTCGCCGAAGTATTGACGTCTTTCGCTGTGGCCGATTATAACGTATTCAACGCCAACGGCTTTAAGCATATCTGCGCTGATTTCGCCTGTGAAAGCGCCCTTATCTGCCCAGTGCACGTTCTGAGCCGCAACCTTAATGGGGCTGCCCTCAACTGCCTTAGCAACAACTGCAAGGTCAACAAAAGGAACGCCTGCGATGATATCACAGCCATCGGTAGCCTTGCCTGCGATTTCAGCCTTGATAGCCTCGATAAGCGCAACAGCCTCATCGGGGGTTTTATTCATTTTCCAGTTACCTGCGATAACTGCTTTTCTTGTAGCTTTGTTCATTATATATACGCCTCCGTTATTATTTATCGGTCATAGCTTCGATGCCGGGAAGAGCCTTGCCCTCAAGATATTCAAGAGAAGCACCGCCACCGGTGGAGATATGGCTCATCTTATCGCCAAAGCCGAGGGTGTTTACAGCAGCCGCGCTGTCACCACCGCCGATGATGGTAGTAGCATCGGTTTCAGCAAGTGCTTTTGCAACGGAGATAGTACCCTTAGCAAGGATGGGGTTTTCGAAAACGCCCATAGGGCCGTTCCAAACAACGGTTTTTGCGCTCTTAACAGCTTCTGCGTAAAGCTTAGCTGTTTCGGGGCCGATATCAAGGCTCATCATATCAGCGGGGATAGCATCTGCGGCAACAACCTTGGTTTCTATCTCAGCATCGATAGGATCGGGGAAGTCCTTGGTTATAACACAGTCCACGGGAAGAAGGATCTTAACGCCCTTTTCCTCTGCGGTTTTAAGCATATTAGCGCAGTACTCAATCTTTTCGGGGTCAAGCAGGGAAGTGCCTATTTCGTAGCCCTTTGCCTTGAGGAAGGTATAGGACATACCGCCGCCGATAATAAGAGTATCAGCCTTGTTAAGAAGGTTTTCTATAACAGCAAGCTTATCTGCAACCTTTGCGCCGCCAAGAATGGTAACGAAAGGACGAACGGGAGCGTTTACAGCATCGCCAAGGAACTTAATCTCTTTAGCCATAAGGTAGCCGTTAGCAGACTCTTCAACGTAGGAAGCAACGCCAACGGTGGAGCAATGCGCTCTGTGTGCGGCACCGAAAGCATCGTTTACGAACAAATCAGCAAGGGAAGCAAGGTCCTTGGAGAAAGCTTCGCCGTTTTTGGTTTCTTCTGCGCGATAGCGGGTGTTTTGAAGAAGAACAACATCGCCATCCTTCATTTCAGCAACGGCTTTTTTAGCGTTTTCGCCAACAACCTCGTCATCAGCGGCAAAAACAACGTTTAAGCCAAGCTTTTCGGAAAGCCTTACAGCAACGGGTGCGAGAGAATACTTAGGGTCTGCAACGCCCTTGGGCTTGCCAAGGTGGGAGCAAAGGATAACCTTTGCGTTGTTTGCCAAAAGATATTTAATAGTGGGAAGTGCGGCAACTATACGGTTTTCGTCCGTTATAACGCCGTCCTTAAGCGGAACGTTAAAATCACATCTAACAAGAACTTTCTTGCCGCTGACTTTAAGATCCTCAACAGATTTTTTAACTGCCATAACAATACACCTCTTTGTATATATTAAAAATTATTTGTCCAAAGCATTATAGCACAAACGCCGCCTGTATGCAAGGCTTTTTTCAATAAAACAGCCTTGATGCGAAGGCATCAAACTCTGCTTTAGCGGCATCGGTAACGGTGCCGCCCTTGTCTTTTGCAAGCAACGCGGTGCCAACGTCTGCCACAGCCGACTGAGAGGAATAGATAACGCCTAAATCGAAGCGTGCCGTGTGGGTGATGCGGTTAAGCATAACCGCGGCATCGTTGCTCCAGAAATGGTAGTTGATATAGGTGGTTTTAAGCGCGGCCTCCAGCGTATTTGCGGAAGCGGCAAACAGCGCGTTTAGCGCAAAGCCCGAAAAGGCACTGTCCTTACAGCCGCGCGGCACGCCTATTGCAAGCGCGTTTGCCCCTATGAAGGAGCTGTACTCGCTTTGCTCGGCGCTGTGCTTGGGAAGCGGAAGCAAACCCCATTCCGAGCTGCTGCCGTCAAACAAGCTTACAGAGCCCATCGGTGCTACTATAAACCCAAGCTTTCCCGTTTTAAAGGCGTTTACCGCCAGATTTTCGTCGTAATTAGGGCTGTACGCGGCGTTCTTAAACAAGCCGTTTATTATGGAAGCCGTGTTTTCAGCCGTTTCTGCGTTGTATTGAAGCTGTGCTTCTTTGCCGCCGCCTGCGGAAACTATGCTATCGCCCGAGGAGCCGTATACCGCCACGGCAAGCTCCGTATCACCAAGCAAGCTGTCTATACCGCGCGCGCCGTTTTCCGCCACGGCGTGTACCATAGAAGTAAGCGCGCTCCAGGTAAATGCACCCTCCTTGGTAAGCTTAACGGGATCCCCGTAAGCGGAGCTTACAAGTGCCTTGTTATAAAACAGCCCAACGCTTGCGTTGGTGCTGTGCGTTAGCTCGCCACTATACATATACAGCGTGTTTTCGGCAGTTTGGCTATCCAGCACGGATTTTTCCATATATCCTGCGCCAAAATCAATATAGGGCAGGGAATACAAGTTTTCAAGCAGCCCTTGCGCCGCAAGCTCGCCCATAACGCTAAGGGGCGCGCATATCAAATCCGCATAAGCGGTGCCGCTGTCAATAGCTTGCTTTAGCTCCACCGCGATATCAGCCGCTTCTTTTTCGGTACAGCTAACGCTTATATCAAGATATTGCGCCAAAAGCGCGTTTCTGTTATCAACTGCGCGTGATAGCGGGTTTTCCTCCTCGCTGTAAAACAGCTCCTTAGAAACGGATATCACGTTAAGGTTTTGCCCTTTGTACTTACCGTTAGCATCCTCCAGCTCTGCTATCCATTCAAAGCCCGGCTTGGAAACGGTGCTTTCAGTTACATCATCAAAGCTATCTGCGCCGCTTTCATCCGTGCCTTGCTCCGCACACGCGGTAAACAAAAGCAATAAAGCCGCTAAAAGAACGCACAGCAATCTGTTTTTGGTAGTTTGTTTCACAAATGCCCCTCCAAAATGTTTCACGTGGAACATTAAAGCGTAAGGTACAGCTTGCCCGCCCTGAAATCAGCCCTGTCAAAACGCACGGTTACGTCACTACCAAAGGAGTATACCTGCCCGCCCGTTGTAACGGCGCCGTCCTTATACTCGGCATAGGAGCGCTGTGCAAGGTCGATATAACCCACACAGCCGTTATCCAGCAGAACCTCTATCTCCTTTTCGTTCACGCCGCTTACAAGCCCCGTGTAGCTACGCTGACCTATTTTACGCAAGCATTCCATAGCAACAATGTCCTCTACCTTGCTTTCTATGCGAGAGGCGCGCTTTTCAAGCACGTTTGCCGCTTCTATCGCCATTTCAACCTTTTCTGCCATCAGCTCTCGGTTTATGGGCGTGCCCTGCTCCCTTGCGGCGATTATGGCTTTTACTATAAGCTGTGTGCAATAATCCGCAAAGCGGTTCATTGGGTACGCAAAGCGAACGTACATATATGTGCCGTGAACAACGTGGCGCATCGGCTGTGCCGCAAAGCCCGTTTCCTTAAGCGAAGCGTGAAGCGCTTTAAGCAAAAGCTCCTCGCTTCTGGTGCCGTGGCTGCATTCAGCGGCGTAGGAAAATACGTCAAATCCGCTTACACCGCTTAAATCTATGCCCAACGCCTCCGCCTTGTTGCGGAAATCCGCCACCGCGCTTTCATCCGGTGCCGCCTGCACGCGGTACAACGCGGGTATATTGTTGCTGTTAAGATACATTGCAAGCTCTCTGCCTACAATTGCCAAAAATTCCCTTATTAGCCTCTTGGGGTCACTTTCCTTTTGGCTGATAACGCCCACGGGCTTGCCGCCGTGCCTGCCGTATACAAACTTCCTTTCGGCACGGTCTATATCCGCGCCGCCGTTAAGCACGCGCGCGTTCTGAAGTATACCGCCAAGCACGAACAATTGGTTTATGGTTGGCGTTATGGAAGCGTATGCCTCTCTCAACGGCATTATCGCAGAAGAATCAAAGTCTAATATCAGCGCCTCTATCTCGTCAAACAAGCAGTTTGCCGCGGTTTTAACTATGCTTTCGCAAAAATCAAAGGAAAGCACCGTACCCTCCTCGTTTATGGTAACGAAGTAGCTAACGGCAAGCCTGTCCTGCCCCACCTCAAAGAAGCACGGCCCCTTAGTAAGTGCTTCGGGCAGCATAGGTATCTCCTTATCGGGCAGTACCACGGTTTTGCCGCGCCTGTACGCAGAATGCTCCAGCGCGCTGTCCTCACCTATAAACTCCGCCACGTCCATCGTGTGCAAGCCAAGCACAAAGTTGCCCGCCTTGTCCGTTTCGATGGAAAAGCCGCACTCGCTTCTGCTGTTCTCGCTTTCGCTAAGCGTTATAACGGTTTTGCCGCGCAAATCCACGCGGCGACCCATAAGCGCAGTTATCTCCGTAAACGCGGTTTGCTTAGCCTGCATAAGCGAATCAAAATCAAACGGCTCGTCCAGCCGTTCGGCGCAGAAAAGCGCCTTTATATTAGCCTCCGCCTCGTCGGCAGAGCCAAAGCTTTTAACAACCTTGTAAACGCCGCAGTCCTCCACGGCACAAACCATATCCCCCACACGGCAACCAATCGGTAGCTCGCCATCAAGCACCAAAACGTTACCGTTTATATCGGAAGCAAGCGTGTAAACACCCTTCTCACACTCAAGCACACCGGTGTATACAGCTTTTTCGCTGTTATTAGCCATAATAACCCTCTTTTCCAAACAAAGAAAGCCCCCTGCTTTATTAAAGTAGGAGGCTATCTGTTTTTTCTGTATTAATTGCTTGATAAACCGACAACCCCACAGCGTTTTCACCCCTTAATACGGGCATAAACCCGCAAAGGAAGAACCGTGTTTGTCCTAATAACTAAGCTGCTTTAGAAACTTCAGCGGAAGCATCTTCAGATGCATCAGCAGAAGCGTCAGCAGAAGCATCCTTGGAAGCATCAGCAGATGCATCCTTGGAAGTGTCCTTAGAGCCTTCGTCCTTAGAAGCGCTGTCCTTAGAGCTGTCACCCTTAGAAGCATCGCCCTTAGAAGCATCATCCTTAGAAGCGTCAGCAGAAGCCTCGGTAGAAGCCTCTTCTCTATTATTATCTGCAACCTGCTTTGCGTTGATAAGGAACAAAGAAAGAACAAGAACTACAAACAAAACAGCAACAACGTTGGTTATCATAGAAAGACGTTTATTTATAGCCTGCCCCTTTTCTTTACCAAAGAAGGTTTCAGCGCCGCCTGCGATAGTGCCGGATAATTTCTTGCTCTTACCGCTTTGCATAAGTATGGAAACGATAAGGAACAAAGCCATTACGAGAAGAAGAATACCTATTATAGTGGTGATAGTGCCATCCATTTAAAAATCCTCCAAAAGTTTACGAAGTCATAACACGGTGATTATATCATAGCAATTTACGTTTTGCAAGGCTATTAATAAAATTTAATAATTGCGAAACAAATACTTAACATATCTGCTTATTCGCCCTTGCCAGCCTCTATATATTTACGCACAACCCTGTAAATAAACATAAAAAATACGATAACAAGATACGCGGCAAAGATAATTAACGCCCATTTATATATTTTTTTCATAAAATCGCCGGTTAGCATATTCTTTACCTTGTCCACAGCGGAAAGCGCGCTGCTTTCCATAACGCCATCGTTGGTAACAAGCGGGCTTTCACCCACAAGCTCGCCCTTTAGGTAAACGTACACTCTGCCAACCTCCTGCCCCTCTGCAACGGGAGCTGAAAGCGTTAGATCCGAAAGGTCGGTGTATACAACGGATATATCCGTATCGGGGTTAATGTCCTTGGTAACAAGCAGCTCTATAACGTCCCTTGCGATGATGGTAACGCTATCCCGCCCTTTGCCCGCCTTTACGGGTATCGTTGCGATAGCGCTGTACGGGGACACAACCGTGTGATAGCGGAACGAAGCAAGCGCCCAGGGCAGGAACTGATGTATCGTTTTATAGGTGCTTATCTCTGCCGAGTACAGCTTTTCGCCGTCCTCCCCCGTGGTGGAGGTGGCTGTGGTGTTGATGCAAACGAAAACGTAGGAAAGCCCGCCGCTTTCGGCTGTGGTAACAACGCAGTACGCGTTCGGGGCTTGAAGGTAGCCCGCCGTCATCCCCTTAACGTTCTCAAGCCTGTAGCCCTTTAGGTTATATTCGCTTTTCAGCGCGTTTTTGGTGAATATCTGGTTAGAGCCCGTGCTAAGCGTGTAGCTTGCCTTGTCGCTTATCTCGTACAGCTTGCCGTGGGAACAAATTGCGGCGGCTATAAGCGCAATATCCTCGGCGGTGGTTCTGCTTTTCCCGTCCGCCAAGCCGGTACAGCTTGTAAACAGCGTGTTGGTACAACCAAGCTCTGCGGCGCGGCTGTTCATAAGCGCAACGAAATCGTTAAGATACGCCCTCTCCTTAGTAGATGCGGTTGCCGCCGCCGAATAATTGTGCGAGTAATCCATGGTTTCGCCCGCCTCGTGCCGCATAGCCGCCACGGCAAGCGCCAAGCACGCATCCGTTGCAGAGCTAACTATCGCCGCGGACAGAAAATCCTCAAGCGTTTGCGCATCGTTAGCCTCGGAATACGCAAAGCCTATATAACTGCCGCTGCCGCGCAAATTATTGTCACTTGCACAAAACGGCACGCTTATCTTCGCCTTAACGTCCTCAATACACTCAAAAGCAACAAGCGCGCTCATAAGCCTTGCGGCAACGCCTGTTTGAAACGTTTTGCTCTCGCCCGATTGCAAGGGCAGATTATTGCCTGTGTTGAGGTTTTTTATAACTATTATGTTTTCGGTTGCAGGGTCCTCCGTTGCCTCTGCGCTGCTTTCTTCCGCAAACACGCTTAAAGGAAAGCAAAGCGTTATCAAAGCAAGGCATATAGCCGTTATCCTTTTAAACATCTGTTACTCCTTCCGTAATCAGCCGCGCCGCTTCCTTATCGGCGGCTATTTGGGCAGACAGCTCCTCCACGCTTTCAAAGCGTTTTTCCGCCCGTATGCGTTTATACAGATAAACCCATACGCTTTGCCCGTATAAATCTCCGTTAAAATCAAATATATGGGTTTCACACACAGGCGTTTTGTCCTCGGTATTAACCGTAGGCTTAACCCCAACGTTTGAAACGGCGGCGTAGGTTTTTCCGCCAACTATGCAAAACGCCGCGTATACGCCGTAGGCAGGCACAACACGCTCCGCCGGAAAGCGTTGGTTCACGGTGGGGCTTCCTATAGTACGCCCAATTCTGTTCCCGTGCGTTACGGGCAGATAAAACCCGTAAGGTCTGCCCAAATGCTTCCGCGCCGTTTCCATATCCCCCGCGGTAATAAGCGCGCGAAGCCCTGTGGAGCTTACCGCCACACCCTCAACGCAAACGGGCGGCAACACCGTTAGCGGCACGCCGTAGCGCGAAAGCAGCTTTAAAAGCTGTTCGGGATTGCCGCTTCCACCCTTGCCAAACGAGAAATCGTATCCGCAAACAACGTGCTTAACGCCAAACGCGCCAACAAGCACCTCGTCAACAAACCTATCGGCGCTCATATCCTTATATTTTGCAAACTCGGCAGTAAAATACATATCCGCGCCCGCTTTTTCTATAAACGCCGCCTTTTCGTAAGCCCCTGTGAGATAGCGCAGGCTGTTTGCGCCGAAAAAGCTTTGAGGATGCTCCCCAAAGGTCCAAACCACGCTTGGCACGGAAAGCGCCCTTGCAACAGCCACGGTTTTTTCTATTAAAGCGCGGTGGCCGATATGCACACCGTCAAAATTACCGATAGTAAGCACACAGCCGCTGTTAAGCGGCAACGCTTCTTCTGAAAACCGTATCATCCCTTGCCCTTTCACGCATTATTATTCCAAGTGTAATATTATAATTTTTTCCACCGTTTGTCAATAGCGGGTATAGTTTTTTTGCTTTTTGCTGAAACTAAAGGGGCTAAAGCAAAAACATAAGGAAGGTGGCAAAACCAGTATATGAGCAAATACGCAATTGTTCTTGCGGGCGGTTACGGTAAGCGATTGCTTCCCATAACCGAAACGATACCAAAGCCCCTGCTTCCGCTTGGAAACAGCACGGTGTACGAAACCGCGCTTAACAAGCTTAAAGCGCACGGCTTCACGGAGATATCGGTAACCACTATGTATAAGGCGGAGATGATAGAGGCGGTGCGCGTAAGCGGTGCAGACCTATGCTTCTACCGCGAAACCGTGCCGCTTGGCACGGCAGGCTGTGTTAAAAACGCGGCGATGGCGTTTGACGACAGCTTCATAGTAATAAGCGGCGATACGGTGTGCGATTTCAACCTGCGCGAGCTGATGGACAAGCACAAAAGCTCCGGCGCGATGATTAGCGTAGTCTGCACAAGGGTAAGCACCCCCACGGAGTACGGAACGGTTTTAACAAGCGGCGGCGTAATAACGCAGTTTGTGGAAAAGCCATCGTGGCAGCGCACGCTTACAAACCTTGTAAATACGGGCATATATATTATGAACCCCGAAGCGTTAAGGTATATAGGAGACGGCAAGCAGGATTTTGCGGCAGACCTGTTTCCGCGCCTACTATCGGCAGGCATACCCATACATTGTATAGAGGCGTATGGCTATTGGTGCGATATTGGAGACGTGGAAAGCTACTACCATTGCTGTTTCAGGGCGGCAAACGGCGCAAAGAACGTGCTGTTTGGCAACGCAAAGCTTGCCGAGGACAGCGCAGTAGAGGGCTGTATACTGTTTGACGGCGCAGTAACGGAAAGCGGAAGCGCGGCGTACGGCAGTATTATTTGCGAAAAGGCGTATCTTTCGGCGCACTCCTTCGTGGGTGAGGGCTGTGTGATAGGCGCGGGTACGATAATAGGCGAAGGCGCGTATATATCGGGCGGCACAATATTAAAATCGGGCTTAAACGTAGAAAAAGGAGCAAGGATTATGAAAAGCATAGTTTTTGGCGAGATAAGAAAAAGGCATTTGGAAAACGGCAGAATAGCGGGCAGATACGGTAGCTATATCAACGGCGAGCTGTGTATGGCGTTGGGCGGTGCGCTAAGCTACACGGCAGGCGCAGGCACGGCAATAGGCGTAATGCACGGAGAGGGTGCAGAGGCAAAGGCGCTGGCAGACAGCATCCTCTGCGGTGTACGCATATACGGCGGCAGAGCCTTTGACCTTGAGGACGGCTTTGATGCGCTTTGCGCCTTCGCGGCTAAGGAATACTCGCTTGCGTTTTCGGTGATAGTGAAGGTGAAGGGCAACGTTGCAAGCATAAATATATATGATGCCGATGGGCTTTTCCCCACCAGCAAGGAGGAGCGCGCAATAGAGGCGGCTCTTGCACGCCCAACGCCCACCACCGTATCAGCGGGCGAAACCGTTGTGCTGGAGCACGACGACCGCGTTAAATACCGCTATGCGCTTGCGCTAACGGAAACCGTGCCATCGCTAAAGGGCGTGCGGTTTAACGTGAAGGAAAAGAACGCCGCATCAGAGTTCCTGTATGCGGCGGCAGAAAAGCTTGGCGCACAGGTGGAATACGGAAACAGCGATACCGAAAACGCGTTTTTCGTATCCGAGGACGGACTCTACGCCGAGGCAACGCTAAAGGACGGCACGGATTGCAGCTTTTGGAGCTTGGTATGCATAGGCGCAACGCTTGGCGGTGAGGTTGCGCTGCCCACCAAAGCCCCGCGGTTTGTGGAGGAAGCAGTACAGCGCGGCGGCGGCAAGGCTGTGTTTTACGGCGAAGCGGATAGCCGCGAGCGTGACGCGGTGTACCGCTGTTTCTGGAGCTACGATGGCAACGCGCTCTCCCTGCGCGCATTGTACGCCGCGCAAAAAACGGGAAAGCAGTTGTACGAGCTTGCCGCGCAAACGCCCAAGCAGATAGTGGAAAGCAAAACCGTGCGCTGTAACGAGGACGCAAAAGCGCGCACCATAAACCGCCTTTACGAAAAAGGCAGTGCCGCGCGCGGCGGCGAGGGCGTTGTTTTAAGCTATAGCGCGGGCAGCGTGATTGTAGTGCCCTTGTCAAGCGGCGGCTTTAGATTGTTTGCCGAAGCCGTAAGCACCGAAGCGGCAGAGGAATTGTTTATAAAAACCGAAAAAGAAATAAAACAAGCCGAAAAATAAAGCGCAACAATTTATCGTAGGGCGCCTGTTTACTCCCGCCGAACGAAGCAATTAAAACAAACGCCGCATTTAACCGCAACGTAGCGGTCGATTCGTGAATCGACCCTACGCACCGCAACGAGGTTTTGTTTTTAAAATAAAGCGCAACAATTTATCGTAGGGCGGGGGTTTATCTCCCGCCGCATCGTTTATTAATGCATAATCATTCCAAACACGGTATATTCAACTTCATTCGTTTCGGCGGGAGATAAACCCCCGCCCTACGATGCGAAATATCAACTCAATACACCGCCACAAGGTTTTTAACGATTAGATTAAACGCTTGGTACGCGGAGAATAGTGCAGAAATAAGATACAGATTGGACAAACTGAGGCGAGAGCTGTACTTTGTACTGCGAGCCGAAGTTTGTTCAAAGCACAGAAAATACAATAAAAACCAAAAAGGAAAGGCAAAATCTTGCCTTTCCTTCATTGTTATTGTGAATAAAATTTCTGTGCGGTCTGTGCTTATGCCTTGTATTTTCTGCGGACAGGTGCCGCAGAAAATACTCCTTAGTTTTCGCAAGTGCCGATGTAATCGGCGCGCAGACGCGAGTGAACGAAAATGGTGTTCTATTCATTCGGGGTCCCCGTTGCGAACGAACGTGAGCAATGGGGAATTTTAATCATCCTCGCCGGCTATCATAAAGAGATACTCATTACTGCCGGGAAACGCCACGTTAAGCTTCTTAACGGGAACGCCGTTTATTTTGTTATAGAACTTAATACCGTCCGTTACGCTAAAGTTGGCGAAATCGGAAAGCCCCTTGCCCGTGTACTTAACGTATGCCTCTTTACGCACCCAAACCTGTGCAAAATGCTCGGATTCCACGTCCCCATCGCGCACAAACTCCACCTCATCGGGGGAGAAGAAGCGTTCCGCAAGCGCGATATAATCAAGCTTTCTATCTCTGGTAAGGTTGTTTTCAAACCTTGCCATATGCTCACCGTCGATACCAACGGGCTTGGTGGAGAACACAACCACCATAACCTCGTCTGCCGTGGTAACGCTGATAAACATCTCCTCAGGCAGACCCTTAATATAGGGCTTCCCACGGGAGGTATAAAGCACCTCCGCACTATCGATACCCGTATATTCACGCAATGCAGATTGCACCTGTGCGTGGCGTTTTTCCTTATCGCTTATATTTTCAAAAACAAAGGTTTTAAATGCCATAGCTTATTCCTCCGTACCTTCGGTAGCTTCTTCGGTTTCTTCTTCGCCTTCCTCTTCGGGCTTAACGGCAGCAAAGCCGATAATGCGTGAATCCGTACCCGTGCGCATAACTATAACGCCGCCCGTTGCTCTGCCGTAAACGGGTATCTCCTCCGCACGGAAGCGGATAATTATACCGTTATCGGTTATCAGCATAACGTCGTCATCGGGGTAAACAACGGATATACCTGCAAGGTTACCCGTTTTTTCCGAAAGCTTGTGGCAGCAAATACCCTTACCGCCGCGCGCTTGAACCTTAAACTCTTCTATATCACAGCGTTTGCCAAAGCCCTGCTCCGTAACGGTTATAAGCTTAGCACCCGCTTGAACACCCTCCTCGGTGATAACGCAAGCGCCAACGATAAAATCGTTCTCCTCCAGCGTCATACACTTAACGCCGCGTGCTTGCCTGCCCATGCTTCTTGCATCGGTTTCCTTAAATCTTATACCGTGGCCGTTGTTGGTGCCTACAACAATCTGGTCGTCACCGTTTGTTTTAAGCACAAACCAAAGCTCGTCCCCCTCGTCAAGGTTTACGGCAAACAAACCGCCCGAACGGCGCGTGTTGTACTCCTCAAGGTTGATGCGCTTGATAACGCCAAGCTTTGTGATAAGTACAAGATAATTGTCAGCCGAAAACTCGGTTACGGGGATTATAGAGGTTATCTTTTCGCCCTCCGCAAGCTGCAAAACGTTTGCAAGATGCGTACCCTTAGCGGTACGGCTTGCTTCAGGTATCTCGTAGCACTTCTTTCTGTAAACCCTGCCGTGGTTGGAGAACATAAGCAGGAACGAATGGCTGTTGGAAACGATAACCTGCTCCACAAAGTCCTCTTCCTTGGTGGTCATACCCGTAAGCCCCTTGCCGCCTCTGCGCTGTGCCTGATATGTGTCCGCAGGCAAACGCTTAATGTAGCCGCCGTGCGTTACGGTAACAACGCTGTTCACGCGCTCTATAAGGTCCTCGTCCAGTATCTCGTTATCAACGGTTTCTATGCGTGTACGGCGGTCGTCACCGTAACGCTCTCTAACCTCTTCAAGGTCGGTTTTAATTATAGCGGTAACCTTGCTTCCGTCCGCAAGTATAGCCTTGTATTCCGCAATCTGCGCGTAAAGGCCGTTCAAGGTGTCCTCTATCTTCTGGCGCTCCATACCGGAAAGCCTACCAAGCTGCATTTCCACTATAGCCTGTGCCTGTATATCGCTTAAATGGAACCTATCCATCAATGCAAGCTTCGCATCGGATATAGAGGAGCTTGCGCGGATGGTTTTAATTATCTCGTCGATATAATCAAGCGCAATCTTGTAGCCCTCGTAGATATGTGCCGCGCGCTCTGCCTTAGCAAGCTCAAAACGGGTACGGCGCACAATAACGTCCTCCTGATGGCGGAGATAATGCTCCAGTACCTGCTTTAAGTTCAAGGTCTTAGGCTCGCCATTAACCAGCGCAAGCATATTTATCGGAATAGTGTCCTGCATCTGGGTCATTTTATATAGGTTGTTAAGTATAACCTGCCCGTTAACGTCCTTTTTAAGGTCTATAACTATGCGCGTACCCTTGCGCTTATCAGATTCGTTTCTGATATCGCTGATACCCTCAATACGCTTAGTTTTAACTATATCCGCAAGGCTTGCAAGCAGCATGGAACGGTTCACCTGATACGGTATCTCCGTTACGATAATGCTTTGCCTGCCGTTCTTTTCTTCAAAGTGGGCAGCCGCGCGCACCTTAGCCCTGCCCCTGCCGGTCATATACGCCTCGTAAACGCCGGAAACGCCGTACAGCGTGCCTGCGGTTGGGAAATCGGGCCCCTTTATAAACTGCATAAGGTCGGGCACGGTGCAATCGGGGTTATCTATAAGGTGGTAAAGCGCGTCTATAACCTCACGCATATTGTGCGGCGGAATGTTTGTTGCCATACCAACGGCTATACCGATAGTGCCGTTTACCAAAAGGTTGGGGAAACGGCAAGGAAGCACCTCCGGCTCCTTACGGCTGTTATCAAAGTTGGGCAAAAAGTCCACAACGTTTTTGTCTATATCCGCAAGCATCAGATTGGAGATACGCGTCATACGGCTTTCGGTATAACGGTATGCCGCCGCCTTATCGCCGTCTATCGTACCGAAGTTACCCTGCCCGTCTATAAGCGGGTAGCGAAGCGAAAAGGGCTGTGCAAGCCTAACCATCGTATCGTAAACAGCCGCGTCACCGTGCGGATGGTATCTACCAAGCACGTTACCAACGGTTGTTGCGCTCTTACGGTAGTCGTTATCATAGGTTAGCTTATCCTCGTTCATCGCGTACAGTATACGGCGGTGTACGGGCTTCAAGCCGTCCCTAACGTCGGGCAAGGCTCTGCCCACTATAACCGACATCGAATAGTCGATATAAGCGGTTTTAACCTCTTCCTTTATATCAACGTTAAGTATACGCTGTCCCTCGTGATGCTTATATTCGTTTTCTACGTTAGTGTTTTCGTTATCCATGCTTTAACCCCCTTATACGTCAAGGTTGGAAACGTATTTTGCGTTTCGCTCTATAAACTCACGTCTGGGCTCAACGTTGTCACCCATAAGTATAGAGAAAATCTCGTCCGCCTCGATAGCGTCCTCAATCGTTACCTTACGCAATATACGCGTTTCGGGGTCCATAGTGGTTTCCCAAAGCTGTTCGGGGTTCATTTCACCAAGACCTTTATAGCGCTGTGTTTTAATCTTAGGGCCGCCCTCTCCAAACTCTTCAATATACCTGTCCCTCTCCTCGTCGGAGAAAGCGTATCTGCATTGCTTGCCCTTTTCCACCTTATAAAGCGGAGGCATAGCCGCATAGATGTGCCCGTGCTCTATAAGCGGGCGCATGTGGCGATAGAAGAAGGTTAAAAGCAGGGTTTTGATGTGCGCACCGTCAACATCGGCATCCGCCATCATTATAACCTTGCCGTAACGAAGCTTGTTTATGTCAAACTCGTCACCAATCCCCGTGCCCAAAGCCATTATTATAGGCACTATCTGAACGGAGGAATAAATCCTGTCCAGCCTTGCCTTTTCAACGTTCAGTATCTTACCGCGCATCGGAAGAATAGCTTGGAACTTACTGTCTCTCCCTTCCTTTGCGGAACCGCCTGCAGAGTCACCCTCTACCAAGAACAGCTCCGTAAACTCAACGCGGCGCTCGTTACAATCCGCAAGCTTGTCGGGCATACTGCTGCCCTCAAGCAAGCCCTTTCTTCTCGTAAGCTCGCGCGCTTTGCGTGCAGCCTCTCTTGCCCTTGCGGCACTTATCGCTTTTTCTATTATTGCTTTACCCGTAGACGGATTTTCCTCCAAATACTCCGTTAGCTTTTCGCTAACCATACCGTCCACTATTGCACGCATCTCGCTGTTACCAAGCTTGGATTTGGTTTGCCCCTCAAACTGCGCGTTCTCAAGCTTAACGCTAATAATTGCGGTCAAGCCCTCAAGTATATCCTCGCCCGTAAGCTTTTCTTCACCCTTTAGGATGCTGTGGTTCTTGCCGTAGCTGTTA
This sequence comes from Eubacteriales bacterium, assembly GCA_045592105.1. Taxonomy (GTDB): domain Bacteria; phylum Bacillota; class Clostridia; order Oscillospirales; family CAG-382; genus SIG636. The sequence goes on along the minus strand of JAZNUB010000054.1, from coordinate 13,769 downwards.
AGCACACGGGTTAATGCCGCTTTAAAGCCCGTTTCGTGCATACCGCCCTCTATGGTGCGGATATCGTTTGCAAACGAAAGAATGGTGTTGGAGTAGGAGGCGTTATACTGCATTGCCACCTCTGCAACAGAGGTATCCTTTCCGCCGCTAACGTAAATTATATCGGGGTGCAAAAGCTCCTCGTGCTTTTTCTTGTTTATATGCTCTACAAAGCTTCTTATACCGCCCTCGTAGCAAAGCGCTATCTCCAAAGGCTCCTCAGGGCGCTCGTCACGAAGCACGATGTTAAGCCCCGCGTTAAGAAACGCCTGCTCACGCAATCTGGTCTTAACGGTATCAAAATCAAAAACAACCTCTTCAAATATGGTTTCATCGGGATAAAAGCGAACGTAAAGCCCGTGCTTATCCGTTTTTCCAACCTGCTTAAAGGGGGAGGTTACTTTTCCGTACTCAAACTCCTCGGTATACTCGTAGCCGTCAAAACAGTCCTTCATCAAAAGGCGCTTTGAAAGCGCGTTTACAACGGAAGCACCAACGCCGTGCAAGCCGCCGGAAATAGAGTAGCCGCCACCGCCGAATTTACCGCCCGCGTGCAGTACCGTAAACACAACCTCAGGCGTGGGTATGCCCATCTTTTGGTGTATACCTGCTGGTACGCCGCGCCCATCGTCCTGCACGGAGCAGGAGCCATCCTTATGAAGCGTTACGGTTATGTTCTTACAAAAGCCCGCAAGTGCTTCGTCGATAGAGTTATCAACTATCTCGTAAATAAGATGGTGCAAGCCGCGTATAGAGGTAGTACCGATATACATACCGGGGCGCTTACGCACCGCCTCTAAGCCTTCAAGAACCTGTATTTGATTTTCATTATAGCTTTGTGCCATTACCTTTTCTCCTCTTTATCGTTATCCCGCCCGCACGCTTTTTAAGCGCGGATGCGGAAAGCGCAGTTAAATAAACCGTATCCGTAAAGGCGTTATCCGTAACAACAAACGCCCCAGGCAAATCCGTTGCCAAATTAACCGCCTTGTATTCCTTTTGCATTTTCTTTAAAAACTGCCTTGTTTCTGCCGATTGGGTAGCCTTCTCAATATCAAAGATTCCCACAAGCTCCCTATCGGGCACAGTTTCGCTTTTTCCTAAGTGCATTTTTCTACACCCTTCATCTTTTCTCTACTTTTCCGCATTTCACACACAGGTGGTTTTCCACATTGGCTTCGGAAAAGTATTCGCTTTCACAGCCGGTAATAATTACCTGCCTGCCCTCGGTTTTTTTAAGGATTATCCCGCGGCGGAAAAAATCCAGCTCGCTTAATATATCATCAAACAAAAACACAGGGTATTCACCCGTAACGCGGTGCGACATTTCGCCCTCCGCAAGCTTTAAGGAAAGCACGGCGCTTCTTTGTTGCCCTTGAGATGCAAAAAACCTTGCGTTTTTGCCGTTCAAAAATACGGTAAAATCGTCCTTATGTACGCCGAAAACGCACATTCTCCGCGCTATCTCCGTTTCTGCCTTGCCGTTAAGGTATAAAAGCATTGCCTTTCGCGTTTCCTCCGCACCGCTTGGCTCTTCCTCAAAACAGCCGTTGTAGCGGATGGAAAGCTCCTCACTGCCGCCGCTTATCTCGTAATGCTCTAAAAGTGCCGTTTCCTCAAGCTGTTTTAAAAACCGCCGCCTGTTAAAGCTGATTGCACCTGCCGAAAACGCCATTTTTTCGTTGTAAACGGAAAGCATATCGTATTTAAAGCTATCCTCCGCCTCACTGCGAAGCAAGGCGTTTTTTTGCGCCAAAACACGGTTGTATTCGTTAAGATAGCTAACGTAGCGCGGGTATGATTGGCATATAGCAAGGTCTATAAACCGCCTTCTGTTTTCGGGCTGGCCCTTAACAAGCGCAAGATGGTCTGGCGTGAACACAACCGCACGGAAAGCACCAAGATATTCCGAAAGCTTGGTTATCCTGTTACCGTCACGCTCAAACTCCCTACGGTGGTTTTTGTATAGCTTAACGCCCATTTCGGCGCTTTTTTGCCTATCGGAAAATCCAAGATATGCCGCCGCCGCATCACAGCCGAAGCGTATCAGCTCCTTATCCTTACAGCCGCGGAAGCTTTTGCCCGATGCAAAGTAAAAAATAGCCTCAAGAATATTGGTTTTTCCCGCCGCGTTCTCGCCGTATATAACATTCACACCGTCGGTAAACTCAATCTCGCTATACGCGTTATTGCGAAAATCTATAAGCTTTAAACTGTTTGCCAGCATATATCTGCCGCCTTTTTAACCGTTAAGCCTCATCGGAAGCACTAAATACAGGTATCTGCTGCCCTCTTTTTCCACGGCGGGGGTTATAACCATAGACATAAGCGGCGAGGAAAGCGATGCAAGAATAAGCTCATCCCTGCAAGCCCTCAACGCGTCAAGCAAATAGCGGTTGTTAAAGCCTATCTCTATATCGTCCCCCTCCTTGCTGATACGGATGTTATCGTTCACCTTGCCGTACTGCGTGGAGCAGCTAACGTTAAGAATGCCGCCCGTAAAGCTGCATTTAAGCGGAGTTATAAGCTTTTCGTCTATCAAAAGCGATGCTCTTTCAACGCTTTCTATAAACGAGTTAGTGTCTATTTTAGCAAATATTTTGTTTTGCGTGGGTATAGCCTTGTTGTAATCAAAAAATTCACCCTCAATAAGGCGGGAGAAGAACACGGTATCCCCAATCTTCATGATAATATGCTTGCTTGTAAGCTCGGTTTGAACTATCTCCTCAGGGTCGGATAGCAATTTTGAAAACTCGTATATGCTTTTACCCGGCACTATGAAGCTCATTTCTGCCTCGCTTCCGTTTATTGCGCTGCTCTCCTCCCTAAGTGCCATACGGTGGTTATCAAGCGCAACCACGGTCAATTTATCGCCTTGTATCTTAAAGAACTCACCCGTAAGTATCGGGCGGGCATCGGTTTGAGCAACGGCAAAGTAGGTGGAGCTTATCATTTCCTTCATAAGGCCTGCTTTTATGCGGAAGGTCTTGTCACCGCTAAGCTCGGGCAGGTTAGGGAACGCCTCTGCCGACAAAGCGTGCACAGCAAACTCACTCATCGCGCCGCTTATTTTAACTATGTTTTTCTCGCCTGCCTCAAAGCAAATATCACAATCGGGAAAATTACGGATTATAGCCGCTATCTTCTGCGCGTTAAGGATAACAGCCCCGTCACCCTCGCCAAGCACCTGAGAATAGGTTTTAACACCCTTTTCAAGGTCGTAGCCGCAAACCGTAAGCTCCTGCCCCTTAACCTCAAACAGCAAGCCCTCCAAAGCGGGCAGCGTGCTTTTGGATGAAGAAGCCGTAAGTGCGGGCATAACGGCGCCAAGCAAGGTTCTTCTATCCGACGTGAATTTAAATGCCATCGTTTTCTCCCCCGTTTCTCTATATACAACGAATAAATTCGTTGAAGGAATAATAGTTATAGTTATAGTAGGTGGCGGCGGAAAAACGGAAAACTTCGTTTATCCGCTTTTTTACTGCCTTTTTCGCCATTTTTCTGTGTGGAAAAGTTGGTTTTTAAAGTATGGAAAACTTTTGGGTTTTGTGGGTTTTTCCATAACGTGTTCGCGTTTTTCGGCTAAACCGAAAGCTCTTTTTTAATTTCTGCTATCTCGCGGCTGAAATTTTCGCTGTCTTTAATGTTCTTTTCTATTTTCACACACGAATCCATAATGGTGGAGTGGTGTTTCTTCAGTATCGTGCCTATCTCCTTATAGGTCATATTAAGTATGTCCCTCATAAGAAACGCACATAGATGCCTTGCGTTCTTTATAGCCGCATCACGCTTTGCACCCGTTATGTCCTCTTTCTTAACACCGTAGCGCATGGAAACGTATTTAAGTATCTTCTCGGAATTAACGCTGTCCTCCTCCGCCTTCTTTAAGTAAGCGGACAAAACGCGCTTTGCCATATCAAAGCTTATCGCTTCACCGCCTATAAGGCTGTGCGCCTTCAGCGTTTTTATTGCACCCTCTATCTGGCGGATGTTGGTTCTTATGTTCTCCGCAAGGTACAAAAGCACGTCATCGGGAATATCAACCTTGTATGTATCCGCCTTGCGTTTAAAAATTGCCTGCCTAAGCTCTGTATCGGGCGGCTGGATATCTATAAGCCCGCCCATAGAAAAACGCGTTGTAAGGCGTTTATCTATATTCTCAAGCTCTTCCGGCTGCCTGTCCGATGCAAACACTATCTGCTTGCCCTTATTAAAAAGAGCTTCAAAGGTAGCAAACATCTCCTCCTGCACAGCCCTTTTGTTTGCAAGAAACTGTATATCGTCTACCAGCAAAAAGTCCAAATTTCTGAACTTAGCGCGGAATATAGCAGGGTCGGTTTTCTTGGAAATACTGTCTATAAGCAGATTGGTAAATTCCTCACAGGTTATGTATACCACGTTAAAATCGGGCCGCTTGGTCTTCATCTCGTTAATGATGGCAAAAAGCAAATGCGTTTTGCCAAGCCCGGATGGGCCATAGAGGAACAAGGGGTTATAATACTCCGCAGGGCTGTTGCAAACAAGCATGCTCGTTTCATAAGCCACGCGGTTGGAGGAGCCTACAACAAAGTTTTCAAAGGTGTATGCAGGGTTTACCACAGAGCCGGGATTTTCCTCCGCCTCTTTTTTAGCCTTCTCCTCTTTTTCCTTCTTCTCTTTTTCGTCCTGCTGTTCCTTCTCATACTCCTCTTTGGTTATAATGGTCAGCTTAACGTCCTCCGTGCAAAGCTCGGTACGAAAGCCCTCAAGAAGCATGTGCATATATCTTTCGTATATCGTGTTGCGCTTAAACTCACTGTCACAAAGCAGCACAACCTTATTGTCGTGTATAACAAGCGGCTTTAAAGACCTAAAGTATAAATTCATAGTTAAATCAATAACGTTATACTCGGTTTGTATATAATCAATCGCGCCTTGAAAAATATATTTTATGTCCAGCAAAAGCAAAACCCTCCCTTAAACAGCAAAATATATATAATAGCATCATAACCCATTCTACTCTATTATTATAATAACACACATTTTCCCTAAAGTAAAGTAAAAACGCTAATTTTTTTGTATTTTTAGCTACATAAAAAATGCAAAAAGTGAAAAATATACTTGACAAGCGGCATTTTTTGTGTATAAAATATATGTTGCTGCTTTGAAAAAGGCAAAAGCTCGGCTTATAAAGAGTTTAAGGAGGTGCAGCAAGCATGTTAAGAACATATCAGCCTAAAAAACGTCACAGAAAGATGGAGCATGGCTTTAGAAAGAGAATGGCTACCGCTAACGGCAGAAAAGTGCTTAAGAGAAGAAGAGCAAAGGGCAGAATAAGACTTAGCTATTAATTTCAAAAAATAGGTGGAGGCACTTTTTTGAAGTACCCTGTAATTAAAGAAAATCACTTATTTTTGAAGGCTTATGAAAAAGGCAAGGGTTACGTTTCGGACGGGTTGGCGGTTTACGTTCTTCGCGGCAGAAACAGGGAAGAAACCTTTGTCGGTTTCACCGTATCAAAAAACAGAGGGAATGCGGTTTTGCGTAATCGGCTTCGCCGCCGAATGAGAGAGGCATACCGCATTCTTTACCCTTTTGTAAAAAAGGGGTATATTATCGTAATTGTCGCCAGACAGTCGTGCTGTAAATTTTCGTCTACCGAGCTTTGTGAGCAGTTGCACGGCTTATTTAGAAAGGCGGCCCTGTTTTAACGTATCCGCAGGTGTATTTTTCGCGCTTGCGGCAGCTTGGTACGCATAAATGAAAAAAATATTTGTGTTTCTTATAAAGCTCTATCAAAAGCACATTTCAGCATATACCGCGGGTCACTGTCGGTTCAGGCCAACCTGCTCTCAATACGCTATCGAAGCTATTAACGAGTGGGGTGCTTTTAGGGGCTTTTTTTTGGCGCTTTACAGGCTTTTAAGGTGCAATCCGCTTTGTAAAAGCGGGTACGATCCCGTTCCGCTTAGAAAGAAAGGTCAGAATAAATGAACTTTTTATACGTTATTATCGGTTGGATAATGAAGATGTGCTATAGCATATCCTTCAATAATTATATCCTAACCCTTCTTATTTTCGCATTGGTTATGCAGGTTATTCTGTTTCCGTTTGGTATCAAACAGCAGAAAAGCACGGTTAAGCGAGCTTCATTAAGACCTAAGGAACAGGAAATAATGAACAAGTATCGCGGCAGAAAAGACCGTGAAACCCAGCAGAAGATGCAGATGGAAATACAGGAGATGTATAAGGCAGAGGGGTACAGCCCCACGGCAGGCTGTTTGCCGTTGCTTATACAGCTTCCTATAATCTTTTCGCTTATCGGTGTTGTTCGCGCTCCGCTTACTTATACAACGGATATGAACAATACCAAGGTTGGCGAGCAGGGCTATAACCTTAATGATTTTTATCAGCAGGCTTATAAGATTATTGATAATCAGGTTGAGGCTTATAACAACCGCAAGGCAGAGCTTGAGGCTTCTAAGGAAGGCAAAAGCGAGGCTGAGCTTAAAGAGATTAACAGCGATATTAAGTACTGTGAAAACAGGATATCAGAACTTAAGGAAACCAAGCTTGCAGAGGATAAAAAAAGCGGCTTGCAATCCCTTGGCGAAGCGTACAGAGAGCTTAAGCTTATAAAGTTTATGCAGGACGGTGTTGATACCTTTATAAAGGACTTTACCGTGGACGGTAAGTTTGAGGTTAAGGGTAGTGACGTTAACGTTATCCTTGAGGAAAGCAAAAGCGAAAAGGATTATGCCGCAGGCGGCTTTATAGACAAGCTTATCGTTAAAGAGGACGCTGTTGCTAAGTACGAGGGTGAAAAGGTATATGACTTCAACGCTATGCTTGAGGACAAGGGTATCTACACCGAAGAGGCTAAAAAAGAGGGCGTTGTAAACGGCGCGCACTGCTTGCCTAACTTTGATTTTATCGGCAACACCTCTATATTGGACCAGCCTTCTTATATGAAGTTTAACTGGTTGCTGCTTATTCCCGTTTTGGTATTCCTCTCCAGCTTCTGGTCGGGCGAGGTAAGCCGCAAGCACGGTGTTCAGCCCGAAACGGCAGAAGGTCAGCCTAACCCCATGAACGGCGGTATGATGCGCTGGGGTATGCCGCTTATGTCTACGGTTTTCGCTTTCACGTTTCCTGCCGCAATAGGCATTTATTGGACGGTTAGAAGCGTTGTATCGGTAGGTCAGCAGTTCCTGCTTTCCAAAATGTTCCCCCCGCCCGTGTTTACCGAAACCGAGCTTAAGGAGGCTGTAAAAGAAGTTAAGCAGGCTAAGAAGCGTAAAAAGCTGGTTACTATCGAAGTAGACGAGGACGATACAAGCTACGATGATATAGCTATAAGCGAGGAAAGAGCCGAAAAAATACGCCGCCGCCGTGAAAGGCTTCAAAGGGAAAGCGAAGCTGATAACAGCGATAACGGCGTTAGCGACAAGGGTATAGAAAAGCCCACGCTTAAGGACGAGGAGAACAGGAAGGACTAATTTTATGATAAAAGAAACTACTGTTTCCGCAAAAACCGTTGAGCTTGCAGTTGAAGAAGGCGCGGCAAAGCTTGGCTACGGTGTGGACAAGGTTGCTTACGAGGTTATCGAGGAAGGCAGAAAAGGCATCCTCGGTATCGGCAGCAGTAACGCGGTTGTTCGCGTTTACCACGAGGAAACACCTGCGGAAAAAGCGTTTGATTTTGTTAAAACAATGCTTGATAATATGGGCATAAGCGCGGATATATCGCTTACCGAGGAAACTGAGGACAGCGCGTTGATAAGCATAAACGGTGATGACCTTGGTATCCTTATCGGCAAGCATGGTGACGTGTTGGATGCAGTTCAGTACCTTGCAACGCTTGCGGCAAACAAGGATTTAAAGGATTTTTACCGCATTGCAGTTGACGTTGAGGGCTACAGAGAAAAGCGTGCGGAAACCTTGCGTTCCCTTGCGCGTAGGATGGCAGAGCGCGTGCTTAAAACGCGCCGCAACTACACTCTTGAGCCTATGAACGCCTATGAGCGCCGTATTATCCACAGCGAAATTCAGCAGATAGATGGCGTTACCACCTATTCCGTAGGTCAGGATAGCGATAGAAAAATTGTAATCTCGCTGGAGAAAAAGCGTTAAATTAATAAAACCGCAAGAAATGGGGCTGTATCAAATCATTTGATACAGCCCCAATTGAGTTTGCCCTACGTTAACTCATTGCGCTTCGTTATAAAATAAAACCTCGGCACAGTGCGTAGGGTCGATTCACGTTCACCCGCCACTTTTCGCATATATGTAGCGTTTGGCTTTAAATGCCGCGTAACGGGTCATTCGTGAATGACCCCTACAAAAAAGGCGTTGCGCTTTGTTTTTAAACTAAAGCCTTTTTACTATTCTACTTGCTATATTTATCATTTAGTCCAAACTTTTTTACGCCATTATTTTTATTTATATTTAGCTTGACAGCTCTTTGCTTATTGTGATATAGTGTAAATATCAAAAAAATATAAAAACGGAGGATATACAATGAAGGCTATGAAAAGAACGTTTTTGATGTTTTTGTGCTGTGCTTTGGTGTTTGGAGCTATGCCGTTTTCTTTGGTATTTGCAATTGAAGATTGCGGCGAGTACAGATGCACTAATGAGCTTGAGAACCAATACTCATATTGGTCATATAAAATCACCTCGTATCTTTATGCAGTTCCGGGTGGCTATATGCGCTTCCAATCAAAAATTTTAAGCGGCGCGTATCTTGTGGAGTATTACGATACCAACTATAAGCTTTTAAGCAAAAAGCAAATAAGCGAAGAGCTGCCTATATTCGGCGGTTTTTACAGCAATGGCACTAATTATTTCGTGCTGTCAGGTCAAGAGAACATAGAAGAAAGCGCGGAAGTAGAGTGTTATCGTATAACTAAATATGACCTTGATTGGAACAGGCTATCAAGCTGCGGGCTGTACGATTGTAACACTACCATTCCTTTTGATGCAGGCTGTCCGCGTTTTGCATATGATGGCGAGTTTTTGATAGTTCATACCTCGCACGAAATGTACTCCGGCCATCAATCAAATCACACGTTTATCGCAGACGTTGAAAATATGATGGTAAAGGTTGCTGGTATGGCGTATGTATCTCACTCCTTCAACCAATTTATAAAGGCGGAAGGAAACAAGTATATAACCGTTGACCACGGAGATGCATACCCGCGTTCTATAGTACTTCAATTGGTCGAAAGGGAAGGCTACACCTTTAGAAATCTAAATACCGCTACCTTGTTCGAATTTGTGGGTGGTATTGGTGAAAACTACACGGGCGCGGCAGTTGGTGGCTTTGAAATATCGGAAAGCGCGTATTTAACGGCGTTTTGTACGGTGGAGCAGAACGATAATTATAGAAAAAACAAAACAAAAAACGTTTACCTTGCTGTAACCGATAAAACAAGCTGTGCTACCACCTTAAAGCAGATAACCACCATGCAGGAGGGTGAAACAGGGGCAGAGTCTCCTCAGCTTGTTAAGATTAACGATAACAAGTTTTTGCTTATCTGGCAAATAGGGTTTAAGGTTTATTACTGTTATTTTGACGGCAACGGCAACAAGCTTGGCGAAACAGAAGTTTTTGATGGCGTAGTTATGTCCGATTGCCAGCCGATAGCGGTAAACGGCAAGGCTGTTTGGTACAACTATATAAACAATACCGTTTGGTTTTGCGAGATAGGTGAAAACGGCTGCAACGTAACAAAGGTAGATTCATCGCACCAATTCGAGGTGGTTTCATACGATGAAGAAACGCCCGGAAAAAGCATTTTGAAGTGCAAAATATGCGGTAAAATAGATGAATATGTAACGTTTGATGAAATCAATATAGATTTTAGCGAAAATGGATCAGTTTATGGTTCCGAAGGGAGAAGATTTGATTTTGAAGCCGGCGCAGGAGAACCCTTGTATATTTATCATTATGACGTGCACTTTTATGACGGCGATGTAATGTCTCAAATTGATATAAGCGTTGAAGGCGGAAAAGATATTGAGATTTATGCGAAAAATTATTCACGTAGTCCCCAAAATGAGACTATAGAAACGATTATAATCTTCCCCGAAAACGGTTATTATAAATTAACTTTTTCTTGGAAATACAACCCCCTCTTGTCAGAAACGCACATAATAAAGGTTGGCGATTGTGCAGAGCTTGGGGACGTGAACGAGGATGGCACCGTTGATAATTTAGATGCGGTAGAGGTTTTAAAGTATGATTGCGGCATGATAGACGAGATAGCCAATGCCGACGTTAATTTCGACGGAGAGGTTAATAACTTAGACGCGGCAATGATTTTAAGATACGATGCGGGCGTTATAAAAGAGTTTTAAACCGTAGCCTACGGACAGAAAAAGCAGGGGGCTTGCTTTAGTCAAATGACTTTAGCAAGCCCCTTTAAGCTGCATATAAAATGTAACGCTTCGTTTGTACTTATTAAGCTTGTTTATTCGCCTTTTAAAAGCCTTTCGTTTACGTCGGCGGCGATTTTACCGTGGCGCTCGTACAAATATTCACCGGGGCAGGTTGTGTCCGCAAACCAGTGATGCACCGTCATATTCTGCTTATCGGGTTGACCTATTAGCGTTTTGTCCGCACGCCATTTAAGCTCCTTTATCCCGTTGCGCTTGCAGATATCAACAAGCAGGTCTATAAGCGCATCGTATGCCGCAGGGTATACCGCGTAGGGCGGAGTAGTGTCCGACGCAACCTCTATAGTTATAGCGCGGTGGTCGTTAGCACCGGACGAGCTGCACCACGAACGGTTCTTTTCCTCAACGTACAGCCCTATCTCGCCATCAAAGCCGATACCGTAGTTAGAGGATGCCTGCCTTGCTTCGGGCAGGAAAATCTCCCCAATCTGCGTGGCGGTGCATTGCCCCTCCACACAATGGATAGTGATAGTGTCTATCTCGTGATTACGAAGACCGGAATGGTTTGGGCTTAAAACCTTAACTTTTGCCAAGGGGCTGTTTGTAAATTCCATATATAATCCTCCTGATGTTAAGCACTTACTTGTTGGTGCATTAACACAGCGCGCTTTCATTGCCCCAACATATTCAGTATACCAAAACATGGTATTGGTTGTCAATAGTTTTTTGCAACTGCAAGGGCGAAATAACCAAAGTTTTACCGTTTGCACAAAAACTTTTTATCAACTTTGTATAAACTGTGTATTGAAAATGGGGCAAAACTGTGGTACTATATAGACACAGGAAGGGTGAGTCCAATGAAAAAGTAAGGCTTAACCAAAGCGTATATCTTAACCGCTTTCTTTTTTAGCAGCGAGTAAGCCATTAGCTCGTGTAATAAAGAATATTGTTTCTTAAACGGTTAGGTTATAAAAAAACAAAGCTTTGGTTACAAAAACGGCACTTATAAAAACAGCTTCCGTGGCTGATTTTTCTCCCTTAAATATCACATGGTTGACATAGATCGGTTTTATATTAGCCAAGTAAAAAAGGAAGCAAAGCTTTATACGGTGCTTTTACAATTGAAGAAAGAGAGGTTAAAAAGATGCTGGATATCAAGAATTCAGAAGAATAACCCTTGGTTGCGATGTAGTAAGCAGTCAAGGGTTATTCTTTTTTTGTTAGGGAATGTAAAAAACGGTTGAAACGCAAGAAAAATATATGTACTATATAAATGGATGCTAATCGAGGCTTTTGCCGCGATTAGCCTTTTATATTTATTTTCTTGCTACGAACGAACTTCAGCTCGTAGTACTTAGTACAACTTCGCTTCAGTTCGTACGTTTCAACTATTTTTTACATCCCCTAATTATGCGTTTTTTAATATATTGTTAAATAATAGCCTTAGCATTATATATAAATATCTGCTATAATACCCAAAACAAAACAAGGGGGCAAGGGACATGAGGATGGTTTTGCTTACAGCCTTTGGCGTTGGCGGTGCCACGGTTATAGGGGCGTTGATAGGCTTTATATTTAAAAAGATTTCGCACAGGTTTTCGGATATAGTTTTGTCCTTTGCCGCAGGCGTTATGCTTGCCGCTGCCGTATTGGGGCTTGTTTTGCCATCGCTGGAGTACGGCGGAAAATACGGGCTTATAATAACCGTAGTTGGTATTTTTGCGGGCGCATTCTGCCTTAACCTTATAGATAAGCTTGTTCCGCATTTGCACGGCCTTGTCGGCAAGGACATAGAGCCGCACAACAACGCCAATCTTAGCAAGGTGTTGCTTTTCGTTACCGCGATAGCCATACATAATCTGCCGGAGGGTATTGCCGCAGGCGTTGGCTTTGGTTCGGGCGATACGTCGCAGGCGCTTATAATAGCGGGCGGTATAGCATTGCAAAACGTGCCGGAGGGTATGGTTATTATCGCACCGATGCTTGCGGCAGGTGTTAGCCCACGCAAAACCTTTGTTTGTGCGATGATAACGGGGCTTGTTGAGGTTGTTGGCACTCTTATCGGCTACCTTGCGGTAAGCGTGGCGGCGGCTGTATTGCCGTTTGCGCTTGCGTTTGCCGGCGGCACTATGCTGTACGTTATCAGCGACGAGATGATACCCGAAACGCATGCCCACGGGAGCGAGCGCGGTGCAACCTATGCTTTGCTGGTTGGCTTTTGCGTTATGTTGGTAACGGACGTGCTTTTAGGGTAAAAAAACAGGGGGTTAATATGCAGAATATTGCCGTTAAGCTTATTCAGCTTTTGGACCTACAGATGGCAGAACCACAGCTATACGGCTGGTTTCATATACTTTGGCTTGCCATAACCGTTGTTGGCACGGTTGCTTTGTGCCTTACCTGCAAGCAGGGAACAGAAAAGCAGGTGCAAAGGGTTTTGCTTATATCCACCGTTGTTGTTGCGGTGTTTGAGGTGTATAAGCAGATAAACTTTACCTTTAGCGTAAGCAACGGGGCTATAAACGCCGATTATCAATGGTACGCCTTTCCGTTTCAATTTTGCGATATGCCGCTGTACGTTCGTGCTTTGGCGCTTGTTTTCAGCAAGGGGCGCGTGCATAAATCGCTTTGCGCCTTCCTTTCGTGCTACGCCGTTTTTGCAGGCGTTTGCGTTATGCTTGCGCCTACCACTGTGTTTATAAGCACCATCGGCATAAACCTGCAAACTATGATTTGCCACAGCATTATGATAACCGTGGGCGTTTACTTTTTGTATACGGGCTACGTTTTGCCTAATCCTAAAACGCTTTTAAGGGCTGTGCCTGTGTTTGCGGCGGGGATTAGCGTGGCAGTGATTTTAAACGAGCTTGCCAACCTAACGGGCCTTTTGGAAAGAGAAAGCTTTAATATGTTTTATATAAGCCCGCATTGCGAGCCATCGCTTCCCGTTTACAGCTTGGTGCAGGAAAGCGTTCCGTATCCGTGGTGCCTTATAATTTATTTGCTTGGCTTTACCGCGGCGGCAGGGATTATTTTATTGATAGCGCGCGGCGCGATATTTGTTTCCGATAAGCTTAAAAAGAAAATATAAAGCATTGGGGCTGTATCAAATTGTTTGATTTGATACACCCCCCAGACCGCTGACAAAGGCACAGAACACGAAAAAACAAAATTTCATTCCCATAAAGAAGAAAATTCGAGGAGTTTCATTGAACTAGTCAATAGTTAGTAGACACAAAAAATAATATTTTTAAGCCGTCTGTTCAAGCCTGAATTGAACAGGCGGTTTTCTTTTTAATTTGCGCAAGGGTTTTATGTAATTAAAGTAGTAGACCGCTTCATGAATAACT
>JAZNUB010000053.1:0-44342 GCA_045592105.1 Eubacteriales bacterium | reverse complement strand
GCCGCTGCCCTTGACAGACATTCAATTTTCTGTTAATACTATAATTAAGAGGTGGTGTCAATGCCACCACCCCAGAAATAATATTCTGCCCTATTTTACGCCACCGATTGGAGTTTACACAAAATTTGGGATATACCCTTTCATGAGCTTAACAAGATTTTCGAATACTTTTGTTGTAATAAAACAAACAATTCTTATGTATCTTTTTTGGACCCTCATCTCAAGAAATTCCTCGGACTTGTTCCGAGGATATTTTTTTACCTCTTCACTATTCACTCTTCACTTTTCACTCTTCTCCACTCCGCCGAGGAATTTTTTGGAGTTAATAAGGAATAGTGAAAAATGGGTTTTAGGCTCTGCATCCTTTTCGGCATCTCTACACAGAAAATCCAACTCTTATGAGTTGTTTTTTCATTCGTGCTGTTTAGCACACGCAAACGGTCTGTAATTGTTTGTTCGCTTAAATATAGTTGATTTTTAGTAGAAAGTATGGTATAATCACCACATTAAGGTGAAAGGTTGCAAGGTAAAAATGAACAAACACGTTAAGCGAATCCCGATTTATGCCGCAGCGTTAGTCATCGTGCTTTTTTTGATTGGTTGGGGAATATCTTTACTTAAATGTGAATTGCTCACCCACAATTATTATGATGAATTCGAACTTGCATATCAAAATAACACAATGATCACCAATGTTGAATATTTTAAGGTTTTGAACTGCGATGGAAACACTGCGGAGGTTTATTATGTTTCCGATGATTGCGGCGATGTTCTTGAGTTTGTAAATCAAAACGGTAACTGGATAGAAACCCAATGGCGTACCATTTGGTCAAATAGCGGAACTGCATCCGATTGCGTATGGCCATATTGGTGGCACCTTTTTTTCTCAGGTTTTTAATATGATATCTTTTTAGGCAGCTATATCCCAAAATCCTTATTCGCAAGAATGAGGATTTTTCTTTTTCACTACCCTCTTAGTATTTTGCAGTCTTTTTGTTATGGCAAAAAGCATTTTTATTATATCTCTTGAAAAGTAACATCTATTATGATATATTTGGATTATCATAATAGATGTTATAATTATGCTATGGGAAGGTATATGCATGGAATACTTTAAAAAATACAGTTCGAACACGCTTGCAGGAAGTGGAAATCAGTTTTTCTTTTATAACGAAAACAAACAGCCAACAAGAAGCTGTGCGCTTTACAAGGTTACTAATGATGGTGAATATCCCTATTCTTTTTTATTATCCAACACCATTGACAGCACCTTTTCAGACGGAGCCATCAGCCAAAAGAATTTAGTGATTGATACGTGGACGATAGAGGAGATGCGGGCAGGCGTTTGTTCCCAATGCGATGAGAAAACGTTTGAATATCCCCAAAATATGAAGCAGGTTTTGTTCTGTGGAGAAACGAAAAAGGTAGTAAATCCTGCCGAGCTTTTTTGTACCGACCCTGTAACCTTAAATGCGAAAAGCGGAGAATATATCTGCATTGAGATCGTTTTTTCAGGGGATATGATACCATATCACGAGGAAAGTCTTGTTCCGTCGTTTATCTTTAACAACGGTGAGTGGATCATATCAAAAATGCACCCGTTTGTTTCGATGGTGGGAATACAAAGACCCGCAAAAAAGAGAATTGCGTTTTTTGGTGATTCCATAACCCAAGGCGTTGGAACGCCCATTAATTCTTATCAGCATTGGAATGCGGTTTTTGCAAATTTATTAGGCAATGAATATGCGTATTGGAATCTCGGTCTTGGCTATGGTAGGGCGGATGATGCCGCCAGCAACGGAATGTGGCTTTACAAAGCCAAGCAAAACGATATTGTATTTGTGTGTTTTGGCGTAAACGATATACATCACGGGTACAGCGCCGATGCTATCAAGAAGAATTTGCAGATAACAGTTGATAAATTGCACAATTCTGGGGCACGCGTTATTGTACAGACTGTTCCGCCCTATGATTACTCTGAAAGTAATCGTATCACGTGGGAAAAGGTTAATGATTTTATCAAGCACGAATTAAAGAATGCCGAGTTTGTTTTTGACTGTGTAAAATATCTTGGAAAAAGTGATAGCGAACCGCACATGGCAAAATACGGCGGCCACCCTGACAGCAACGGTTGCAAAATATGGGGAGAAGCTCTTTTTGAGGCAGTAGCTAAAGTGATTATAAGGGGTGAGTAACATTAATCCTATTGAAAACACTAACTGTATAAACGGCTGTTGTGCCGATGGCTGGAGGTTTGATTTTTCGTCTCTCCCAAGATGGGATGTGCGCGATCGCATTCCCTTTGTGTATGACAAGTTTTATCCTGTGCTTCAAAAGGATATGCTGTTTTGTATTTATTCCATTGCGGAAGTAAGTATGATGTGGTATGTAGGATTTTTGGCTGTACTTAAAAACAAACAACATCCCGAATTGGTTTTGAATATTACAGAAAAGATTAATTTTTGCGATAATTTTTCTACAAGCAAAAACGGCGATATTGTTTTCTTGCAAGCGTGCGTTTATAATAAAGCAACAAGCAAGGTTAATTGCCCGATATTGATTATAGATATCGCGCGCAGAAAGTTTTCGTACTATAAAACAGAAAATTATAACCCTTGCTATAAGGTTGTTGAATTAAGCGACTGTGTTTTTGGCATTGAAGCCGATGAATTGCAAAGAAATGCCGATGCGCGTCTTAATACGCTTGCAAATCAAATAATCGACCTACGTTGTTTAGAGTGGTATGATTTAAATAAAATAAACACCTTAACGGAAAGATTATGATTTCTATATGGCGATATTCTTTTCCACGAAAGCGAATAAAACTGCCCAAGTGTACTTAAAAACACTTGGGCAATTCATTCGGGTTTTGGTTTTCAAAGGTATATCTTACTTAGGCCAAACTATTTTCCCGTTTATTATTGTAGCGCACACGCTTGAAGATATCAGCAAAGGATTTCCGTTATATACAACTATATCCGCGTCCTTTCCCTCTTTTAAACTTCCAAGGCGGTTATCCACGCGGCAAATACGTGCCGCGTTTATTGTAATTGCGCGCAGTGCCTCCTGCTCTCCAAGCCCTTCCTTTGCCGCCAACGCAGCGCATAGCGGCAAATACTGTATGCGGGACACGGGATGGTCTGTTGTTATCGCCACCAAAACGCCCGCTTTACTTAATACGCCTGCGGTTTTAAAATCCGATTGGCTTACCTCTTTTTTGTTCCTCGATGCCAAGGATGGGCCTACAATGGCAGGATAGCCGCTTAACGCTATCTCCTCTGCTATCAAATGACCTTCCGTGCAATGGTCCAGCGTTAAGCCTAAGCCAAATTCTTTTGCTATGCGGATTGCCGTGAAAATATCATCGGCACGGTGAACGTGTGCTTTTAGCGGGATGCGCCCTTCAAACAGCTCTCTGTAACACTCCATACAAAAGCTTTTTTCGCTGTTTGCTTCAAAATACTGCTTGGCTTGATATAGTTCCTCCCTTATTAGTGATGCTATGCCCATACGGGTGGAGGGCATATTACCGTTTGTTCCGTAGTTGGTTATGGGGTTTTCTCCGAAAGCTATTTTCATAGCCGATGGCGCCAAAACAACCATATCGTCTATACAGCGCCCCGCCGTTTTTATAAACGCAAACTGTCCGCCTATCGGGTTTGCGCTGCCGGGTCCCACCATAACACCCGTTATCCCTGTTGCCAATGCGTTATGGAACGCGCTGTCCATAGGATTAACAGCGTCTATCGCACGCATACACGGTGTTAAAGGATTGGTGTTTTCGTTGGATTCGTCGCCTTGAAAGCTTAGCTTCTCCTCTGAAATGCCTATGTGACTGTGTGCATCTATAAACCCCGGAAAAACAAGCTTACCGCTTGCATCTAACAGCTTCATTCCCTCCGTGGGAGCTATGCTTTTTGCTATTGCCTCTATTTTTCCGTTTTTTATCAAAAGGTCTGCTTTCTTGGGCGCGCCCGCTTCCATTGTATGCAAAATTCCGTTTTGAATTAACAGCATCTAAATTTTCCTCCTTATGTTTTTTGCTTTCATGAATAGTCTTTAACAAACAGGGGCAAATTATTCTTGCACTTAATATTAGGAGGTTCAATAATGAACAATAATCAGAACAGCAGAAACAGCCAGAACAACCAGAACAACAAGAATAACAAGAACAACCAAAACAACAAGAACAACCAAAATAACCAAAACAACCAAAATAACCAAAATAACCAAAACCGATAAGATTCTTTTTCCGAACAAAGCTCTTGGCGTTTTATACTCCAAGAGCTTTATTTTGCTTAATTAACATATTGCAAAACCTGTTTTTTTGTGATATGATATATATGTTAATTTTAGTTTGTTTTTTGCAAAAGGATACGCCCAGAATGAAACGATTTTTTAGCGATTTAAAGACATTGCGCTGGCAAAATTTTATTATGCTTTTTATTGCCGGATGCGTAAATGCGTTTGGCGTTACAGTTTTTTTAGCACCTGTTAAGCTGTATGACAGCGGCATTTCAGGCACCTCTATCCTGCTTTCGCAAATTACGCCTGAATATATGTCCCTTTCCCTGTTTTTGATTATACTTAATATACCGCTTTTCCTTTTCGGGTTGAAAAAGCAAGGCGCGGCGTTTACCGTGTACTCTATTTTTACGGTAGTTATTTACTCCGTTGCCTCTTGGCTTATTACCGACGTTTTTCCTATCGATGTTAGCGTGGCATCTCCGCTTGCGAAAAACGATTTGTTGCTTTGTGCTTTGTTTGGCGGCATTATCTCCGGCGTTGGCAGCGGTCTAACCATTCGTTACGGCGGCGCTATTGACGGCGTGGAGGTTATGGCGGTTATTTTCGCAAAACGGCTTAATATTACCGTTGGCACATTCGTTATGATATACAACGTTTTGCTTTATATAATATGCGGCGTTGTTATGAAGGACTGGGTTTTGCCGCTTTATTCGATAGTTACATACGCAGCAGGGCTAAAAACGGTAGACTTTGTTGTTGAAGGCTTTGATAGAAGCAAAGAGGTTATGATAATAACAAGCAAGCCGGATGAAATAAGCAGCGCGCTTATGCAGGCGTTTGAATGCGGCACCACTAAAATTTCTGCAAGAGGCGGCTATTCCAACGCTGAAAAAACCATTATTTATTTCGTTGTAAACCGCTTTCAGATTTCACGCATGAGAAGCATTATCCAATCAATTGACGAGCACGCTTTCGTTACGATAAGCGAGGTTGCAGACGTTTTTAAAAGCAACGATTAACAAACAAGCTTTATGTTAATACTTTAATATATATTTGGAGGTATGGATATGGCAAAGTTTTGCACACGATGCGGAAAACAGCTTAGCGAAACCGCATTTTTCTGCACGGAATGCGGTAACAAGGTAGAGCAACCCGTAGCGCAGGAAGCGATAGAAACTATAAAAGCACCCGGCGGTGAAGCTGTTACCGAACAGCTTACACAAAACGTTTTTGAAGAGGTTATCCCTACACAAGAAATACCCGTGGCAGAGCCTGTTGATGCGCCTGCACAGCCTGTTTATCAGCCGCCCGTGCCTGAATACGCGCCTGCCGAACAGCCCCCGCAGGAAACGGACGATAAGCCCGCGGGCAAATACGCGCCCACCTCTGTTTTGGCGTTTTTTGGTATGTTGCTTTTGTTTGCAATCCCCGTTGTAGGCTGGATAGCCTGCTTGGTTATGTGTTTTGCCGCAAAGAAGCAAAACACCAAAAACTTTGCAAGGGCTGTTATGATTTGGACGGTTATCGGGGCTTTTCTTGTGTCGGCGGGTATTTCCGCTTTTATGTGGGCTTTCTCTGAGGCTATTGATTACATTGAGGATGCCGTTGGCGTTGAGTTTGAGGTTACAAACGGCAGTTTTGATCTTGATGAGTTTTTAGAGCAGTTTAAGGATGCACAAAACGCAAACCGCGATGAAGGCGTTTCCAAAAACCAGTAATGCTCTGTTAGCTACCAAGGCTTATTTTGAAGCTAACCAAATTAAATATTAATGCGTTTGCAAATGCGGCTTTTAATAAAAATATGCACCTCCAAAAGTGTACCTTTGGGGGTGCATTTCATTTATGTATGTGAAAGCTACGATTTAATACCGTTTTACAGGTTCTCTAAAATACCTGCATCGTATTTTAAAATCATTGCGGCATCAAGGTTGTCAACCTCACCGTCGTTGTTAACGTCTGCCAACATCTCGTCCACGCTTTCGATTATACCTGCATCGTATTTCAAAATCATAGCGGCATCAAGATTGTCAACCTCACCGTCGCCGTTTACGTCGCCCTTTGTATAGCTTAGTGCAAACTCTATATTTGCATTTATAAGGGAGTTATTCCCCCAGGAAACGATATCTATTTGCTCCCATTGCCCTTCAGAGCCTCCGTAATATACGGTTTCAAGAGAAGTGCAGCCTTCAAACGCGTATGCGCTAATGCTTGCAACACTGTTAGGAATAGTTATACTTGTAAGTGAGGTGCAACCCATAAACGCCCAAGCACTAATGTAGTAAACGCCATCGGGGATAGTTACGCTTGTAAGCGAGGAGCAATCCACGAGCGCTCTATCACCAAGGCTTATAACGCTATTTGGGA
Organism: Eubacteriales bacterium; assembly: GCA_045592105.1. Classification (GTDB taxonomy): domain Bacteria; phylum Bacillota; class Clostridia; order Oscillospirales; family CAG-382; genus SIG636. The sequence goes on along the minus strand of JAZNUB010000053.1, from coordinate 37,730 downwards.
TAACTATATTTGTAAGCGAGGTACAGCCCCAAAAAGCTTCTGAACCGATGCTTGTGACGCTGTTAGGTATAGTTATGCTTGTAAGTGAGGTACAGCCACCGAACGCACCCAAACCAATGCTTGTAACGCTGTTTGGAATATTTATGCTTGTTAGCGCGGTACAACCATTGAACGCATTGTAGCCAACGCTTGTAACGCCGCTTGGGATATCATAGGCTGTGTCCGTTTTACCCGCAGGATACTGATAAATAATAGTTTTATCCTTATTAAAAAGGACGTTATCAACAACACAATAGTTGGCATTTTCCACATCTACTTTTATGCTTGTAAACGAGGTACAGCCAATGAATGCACCGTAACCAAGGCTTGTAACGCTGTTTGGTATATTGATGCTTGTAAGCGAGGTACAGCCATAAAACGCATAGGAACCAACGCTTGTAACGCCATCCTTAATAACAACGCGCTTGATTTCCCCGCTGTATTGTCTCCACGCTTCACCGCTACCAACAGCCACCATCTCACCTTCGCCTCTAATGGTTAGAGTTCCTTCTGCATCAAGCCCCCATTTAAGACCACCACAAGTGCCGTATGCTACGCTGTTTTTATCGTAATCGTATACTATATTTGCATTTTTGAAAGTATCATTATAGCTACCGATTTCTATTTGCCGCCATTCCTCCTCGTCACCGCAGTAATAAACCGTTTCAATTGAAGTGCAGCTACTGAAAGTACCGTTGCCAATGTCTGTAATGCTGTTCGGGATAGTTATGCTTGTAAGAGAGGTGCAGTCAAAAAACGCCTTATCTCTAATGCTTGTAACTCTATCAGGGATGGTTATGCTTGTTAGTGAGATGCAACCGGAGAACGCCCATTCGTCAACGCTTGTAAGCCTATCCGAAAGGATTATACTTGTTAGCGAAATATTGCCATAGAAGGCATATTTACCAATGTTTGTAACGCTATTAGGGATAGTGATGCTTGTTAGCGAGGAGCAACCGGAGAACGCCCATTGCCCGATGCTTGCAACACCATCCCCGATGGTTATGTCGATAAGCGAGATGCAGCCATAGAACGCAGAGGAACCAACACTTTTAACGCTATCAGGAATAGTTATGCTTCTTAGCGAGGTACACCCCTTGAATGCAGCGATATCAATGCTTGTAACACTATCAGGGATAGTTATGCTTGTTAGCGAAGTGCAACCCTCGAACGTAGAAGAGCCAATTCGTGTTACGCCATCAGGGATAATTATGCTTGTAAGCGAGGTACATCCCCAGAACGCCTCGGAACCAATGCTTGTAACACTAATAGGGATAGTTATACTTGTTAGTGAGATGCAGCTCTCGAAAGCATAGTCATCAAGGCTTGTAACGTTATCCGGAATAGTTATGTTTGTAAGAGCGGTGCACCTCCTAAACGCTGAGGAGCCGATTCTTGTAACACTAATCGGAATAGTTATACTTGTTAGTGAGATGCAGCCATCAAAAACATAATCATCAACGCTTGTAACGTTATCCGGAATAGTTATGCTTGTAAGAGCGGTGCACCCCCTAAACGCAGAGGAACCGATGCTTGTAACGCCATCAGGAATAGTTATGCTTGTTAGCGAAGTACAGCCATAGAACACATAGGAGCCGATACTTGTAATACTGTTAGGCATAGCTATGCTTGTTAGCGAAGTACAGCCGAAAAACGCAGATATATCAATGCTTGTAACACCATCAGGTATAGTTATGCTTGTAAGCGAGGTACAGCCATAGAATGCAGCGGAGCCGATGCTTATAACACTATCAGGAATAGTTATGCTTGTTAGCAAGGTGCAATTCTTAAACGCAGAATATGGAATATACTTAACGCCCTTTTTAATAACAGCTTCGCCACTAATATTTTTTACACCTATTATATAGTTGCTTGCATATAAAATACCATTTACCCAATTGTTATCATCATTGTAATAGCCTGTGTTATAGAAGGCATTATTACCAACGCTTATAACGCTATCCGGAATATTTATGCTTGTTAGCGAGGTGCAACCATAGAACGCATAGGAACTGATGCTTGTAACGCTATCCGGGATAGTTATGCTTGTTAGCGAGGTACAGCCATAGAACGCAGAGTTACCAATGCTTGTAACGCTATTTGGGATGGTTATGCTTGTTAGAGAGGTGCAACCTTCGAACGTAGAAGATGGAATACGCTTAACGCCCTCTTTAATAATAACTTCGCCACTAATAAGTTTTACGCTTATTATATAGTTGCTTGCATATAATATACCGTTTTCCCAGTTGTTATCATTATTGTAATAGCCTGTGTTATAAAAGGCATTATCACCAACGCTTATATCGCTATCCGGGATTGCTATGCTTGTTAGCGAGGTACAACCATAGAACGCAGAGGAGCCGATACTTGTAACGTTATTTGGGATTGCTATGCTTGTTAGCGAGGTGCAACCATAGAACGCATAGGAACTGATGCTTGTAACGCTATTCGGGATAGTTATGCTTGTTAGCGAGGTACAACCCTTGAACATAGAGAAATCAATACTTGTAATACTATTCGGGATGGTTATACTTGTTAGCGAAGTGCAGCCCTCAAAAGCACAGGAGTCTATGCTTGTAACGCTATCAGGGATAATTATGCTTGTTAGCGAAGTACACCCCTTGAACATAGAGGAACTGATGCTTGTAACGCTATTCGCGATGGTTATGCTTGTTAGCGAGATGCAACCATAGAATGCACCCCAACCGATGCTTGTAACGCCATCAGGAATAGTTATGCTTGTTAGCGAGGTGCAACCATAGAACGCAGAGGAACCGATGCTTGTAACGCTATCAGGGATTGTTATGCTTGTTAGCGAGGTGCAACCTTCGAACGCAGAAGATGGAATACACTTAACGCCATCTTTAATAACAACTTCGCCACTAATATTTTTTACGCCTACTATATAGTTACCAGCATATAAAATGCCATTTTCCCAGTTGCTATCATCGTTGTAATAGCCTGTATTATACAACGCATCTTCGCCAATGCTTGTAACGCTATCCGGAATAGTTATACTGGTTAGCGAGGTACAACCGCTGAACGCATTACTATCGATTTTTGTAACACTATCCGGTATAGTTATGTTTGTAATAGCGGTGCAGTCGCAGAATGCAGAGTTACCAATGCTTGTAACGCCATCATTTATAACAACGGACTTAATTTTGCTGCTATGTCTTCTCCATGCATAGCCACTATTAGAAACACCGTTAATATTGCCTTCGCCGCTGATGGTAAGAGTGCCTTCCGCATCAAGTGTCCATTCAAGGCCGCCCCAAGTGCCGCTTGCTTCGGTTGCCGCCGCAGCAGGAACGGTTAAAGAGCCAACGATAATTAAAACAAAAAGCGCTAAGCTTATAACTCTTTTCATACATAATTCTCCCTATGCTATTTATGTAATAGTTTATCACAAAAACACACATTGTCAACATTCAGCGCAAAAAAACGTGGGCACATCACGTAAAAAACTTTACTGAAGATGTGCCCAAATTATATGCTTAAAGCTATTTAATTAAAGCGGTTTTATATTATTCACCCATCATGCCCTTGAACATATCGGTCATAATATCTGCTATACCTTCAAGATCGCTTTCGCCCTTGATTTCAAAAGCACCGTCCTTGGTGGGAGCTACGGGAACCTTATCGGTGTTGGTATCCCAAACAAGCTTAATGCTTGCGCTAACGTCAAGCAGACCCTCAGAGAATGCGGTAAGCTTGATATCAGACTCTGTTTTCGTATCGGTAACGGTGGTGGTGTTTTCGCAGTTAAGGTTGATCTTGCCTGCTTCTTCCCCTTCTTCTTTTACAACGATATCAGCATTGTATACGGTTTTGTTGCCGCTAACGGTCTTAGTACCGTCAAGGGTAAGCCCATTGTCACCCGCGTCATCTGCGAAAGAAGCCTTAAAGGTTGCGCCAGCTTCAACGTTGCTGTAATCAACGTTAACGTTCACGTCGGCAGCCTTTGCTTCAAGCTTAAAGGTAGTGCCGCTTGCTGCTTTATTATAGTTAAGCTTAGCGGTAAATTCATTGGTAGCCACTTCTGCTTTAACGGTAGTGGTTTCTGCGGTTTCGTTATACTCAAAGGTAGCCTTTGTGTTTTCTTCCTGCATATCAAAGGTGCCGTTTACGTTAACGCCGTTTTCGTTGCGGCGTGCGCTTATCGTAAGCTTGCCTGCATTCTTTGTTTCCTCTGTTGCTTCATTTTCGTTTATGGAAACGCCTTCTTCGGTAAAGGAGATAACAGCGTTCATCTCTGCAGTTGTTTTGTTGGCGCCGCCGATTAAGGAAACATACTCCTTACCCTCAACGGAAAGCTTCATACCGTATTCTCTTGCGTTGGTGTTAGCGTATGCATCCCAAGCGGTGAAATTAAAGTATTCCTTTTCTGCATCCTTAACAACAACATCGGTCTTTACGGGATGGCCGCCTGCAAAATAACGATTTACAATAATAACGCCGTTTTCTTCAGCATCAGCAGAAGCATCAGACTCTTCACCGGAAACGGTAAGAGCTTCAACAGGAGTGATAGCCATTGTGCTTATGCCGCTTTCACCCTCAGTTAAAGCCTTTATAAGGTCGTTATAAAGCTCTTCTGCGGTTTTGCCGGTCATTTCCTTAAGCAAATCCTCGCCCAAGCAATTAGCGAAAGAAATTACCATATCCTTGATAACTTCATCAGAAGCAAGCTTGGTTTTAACGTTGCTTGCTATCTGCTTTGCAATAGCTTCTGTTATTGTGAGGGTTACACACTCCGTTTCGCTATCGAAGGTGATAAACACGCCCTTAAGCTCTGCGGGGGTAGCCTTGGAAACAGTAATAGCCTCTGCAGGGATGCAGCCTTTAAACAAATCAGCTATATGCTTGCGGTTTTCTTCGGTAAACTTTTCGTTGTACCACTTTTCGAAAGCTTCAACTATCGCGTTACCGTCAACTGCGGGAGCATCAGAAGCTTCTGCGCTGATTTTTCTTATACTTTCAAGAGAAACGTAAACGGGCTTGGTGAACATAAAGGGGCTGGTGATACTGATACCGTCCTTATCCATAGCGGCATCAAAATCAATGGTTAAACCGCTTATGGTTGCACCAAGGTCAAAATTAGTGCCTGCCTCACCCGTGATAACAGAGCCGTTAAGCTTTACGGGGCCGCCAAGCTGCTGCAAATAATCAGCACCGCCTAAAGTAAGCTTATCAAGAGATGCGGCAACAGAGGCTTCAAGCTTGTTGATCTCAACATCAGCTTCAGGCATCTCTATCTCACCGATGATCGAAGTAACGTTGCTTGCGGCGGGATGCTTTTCGTCTGCAAAATAGAACAGCTTATCCATATTGTTTGTAAGCTTATCGTATTCTGTTAAAGCGTCCTTATCGGTTAAGCTTTCGGGCTTTACCTTAACCTTGCAGGCTGTAAAACAGCTTACAACCATCAGCAAGGCGCAAAGTAAACAAAGTATTTTAACGTATGATCTCATATCAAAAAAGTTCCTTTCAATAAATGTTTGTAGTTATTCTGCGCGTTTAGCTAATTCTTCACAAATGCCAAGCGCGTTGCTCTTAAGCTTATCGTAGCCAAAATGTACGCTACCGTTGCAGTTCTTCTTCTGCTTGCAGTAATCAAGCTGGTTGGGAATCTCATCAGGCTGCCACCCCTCGGATTCGCACCTGTAAAGACCGTGACCAACGTACAAGCCGATGTTCTTGCCTTCCATCAGCTTATCGTACCAGTCAAGTATTACGCCGAAGCGTGCAACGGAAGTATCAAATTTCCAATAAATCTGAGGACAAATATAATCGATGTATCCGCCTTCTACCCACGCAACACAGTCCGCATAAAGGGCAGAATAACACTCAAGCCCGTTGGTTTCCATACCTTCGGGGCAAGCTTCGGATTTGTTTCTCCATATAGCGAAGGGAGAGATACCGAAGGAGCAGTTGTCCCTTATAGCGTGGATTGCATCGTAGCACTGCTTAACAAGCTTGTTAACGTTCTCTCTTCTCCAATCGTCACGGCTGAGGGTGGTTTTGCTTTCATCATATTCCTTTTTGTCGTCATACTCGATAACAACGGAAACACCGTCCACCTCAGTGCGCTGAGGATAGGGATAGAAATAATCGTCAAAATGGATACCGTCCACAGCATAGTTCTCCACGATTTCCCTAATACCGTCCGTAATAAGGTCACGCACCTCTGCTATTGCGGGGTTGAAGTAAAGCTTACCGTCTGGATATGCAACAACCCATTCGGGATGCACTCTTGCAGGGTGCCCCTCGCAAAGCGCAGAAAGGTCCTGATTAGGTCTTTCAGCGGTGCCAAGCGTTACACGATAGGGGTTAAGCCATGCGTGCAGCTCTATACCCTCCTCGTGGCATCTGGTAACCATATAATCAAGCGGGTCAAAACCATCGGGAAGAGGAGAGCCCTGCTTGCCTGTGAGATACACGGATACGGGGAAAAGCTTGGAGTTATAAAGCGCATCTGCCGCGGGCCTTACCTGGAACAGTATGGCATTAAGCTTTGCTTTCTTTGCAGTAGCAATTATATCCTCAAGCTCTGCCTTAAGCTCTGCCGCAGGCAATCCGCATTTGGACGGGAAATCAATATTTTCCACGCTTGCTACCCAAACACCATTAAAATATTTACCCATAACAAATCATCCTTTCAAAAACTGATAGCAACAAACGTTACTATCCTAATTTTCTATATAATATCACATATATTTATTCTTTTCAAGTATTGAATAAGTTTTTTTTATGTGCTATAATACAAAAAAGTTTTAAATTGGAGGATTTTGGCAATGGGCGGCAGTATTTTATTTAAGAACGTAAGCGTTATTGATGAAAGCTTTACTGCAAAAAAGGATATGTATCTTGGCATTAAAGGCGGAAAAATTAACTACTTAAACAGCCTTGCTCCAAGCGAGGAATACGATACGGTTCTTGACGGCAGCCACAGGCTTGCCTGCCCCGCTTTTTATAACACGCATACTCATTTGCCGATGGTACTGCTTCGCGGGTATGCGGAAAATCTTGCATTGTCCGATTGGCTTAACAAGCGCGTTTTCCCGTTTGAGGCACAGCTTACGCCAGACGATATTTATAACGCAACTCTTTTAGCGCAAGCCGAAATGCTGCGCTTTGGCTGTGTTTCCACTACGGAGATGTATTTTTCGCTTCCTATGCTTTATAAGGCTACGAAGGAAAGCGGCGTTAAAATGAACGCCTCCAATGCCATAATATGCTTTGGTAACGAAAACTTTAAGGGGCTTAAGGAATACGGCGAGTATATGGAGTGCCTTGGGGACAAGGAGATAATGCAAAGCGAACGCTTTGTGCTTGATATGGCAATCCACGCAGAATACACAAGCAACCCCGTTGTAGTTGAAAAGGCGGCGGATATGGCGAAGGAATACGGGCTTAACATGCAGCTTCACCTTTCGGAAACGAAGGCGGAGCACGAGGAATGTAAAGCACGCCACGGCGGGCTTACGCCTGCGGCGTATTTTGAAAAGCACGGTGCTTTTGACGTGCCGTGTACTGCCGCGCATTGTGTTTATCTTGAGGGCGAGGATTTTGATATACTTGCACGCAAGGGTGTTACTACGGCAAACAACCCTATAAGCAACCTAAAGCTTGCAAGCGGTTTTGCAAATGTTGAGCGTATGCTTGAGGCGGGTATAAACGTTGGTTTGGGTACAGACGGTGCCGCAAGCAACAACAACCTCAACCTGTTTGAGGAGCTAAAGCTGTTTGCAACGCTTAATAAAGCCATTAGCGGGGACCCAACGCTTATAACCCCTGCACAGGCTTTGTACGCCGCAACGCGTGCGGGTGCTGTTTCTCAGGGCAGAACGGATTGCGGCTTAATAAAAGAAGGCTTTGCGGCTGATTTATTCCTTTTGGATACGGACAAGCCTTATATGTGCCCTTCTCACGATATAATGTCCAACTTAGTATATTCCGCACAGGGTAGCGACGTGGTTATGACTATTTGCAACGGCAATATCCTTTACAACAACGGCGAATACACAACTATAGATATAGAAAAGGCACGCTTTGAAACGGAAACGCGTGCAAAAAGAATTTCTGATAAGCTTGGAGGCTGATGATTATGAACTACAATTTGGCATGTGAAACGATAAACGCTAAAACAAACGGGTTTGTGCCCGAAATAGTTGTTGTGCTTGGAAGCGGGCTTGCAGGCTTTGCGGAAAGAGTTGATGCAGAAACCGTTATCCCTTACGAGGAGATACCGGGGTTTGCGGTATCAACGGCACCTTATCATAACGGCAGGCTTATTTTCGGCACGCTTGAGGGCAAAAAGATTGCTTGCATGGATGGTAGGCTGCATTTTTACGAAGGTCACAGTATGGAGGATATAGTTTTCCCTCTCCGTGTGCTTCGCAAGCTTGGCGCGAAAAAGCTTATTCTCACCAACGCTTCCGGCGGCATTAACACAGAGTTTTCCGTGGGCGATATAATGCTGGTTGAAGACCACATCAATTTCCAAGGCAGAAACGTGCTTATAGGGCCCAACGACGATACGCTTGGCCCGCGTTTCCCCGATATGACCTATGCTTACGACCCTGAGCTGCGCGCGGTAGCTACGGAATGTGCCGACAGGCTGGGGATAGCCATAAAGCGCGGCGTATACATCTCCTGCACAGGGCCTTCCTACGAAACGCCTGCGGAGATACGCGCTTTCCGCATATTGGGTGCGGATGCGGTTGGTATGTCCACCGTGCCGGAGGTTATAGCCGCCGTTCATTGCGGCTATAAGGTTCTTACCTTCTCGCTTATCACCAATATGGCGGCAGGAATCACAGGGAACCGCCTTACTATGGAGGAGGTTGCCGAAACAGGCAAAAGGCAAAGCAAGGTGCTTGGCTCTCTTGTTGGCGAGGTTATTAAAAGCTGTTAAAGTTAAAGGGGTATATCTATGAGCTTACCACAAACCGTTTCTTTGGACGAAAACGCAAAAACGCTTGATATAATTGACCAAACCTTGTTGCCCTCAAGGCTTACTATCCTTAAGCTTTCGGAGCTTGAGGAGATATGCAACGCCATAAAGGAGCTTAAGGTGCGCGGCGCGCCCGCTATCGGAGTTGCCGCCGCGATAGGGCTGTACTGCCTTTGTGAAAGGTTTTCCGAGCAGGAGGAAACTGCGTTTATGGCACGGCTTGCAGAAACGGCGGCTTTGCTTAACGCAACCAGACCTACTGCAAAGAACCTATCCTGGGCGCTTAACGAGATGCTAACGGAGGCGAACAAGGCTAAGGGCTTTGGGGTTGAAGCTATTAAAGAAACGCTTAAGCAAAAGGCTATACAATTAAAGAATCAGGATATTGCCGTTTGCAAAGCTATCGGCGTTTACGGTGAACAACTGATAAAAAGCGGTGACACGGTTATGACCGTGTGCAACGCGGGTGCGCTTGCCGCCGTTGAACACGGCACGGCTCTTGCGCCTATATACGAGGCAAACAGAAACGGGAAAGCGGTTTCCGTATACGCTTTGGAAACGCGCCCGCTTTTACAGGGCGCGCGGCTTACCGCCTACGAGCTTACGGAAAACGGCGTTGATACCACGGTTATATGTGATAATATGGCGGCTTCCGTTATGGCAACGGGCAAAGTAAAAGCTATATTTACGGGGTGTGACCGTGTTGCGGCTAACGGTGATGCGGCAAATAAGGTTGGCACGCTTATGCTTGCCATACTTGCAAAGCATTTTTCTATACCGTTTTATATATGCGCGCCGTACTCCACGATAGATTTTGAAACCAAAAGCGGCAATGATATAGTTATCGAGCAACGAAGCGGCGCCGAGATACGCTCCGCTTGGTACAAGCAGGAGATGATAACGGAAAAGGCTAAGATTTACAATCCCGCTTTCGACGTTACGCCCGCAAAGCTTATAACAGCATTTGTTACGGAAAAGGGCGTAAAAAAGCCTGCTGATTTATAAACGAAAAAGGTGTTAAGCATGGAAAGAAGCAGTAAACCAACAAAGCCGTTACTGCTGGTAGTAAACCCAAAATCGGGCAAGGGTACGGCAAAATACAATCTATACGATATCATATCCCTTTTGTCTTATAAGGGCTTTGACGTTACCGTGTACCCTACCAGGCGCACGGGAACGGCGCAGTATATTGCAAAAAACATAAACAAATACAACCGTGTTGTTTGTTGCGGTGGTGACGGAACTTTAAGCGAGGTGCTTGCAGGCGCGGCGTATAGTAACTCTAAGGTACCCGTGGGGCTTATTCCGTTAGGAAGCACCAACGATTTTGCAAAAAATATGCATATACCAAAAAACACGGTTATCGCAACGCTTATTGCCGCAGGGCATAAATTTATTGATTACGATATCGGCACACTTAACGGCAAGCCGTTTTCTTATATTGCCGCTGTTGGCGCGTTTACGGAGGTATCGTATTCCGCACCGCAAAAGCTAAAGAACACCTTTGGGCATTTTGCTTACATATTGGAGGGGGCTAAATCCATAACCAATATTAAGCCGATAAAGATGGATATAAGCTTTGATGGGAAGCATATATCGGGCGATTATATTTACGCATCCGTTAGCAACACCTACTCCGTTGGCGGGGTTGTGATGCTTGATAAAAAAGACGTTCGCTTTGATGACGGTAGCTTTGAGCTGCTTTTGGTAAAGCAGCCCAAAACAAATGCAGAGGCGATAGAGCTTATAACGGATATAGCATCTAACCGTATGAAAAGCACTAATATCTCCATCCAAAACGCAAAGGACGTTAGAATAGTGTTTGAAAAGCCCGTTGTGTTCTCGTTGGACGGTGAAAAAAGCGATGCGTTTACAGATGTTAGCATCCATAATTATAAAAGCAAGGTTAGGCTTATTGTTCCCAGCCGTTTTAATGAGCTTACAAACCACGGCACAAAATTTCAAACTTAATCTTGACTTTTAATCTTTATGCGGTTATAATAGGGAATGTTGGCATTTTGGGTATTATTATTTAAATTTAAATGCCGATATTCGTTCTTTAAATTACTCATTTCGGAGGTACGTTATGAAATTGACACGTGCATTGTATGTAGCACGTACCACTTTACTTATGCTTGTAATAGTGCTTCTTGTTTTCATGGCACTGTTCGGCTTTAAGGTAAAGATTGGTTGGCTTGGTATTGATGTGGATCAACCCGGTTTCCTTGAGGAGGAGGCTATTTCCCTTGGTCTTGACCTTGCGGGCGGTACATCTGTTGTTTTTGAGGTTGTTCCCAAAGACGGTGAAGAAATCACTGCTGACGGTCTTGAAGACACGATTAATATTCTTAAAAAGCGTGTAAACAACCCTGAGGCAAGCGTTTATAAAATCAGCGATACGGAAATTCAGCTTGATATCCCCGGTTATGATGACCCTCAGTACGTTGTTGATACCTTTGGTAAAAGCGGCGAGCTTATGTTTAAAGACTCGCAGGGGAACGTTAAAATAACTTCCTCCGCTATTAAAAAGGCTTATCCTTCTATCAACCGCGAAACAAACCAAACCGTTGTATCTCTTGAGTTTACGGACTCCGGCAAAAAGCTGTTTTACAACGTAACCAAGGAAATTGCAGCTTCCTCTGACAAAACGCTTAGCATTTACGTTGGTGATGAGCTTATTTCCTCCCCTACCGTAAAAACTGCTATTGACGGTGAAAACGGCGCTATTATCGAAAGCCCTTCTTTCACAGAAAACCCTGTGGAAGCTTCCAACCTTGCAAGCTACATTAATGCAGGCGTTATGAAGTACGAGCTTAAGTGTGACGAAGAATACGGCTCTAAGAGCGTTATCAGCGCAACCCTTGGTGAAGAAGCTCTTTCCACCAGCGTTACCGCTGCTCTTATCGGCTTGATATTGGTTATGATATTTATGATGATTATGTACCGTGTTCCCGGTGCCGTTGCATCTGCAAGCCTTGCTGCTTACACCGCAATCGTTATCCTTTGTATCATAGTTTTCGATATCACCCTTACCCTTCCCGGTATTGCAGGTATTATTCTTTCAATAGGTATGGCTGTTGACGCCAACGTTGTTATTTTCGAGCGTATCAAAGAAGAGATACGTTTGGGCAAGAGCGTTAAGAACGCTTGCGACATCGGCTTTAAAAAGGCTTTGTCCGCTGTTATCGACTCTAACGTTACAACGGCTATCGCAGCGCTTGTTCTTATCTTCGTTGGTGACGGTATGGTTAAAAGCTTCGGTCAAACCTTGCTTATCGGCGTTGTTATTTCCGTATTAACAGCGTTCTTCCTTTCCAAGGCTTTGCTTAAGCTTACCGTTGGTATGGGTATTGTTAAGCCCTCCCTATACTGCCCTAAGATGAAAGGAGATAACAAATAATGAAAAACTTTAATTTCCTTTCCAACAAAAAAATTGCTTTTATTATCGCGGCTGTTATTTTGGTTGCAGGTATAGTTTCCTTTATCGCACTCGGCTTCAATATGGGTGTTGACTTTACGGGCGGCTCTAAAATAACCCTTCAGCTTGAAGAAAAGGCTGATTCCAACACGATTAAGGATATCGAACAACTTGTTAAGGCAGAGGTTGGCGAGAGCAACTTTGTTTCCGCTATCCGTTCTACCGCTAACAACAAAACCGTTATCGTTACCATCAAGGCTGTTAAATCCTTTGATAACACAGTTAAGGAAAAGATAGCAGAGATCTATAAGATTGACGTTGATTCCCTTTCCAAGTCCACTGCAATGGACAACAACAATAACGAGTACGCTTATTTCGTTTTTGAAAGCGAAGAAAAGGTTGAGGAAAAGACCGTTAGCGATGCTTTGAACGCTCTTGGTGATGAAGGCGCGGAAGTATTTAAGAAAGTTTCCGTTAGCGGCAAAACCGTTACCCTTCAATACTACTCCACCTCCGTTGAGGAACAGCTTGTTTCTAAGATAGACGCTAAATATGCCGTTGAAAACGAAGATATCAGCACTATCAGTAAGAACCGCGCTGCGGCTCAAACCAAAACCGCTCTTATTGCGGCAGCTATTGCAATTGTTTTGATGTTCGTTTACATTGCGTTCAGATTTAAGCAGTTTGCTTCCGGTACTTCCAGCGTGCTTTGCTTGTTCTTCAATCTATTCGTAATGTTCACCTTCTATGCTATATTCGGCTGGGAGCTTACATTGGATATCATCCCCGCTTGTCTTACAATTCTCGGTTACTCCATTAACGCAACCATCGTTATTTTCGACCGTATCCGTGAAAACTACAACAAAGACAAGGCTGATTTTGATACCGCGGCAAACGATGGCGTTCATTCCACGATGCTTCGTTCCATCAACACAACCATTACAACGCTTGTAACCATCGTTTTGGTTTACATCCTCGGTGTTGAATCCATCAAGGCGTTTGCACTTCCCTTGATTATCGGTATAATCGCCGGTTTGTTCTCCTCTGTATTCCTTTCTGCTCCTATTTGGTCTGTTCTTCGCTCCAAGAAGAAGGACGTTAAGAAAGAAGCTTAGGCTAACTAATTATGTTAAACAAAAAGCCGTAACGGATATTCCTTTACGGCTTTTTTGATAGAAATTAATATTGTAAAATAAGGAGATTATTATGATACTCGTTACAGGCATTGCAGGCTACATTGGCTCCCATACAGCCGTTGCCCTTTTGCAAAGCGGCAGAGAAATTGTTGGTATGGACAACTTTTACAACAGCAGTCCTTCTACTTTAGACGCTATAAAAGAGCTTACAGGCAAGGATTTTGCTTTCTATAACGCCGATTTAAAGGATAAAGAAAGCATGCGTAAAATCTTTACCGAAAACAGTATTGATGCTGTTATCCACTTTGCAGGGCTTAAAGCTGTTGGTGAATCTGTGGAAAAGCCTCTTATGTACTACAACAACAACATCAGCGGTACTGTTAATCTGCTGGAGCTGATGGAGGAATACGGCACAAAACGCATCGTTTTCTCCTCCAGCGCAACCGTTTACGGCGAGCCTGAAACCGTTCCGATTGATGAAAGCGCGCCCAACAGCGCAACCAACCCCTACGGCAGAACGAAGCTGTATATCGAGGGCATCCTTAAAGATATGTGCGTTGCACATAAAGACTTCTCCGTTGCGCTATTACGTTATTTCAACCCTATCGGCGCGCACGATAGCGGGCTTATCGGTGAAAACCCCAACGGCATCCCCAACAACCTTATGCCCAGGCTTTGTCAAGCCGCAAAGGGGATTATGCAATCTCTTACCGTATTTGGTGACGATTACCCCACTAAAGACGGTACCGGTGTGCGTGACTATATCCACGTTTGCGACTTGGCGGATGGGCATCTTGCCGCGCTTAACAAGATTGAAAACAGCCAGGGCGTACACATCTACAATCTCGGTACGGGTACAGGCTACAGCGTTTATGAGCTGATACACACGTTTATCGACGTAAACGGCGTTGACGTGCCTTATAAGGTTTGCCCGCGCAGACCCGGCGACGTGCCTGAGGTATACGCTAACCCCGAAAAAGCGTTTGTAGAGCTTGGTTGGCGCGCTACACGCTCTTTGGAGGATATGTGCCGCAGCAGTTGGAACTTCATCAAGGACAAATAATCATTAGTGAGTGATAATATGGATATTTCTAAAATTCGCAATTTTTCAATAATCGCACATATTGACCACGGTAAATCCACGTTGGCGGACAGACTGCTGGAATATACGGAGGCTGTGTCTAAGCGCGATGTTGTTGACCGTATGCTTGACAATATGGAGCTTGAGCGTGAGCGCGGTATCACCATCAAAGCGCGTGCTGTAAACTTTAAGTATAAAGCCGACGATGGCGAGCTGTACGATATGAACCTTATAGACACACCCGGCCACGTTGACTTTAACTATGAGGTTTCGCGCTCCTTGCAATCCTGCGAGGGGGCTTTGCTTGTTGTTGATGCAACACAGGGTATACAGGCGCAAACGCTGGCAAACGCTTATCTTGCTATAGATAACGATTTAGAAATATTGCCCGTTATTAACAAAATAGATCTTCCAAGCGCGAATATAGCAGGCGCGAAGGAAGAGGTTGAGGAAATAGTTGGCATCCCTGCCGACGATGCTCCTGAAATCTCTGCAAAGCTTGGTACTAATATAAAGGACGTGCTGGAGCAGATAGTTAAGGCTGTGCCCGCACCTAAGGGCGATGCTAACGCGCCGCTTAAGGCTTTGATATTTGACTCCTGCTATGACTCCTACAAGGGCGTTATAGTATACATCCGCGTTATGGACGGCACCGTTAAGGTAGGTGACACCGTGCGGATGATGCACACGGGTGCAGAGTTTGAGCTTGTTGAGGTAGGCACGCTTTCAACCTTTGGTTTTAACCCCAAGGGTGTGCTTTCCGCAGGTGAGGTTGGATACCTTACCGCAAGCATAAAAAGCATTGCCGATACCGAGGTTGGTGACACCGTTACCCTCTCAGCATCTCCCGCAAGCGAGCCGCTGCCCGGCTTTAAAAAGGTTTTGCCGATGGTATACAGCGGAATTTATCCCGCAGACGGTGCTAAGTACGAGGACTTGAAGGATGCTTTGGAAAAGCTGCGCCTTAACGACAGCGCCTTTAACTTTGAGCCCGAAACGTCAGCCGCTTTAGGCTTTGGCTTCCGTTGCGGTTTCTTGGGGCTTTTGCACATGGAGATAATACAGGAAAGGCTTGAAAGAGAGTTTAACCTTGACCTTATTACCACAGCCCCCAGCGTTATTTACAAGATAACTTATAAAAACGGCGAGGTTAAGTATATAGACAACCCCACGAACTATCCCACGCCCGACGAGATAGAGGAAGCGGCAGAGCCTATTGTAAACGCAACCGTTATTACTCCCACCACTTATGTGGGCAGTATTATGGAGCTTTGTCAGGACAGGCGCGGTACGTTTATTGATATGAAATACGTTGCGGGAGACCGTGCGGAGCTGCACTATATACTTCCTCTTAACGAAATAATTTATGACTTTTTTGATGCCTTGAAATCCAAAACAAAAGGCTATGCGTCCTTGGATTACGAGCACGCGGGCTATAACCCCTCCAAGCTTATTAAGCTGGACTTTTTGCTTAACGGCGAAAACGTGGATGCGCTTTCCTTTATCGTGCATGCGGATAAATCCTATGCGCGCGCAAGGCGTATAGTTGAAAAGCTTAAGGATAACATCCCGCGCCAGCTGTTTGAGGTACCTGTGCAAGCGGCTGTTGGCGGAAAGATTATTGCAAGAGAAACCGTGCGTGCGTTGCGTAAGGACGTGCTTGCAAAATGCTATGGCGGCGATATAACGCGTAAAAAGAAGCTTTTGGAAAAGCAAAAGGAAGGCAAAAAGAAGATGCGCTCGCTCGGTAGCGTAGAGCTTTCTAAAGAAGCCTTTATGGCTGTTTTAAAGCTGGACGAATAGGGATGGAAAAGCTTCAGCTTTACTATCACTTCCCTTTTTGCCTGTCAAAATGCGCTTATTGCGCTTTCTATTCGCTTCCTTGTGTTTCGGAAGAGGTTATTGAAGCCTACGTTGAAGCGCTGATACGCCAAACCGAAGGCTTTGCCGAGGATGGTTTCGAGGTATGTACCGTTTACTTTGGCGGAGGTACGCCCAGCGTTGTTGGCGCAACACGGCTTGCAAGGCTTATTACCGCTATTAAGCGCAAATTTGCGCTTTCCGATAACGCCGAAATAACGGTGGAGCTTAACCCTAAAACTATAAACCTTAACGGGATGTGCTTGCTTAAGGAGGCGGGTGCAAACCGTTTGTCGATAGGCGCGCAAAGCTTTAACCCCGAAACGCTTCGGCTTCTTAACAGGGCGCACAGCGCAGAGGATTTTTTGCACTGCTACGACAACGCGCTTAAAGCGGGGTTTAACAATATCAGCGCAGATTTGATATTTGCTTTACCCCACGAAACCACAAAAATGCTTGAGCATAGCGTTAAAACGCTTCTTTCGCTTAAACCGCAGCATATCTCCGTGTATGGGCTTTCCGTGGAGGAGGGTACACCGCTTTGGGCAAAAAAAGAAAGCCTTTCCTTCCCCGATGAGGAGGAAGAGGAAAGGCAATACGAATTAGTTTGTTCTATGCTGAACGGCGCGGGATACAAGCACTACGAGATATCTAATTTCGCGCTTAACGGCTACCAATCACGCCACAACACGGGGTATTGGAAGCGAACACCGTATTTTGGCTTCGGCGCGGGCGCGCACTCGTTTTACAAAAACCGCCGTTTTTACACAGAAGAAAACCTTCAAGCATATATTAATAACAGCAAGCTTGGCTATCTATCGCCCACCACATTTAATACCGCTTGTGAAATAAGCGATAGCGAAGCGGAGGAGGAGCGTATTATGCTTGGGCTTAGGCTATCCGAAGGCGTTGAATTAAGCAAAAGCGTGCCAAAGCACCTGATAGATAACGGCTTTGTTACTTATAAAGACGGTAAGGTTTGCTTAACCGAAAAAGGCTTTCGCGTTTCCAATGCCATAATATCACAATTTATTTAAGAGCATCAATCGCCGCGCTTATGCTGCCGCTTGCAGCTTCAAGTGCGGCATTGCTTTCTTCATAGCTTCTGCCCGTTTGCTCCATTATTATTCTAACGGCTCTGTCCGCCAGCTTTTTATTAGTTGGGCGCATATATATCATCTGGTTGCCCTTTACCCTGCCAAGCTTTACCATAACGCCTGTGGAAAGCGTGTTAAGTATAAGCTTTGTTGCCGTGCCCGCCTTCATACGGGTACTGCCGCTGATAACCTCAGGCCCGACAACGGCAACTATGGCAACGTCGGACAAAGGGATAGCCGTGCTATTTTCGTTGCATTGTACCGATATAGTTGCCGCCCCTATGCTGCGCGCGTAGATCAAAGCGCCGTGTATGCAGGGTGCGCTACCGCTTGCGGAAATACCAACGCAAACGTCCTTGCCGCAAAAGCCGCGCTCCTTTAGCTGTTCCACCATCGCCTCACCGCTATCCTCGGCTCCCTCCGCCGCGCGGAATGCGGCATCGTTACCGCCTGCTATAACTCCTTGAACAAGCTCATACGGTGTGCCATAGGTTGGAGGGCATTCAGAAGCATCCAATATACCAAGCCTGCCCGAGGTGCCTGCACCAACATAAAACAGCCTACCGCCGTTTTTAAGCCGTTCAGCCGTTAAATCTATTGCTTTGGCAAGGTCCTCGCTTGCTTTTTCTACCGCAAACGCAACCTTTTTATCCTCCTCGTTTATAAGCTTAACCATATCCAAAGTATCCATCTCGTCAATATGCAAGCTGTTCTGATTTATTTGCTCCGTTTTTAAGCCCTTATAATCCATAATAAGCACTCCTTATATACAATTTTACAGCAGATTTTACCACTATTTAACAGCGTTTGTCAACCGATTTCAAAAATATACTTGACAAAGATGGGGTTATATGGTAGACTTTGTATAAGTAAAATTATGCAAACATTGAATAATGGCATTGTTTGTGCCTTACAGGAGATTATTATTTATGAAATTAATTATACAAAGGTTGGCTTGCTCTTTCGTGCTTGCCGCGCTTATCTTGGGCGCGATAGTAGGGGCTGTAACTAACCTTTTCGAGGGTGGCGGCACAGTTGGCACCAATTCCCCATCCTTCCCGCCTTTAGCCACGGTTACACCCGATGGCGGTACAGTTGATGCAGATTTACCGTCTGACCTTTCTAAGCCCGATATCAATATCGGCTTTGATACCGATTTTGAGGGCGATTCCGACCCGTTTGATATATTGTTTGGTGAAACAAACTTTGGCGGCTCTATCCCCAAGCCTGATGATAACCGCGTTATTATGGGTGGCGGCACCAATAATAACCAAGGCACGGGCAACACGGGTAATAACAACAATACAGGAAGCAACGGCAACACAGGCAGCACTCAAACCAAGCCGCCCGTTGGTACTGTAACAACGCCCCCGCTTGTTAACAATTCCGGCTTGGCGTTTACAATTAAAAGCCATACATATTCTTCAGGGCTTGATATATTCCAGTCCTCTCGTAACGATATCCCTGCCGATACTACGGCACTTATGAACGCAATCAACAGCGGCTACAACAAATGCTCTTTTATTGCCGTTCGTATTTCTGACGGTGCTACCATAGCATACAACGCAAACGCGCTTTACAGATGTGCTTCCTCTTACAAGGCTTTGGCTTCGCTGTTCACCTTTAAGCAGGCAGAGGCAGGCGTTTACAACCTTAACACACCGCTTACCTACACGGGTGCGGATTATTATCCCGGTTCGGGTATAATTAAGGGTAGCGCTTTCGGCACGATTTATTCGCTTAAAACAGTTGCGGAATATTCTATTGTATACAGCGATAACTCCGCATATACAATGCTTCAGCGTTACATCAACAAACAGCAGCTTATGGCATACGCGGCTAACCTTGGTTGCCCCAATTACGCTAATTTTGACAGTAATTGGCCCAACGTTTCTGCTATTGACGAGGCTTTGTGGTGGGCAGAAATTTACAACTTTGCAAGCACTTCTGAATACGGCAAGCAGCTTTATAATGCGTTTTTAACCGCAACAAACCCCATTATTAAAAAGGCATTGAACGGCGAGCACGCTGTTGCACATAAAAGCGGCAGTATGAGCTACTATTACCACGATGCAGGTATAGTTCATTCCGATGATCCGTATTTGCTTGTTGTACTTACACATAACCCGTACAACTACAGCAGCAAGAACGATTCTTACTTCTACCCGCTTGCAAGAGAAATAGATAAGTTAATTAATCCGTAGATAATTTTGCGGCAGCTTAAAGCTGCCGCAAACAGTTTAAAAAGGTGAAGTATTATGGGTCTTTTTACCAACTTTCGCAAAGAAAAGCCGCCTAAAAACACGGATAGCTATAAATATAAGCTATGGATGGCTAATAAAATTAACGAAAAGCACATACGCTATCTTATCGAGCGCGAGGATAACGACGAGCGCATCATAGGAAGGGATGGGTTTATAAGCATTGTCGGTAAGGACCTTGTTGTTATGGCTGACGGTGAGGAAAAATTCCGCACGCCTATTGAATCTATGTCCGCTTGGGAGTTTTTGAGCCTGCAAGGTGTTACCATTACGGGGTTTGACATCGTTACAGGTAAGGAGCGCACCGTTTTGGCGTATTATATTTACCATAGATGAACGTTTAACCTTTTTGGAGGTATGTTTATGAAAAAATTTTTGTGTGTTGTTTTAGCTTTATTGTCGATTTTTGTCACAGCCTGCGCTACAGACAATAAGGTTGACAACAGTGTGGACAGCTTTGAAAGCAGTAATAGCGATATCCTGTTTTCATACCCCGTTGTAGAAAGCAAAGAGGAGTCTTCTCTGCCCTCAGTGGAAAGCTCTGACGATATAAGCAACGAAACGGTTGATACCGAAAGCGTTGATGTAAGCGTGGAAAATAGCTCTGAGGACGAAAGTGTTGAAAGCACACCCCCTACATCCTCGGTACCTGATATAAACGTTCCGCCAATCAGCTCGCCCGATATATCCGTTGACCATAGCCAGTATGGCGAGGTTTGGATAAACGACCTGCGTGACCAGCAGGACAGAGATTATCACGGCTTTACCGCTGAGGAGCTTGACCATTATTTTGACGATGCGCTGTTTGTTGGCGACTCGGTTGCTAACGGGTTAAAGCTTTATACCTCTATGTATGAAAAGGTTTTTCAAGGTATGGTATTCCACACGAGTGCTTCCTACGGCTTCCACAACGCTCTGTCTGCCGTAACCGCTTCCTCTATGCACCCGCTTTATCAAGGGCAAAAGCGTAATATTTGGCAGATGGTGGCACTTACCAACCCCAACAAGGTGTTTATAGGCTTTGGGCTTAACGATTTTGGCTATGTAACAACAAGCAGCGTTAAAAAATGCCTTGACAAAATTATTACAAATATCCGCGCAGTTAAGCCTGATGTTGAGATTATTCTTCTAAGCTCCACCTATTTTACCAAGGACGGTGAAAGCTACCGCCCCAACCTTAACGACTACCGCACTTGCTTTAGGCAAAGGGATTACAACCATTTTGTGCTTGAGTATTGTAACGCTATGGGGCTTGATTATATCGACGTTAGCAACTGCTTTGCAGACGATTACGGGTATCTGCCCAAGGAATCCTCTATGGACAACTACTGCCATCCGCAGATAAAGCTATACTCTGTATGGCGTGACATTTTATACGGCTATGCCGCAGACAAAATCCAAGGGACTTATCAAAACCCACCCAGAATGAAGTAATGTAAAGGGGATGTAAAAGCAAAGGTTTTTACAGCCGCTTAATTGTTTGTAACAGATTTTCGTAAGATCTCATATACTCATAAAAAAGATATGAGGTGCCTTATGAATAACCAACAATTAAACTTTGAAGGTATGCTTAATAAAAGCCCGAACGCTTGGGCTATTATCAGAGGCAACGGTATATTTGGCTACGTGCGCTTTTACAGCGTTCGCCGTGGTACTTTAGTGATAACCGAAGCGCGCGGCTTGCCTAAAAAGCCAACGCTTTGCGATAGCCCGATATTCGCCATACATATCCACGGCGGAGAAAGCTGCACGGGAACCAAAAGCGACCCGTTCTCGGACGCGGGAACGCATTATAACCCTAAAAGCTGCCCACACCCGTACCATGCAGGTGATATGCCGCCCTTGTTTAGCACAAACGGATATGCTTTCAGCGCATTTATAACTAACCGCTTTACTGTTGACGAAATAATTGGGAAAACCGTTATTATACACTCGGCCCCCGATGATTTTACAAGCCAACCGGGAGGAAACGCAGGCGAAAAGCTTGCTTGCGGTGTGATAACGAACGGCAACCAATAGCGCAAGCTAAAGTGCCTTTGCGCGCTCTGCAACGGTTTGCCACGCTTTTAAAAGCATTTCTTCCGTCCACACGGCGTTCGCGGGCGACGTTGATGGAAGGTATACCGCTTCCCTGCCAAGGCTTGGTTTTATGTATTTATCATAACAGCGCGCCGCGGTTTTGCCGTTCACAAATATAGCTTTAATATCGGCGGAATCGGTTATTACGCTGATATCGTTTGGTATAACGTTTTTTATGGTGCTGTCTGCACTGCCTGCAATTTCGCAAGAGGCTATTACATCCCACAGTGCAACACCGTGCGACAGCAAAAACGCCTTTTTTTGCTCCACCGTTTCAGGCACAGCCGCACCGAACACCTTTGCAAGCACCACCCAAAACCTATTTTGCTTGTGAGCGTAAAAAACGCCTGTTCCCTTGACTTTTGCGATGGGAAGCTACCAAGTATCAGCACCGCGGAGCTTTCGTTATACAGCGGATTAATGGGGTGCTGTACCGTTTGCCTTTTACTGTTCTTCATTGCTTAACAAATCCTCTAACTCACAGCCGTATAAGCTTAAATCTATACAACCGTCTGCTTTAAACCTAACGCCCTCCGCTTCAAGCTTGCCGCGCTGAACACCCTCTCCGCCAAAAGCGAAGGAGGGCGCGGTTTTGCCATCGCGGTTTACCACCCTATAACACGGGATTATATCGGGATACGGGTTTACGTGCAGAGCGTAGCCAACAACCCGTGCCAAGCGCGGGTTGCCTACCGCCGCCGCAATTTGCCCATAGGTTGCAACCTTGCCTTTGGGTATTAATTTAACAACACTGTATATTTCATCAAAAACGGACACCGTTTGTTCTCCTGTCATCTATTATTGTAGCTTAATTATAGCATACATACATTATGCAAGCAAGGCTTTAAAAATATTTATAAAAACCCATATTTTTTTATAAAAAGCTATTGACATTTGAATTTTACGGTAGTATAATTCGTGTAGCAATTGAATATCACAAAAAAACGACTGTGACGAAGACGGTCGGATTGAGGAGCCTTGAGAGAGTTGGCGGTTGCTGCGAGCCAATGGCGATGCTTTCCAATGACCCATCACTTCCGAGTCGGAGGATCGAAAGCTTTTTAGCAAGTAGGCTCCTTCCGTAATGCTGCGTTAAAGCAAAGGGCTTGTTAGAGCCTGAAGAGTGGCGAGATTTTTATAAGTTTCGCAATTTGAGTGGTACCGCGGGTTTAATACTCGTCTCAAAAAGTAATTTTTGGGACGAGTTTTTTTGTTTTATTCAAGGCTTGTATATTTCAGCTTCCGCATTGGAGGCACAAGAAGTGAAAGGAGCAAAAAAATGGATTTTAACTTGAAGGAGATTGCAGGCAGAATTAAGGGCCTTCGTGAAGCAAAAGGCTACACGCAAGAGGAGCTTGCAAAGCTTACGGGCGTATCGTTGGAGGATTATAAGCTGTTGGAGTCCGGTGAATCGGATTTTAGCTTTACGTTCATTTACAAGTGCGCTAAGGCTTGTGACGTTGAGGTTGTTGACCTTATTGAAGGCAGAAGCTCTACCCTAACATCCTTTGCAATAACAAGAAAAGGCGAAGGGCTTAAGATAGTAAAGAAGAAGGGCTTTGTATACAACAACCTTGCACCTAAATTTAAGGAAAAGCTGGCAGAGCCGTTTCTTGTTAAGTTCCCCTACCTTGCGGAGGAGCAAAACGCACCTATCAAGCTTAGCTCTCACAACGGGCAGGAGTTTGACGTTATAGTTAAAGGCTCGCTTAAGGTGCAGGTTGGTAACCACGTTGACGTGCTTAACGAAGGCGATTCTATATTTTATAACAGCCTCATCCCCCACGGGATGATAGCTGTAAGCGAGGGCGGCTGTGAATTTCACGCTGTTGTTTTAAACCCGCAGGACGGCGAGGTAAGCGAGGAATACCCCGAAGCTCCGTATATCGCCACAAAAGCGGCTGTTGCGGAAAGCAATGCAACAACCGTTGCGGATAACTTTATCGTATCCTCTTATGACGAGCACGGCGTGTTCAACGGCATAAGCTTTAAGAACGACGATAAGTTTAACTTTGCTTTTGACTGCGTGGATGCTATTGCTGAAAAAACGCCCGACAAGCTTGCGATGCAATGGGTGGCTAACGATAAGAGTGACCGTAAATTCACCTTCCGCGATATGAAAAGGTACTCTGCCAAAACGGCTAACTACTTTGAATCGCTTGGCATCAAGAGGGGCGACACGGTTATGCTTGTGCTTAAGCGTCATTACCAATTTTGGTTCTGTATGCTTGCTTTGCACAAGATTGGTGCTATCGCTATACCCGCAACAAACCAGCTTGTAGAGCACGATTTTGAGTACAGATACAAAGCCGCAAGGGTTAAGGCGATAGTTTGTACCGCCGACGGTGACGTTGCAACGGAAGCCGAAAAGGCAGCGGCACAGTTCCCCGATATGGTAAAGGTGCTTGTGGGCGGCAAGCGTGACGGTTGGTGTGATTTTAACGTTGAAATGGAACGCTTCAGCACCCATTATGACCGCAACGAAAGCTCTCCCTGCGGTAACGACCCTATGCTTATGCTGTTTACCTCCGGCACAACGGGCTATCCCCGCATCGCAACCCACTCCTATAAATACGCGCTGGGCCACTACCCCACCGCAAGGCATTGGCACAACGTAAACCCCAACGGGCTGCACTTTACCATCTCCGATACGGGCTGGGGCAAGGCGCTTTGGGGCAAGCTTTACGGTCAATGGCTGTGCGAAGCGGCAGTATTCACCTATGATTTTGACAGGTTCCGTTCCGAGGATATACTTCCCCTATTCAAGAAGTATAATATAACCACCTTCTGCGCGCCGCCTACTATGTATAGGTTCTTCATTAAAGAGGATTTGTCTAAATACGACCTTTCCTCTATCCAGTACGCAACCACAGCAGGCGAAGCGCTTAACCCCGAGGTTTTCAATCAGTTTAAGAAGGCAACAGGGCTTACCATTATGGAAGGCTTTGGTCAGACCGAAACAACGCTTTCTATCGCCAACTTCGTTGGCTCCACGCCCAAGATCGGCTCTATGGGTAAGCCAAGCCCGCTTTACAACGTTGTTTTGCTTGACCCGGACGGAAACGAGTGCGCAACAGGCGACGTGGGCGAGATCTGCATAAGCACGAAGGACGGTACGCCTTGCGGTTTGTTCATCGGCTACTATCTTGACGAGGAGAAAACTGCCGACGTTTGGCACGACGGTTACTACCACACGGGCGACCAGGCTACTATGGACGAGGACGGATACCTTTGGTACGTTGGCCGTATCGACGATGTAATCAAATCCTCCGGCTACCGCATCGGGCCGTTTGAGATAGAAAGCGTTATTATGGAGCTTCCGTATGTGCTTGAATGTGCTATAACCCCCGTGCCGGACGAGGTGCGTGGGCAGATTGTAAAGGCTACGATAGTGCTTACAAAAGGCACGGTTGGTACCGACGAGCTTAAAAAAGAGGTTCAAGAATACGTTAAAACGCATACCGCACCTTATAAGTACCCCAGAATAGTGGAGTTTGTTGATGAGCTACCCAAGACCATCAGCGGCAAGGTAAGGCGCGTTGAGATCCGCAAAAAGGATATGGAAAAGGCAAACGGATAATTAAAAACACAAAAGGCTGGCATGGATTGAAATATAATCCTTGTCAGCCTTGTTTTTGTGTTTTGTACGTCAAGACGCCACGTTGTTGATAATTGATTTTGCCCAGTTAAATAACGCGATAGAAGCTTTTTCAAACTCAACAGCTTTTCCATTTTTAAACTCAAAAAAGGTATCCACAATATATCTGCTTTCTTTCGAAACCGCTTGTGCCAACGCATTGTGCTTGCTTATATATTCTCCGCTTTGCAAAAATACCGTTGCCTGCATAACAAATACCGAGGATTTATATAAGTTTGCCAAAAGCTCGGCGTTCTTTTCATACAGCATATTATGCACACAGCCGTGATAAATATTGCAAGCTCCGGTTTTTACAGCCCTGTATACCGCCTTATCGTCTATAAGCGGTAGCAACGCATCCAAGCTTCCGTATATGGGCTTTGTATCGTGGTAAAACTGAAAAAGGTCGGCTGTATCCCAATTAAACAGCTCGCTTTTTCCCGAAAGAAAGCCACACATAAGCTCTCTGTGCGAAAGAGTATCTAAAACCGAATTATACTTTTCTATATCAGAGGGAAGCAGTTGGTCCAGTATCACAACAAGGTCAATATCGCTGTTCTCAGTTGCTTCGCCGCGCCCATAGCTCCCTTGCACCCCAACAAACCACACACGATCTGCAAATGCATTGTTTAGCGTTTTAAAAAAGGTTTGCATCCAAACAGAAACGTCTATCATCTATTTCACCACCTTACAAAAACTCTTCTTTGTGTTCCATAAAAAAGTTAAAATATTTACGCACGTTTGGTAATTCCGTCCAATTACAAACAGCCGCGGGGTAGCTATCCAAATTATATATTTTTGCATTTTTCATAGAAAGAAGGATAGGAGAATGCGTTGCAATAACAAATTGGCTTCTTGTTGCCCTAACCGTTGCGGCAATGTATTCCGCAAGCTTTAGTTGCAATTCGATGGAAAGGCTGTTTTCAGGCTCGTCCAGAAAATACAACGCGTCCTCATCAATACGGTCAAGGAAATAACGCATTGCCGTTTCCCCGTTCGAATGCAGGTCTATATCCTGCGCAACGCGCTTTCTTATGTAATTGGATTGAGTACGCTTAGGCGATAGTATCTCCATGGTGGTGCTCCATCGCTCGTAATCGTCAAGCCCTTTAAGCCTCATTATTTCGGGGTTGTGCACCGCCTCGTTGTGAACGGCAACGTATTTATCAAACAATTCATTGCGCTGATTACCGATATTTTCGTTTATTGCGCGTGCGTTTAGAACGTAGCCAAAAACGTCGTCACTTGTAAGAACATAGCTTGCTTTGGGTATACGGTTGTATTCCACAGAACACATTTGAACATATCGCTCAAAAAGAGGGGCATCATTAAATTCCGAATAGCGCACAGCATTTAATTTGCGCGCCATCACGTTGATAAGCGTGCTTTTGCCGGAGCCGTTACCCCCGTACAATATCGTTATATCTTCAAGCTCTACTTTATTTAGCCCCTTTGAGGGAAATATATTAAAGGGATAGAAGGTATTAAAGCAGGTGCGTTGCTCTTTTTTTACAACGTTTATTTCCGCACGCTCGCTTGGCAAAACGAATCTGCTTGTATAAATCACGCTATCCCTCCTTTTATCCTCAAAAAGCCTTTTGCGGCTCGGTTGTAGGCCCATAAATCTTAAGCACGTCCTCGCCTTTATCGTTGGCTTCAAACCCCGCCCTATCGGCGCAAACAAACCGCGGCAGGAACTGCTTCTTACTGCAATGGCGATGATAGATGCAAATAAGCTCTTCCCCGTTAACAGACCTTGTAAAGCTGTGATGCCCTGTGCCGTTCACTTCTTTCGTTTTGTGTAAAATCGGATTCCCCTCGTATTTTACGAACGGGCCATAAGGCGAATCGGAAACTGCATAGCCGATAGCGTAATCCTCGCTTCTGGTGTGGTTAGCCGAATACGTTAAGTAATACTTTCCCTTATGCTTTAGCACAAAAGGCCCCTCTGCCACTTCACAATCCTTAAGCTCCCATTCCGAATCCGCGCGCAATATAAAACGCTCGTTAGCCTCGTCAAAGCCGCTTAAATCCTCGTTCATTTTAGACATATATATCCGGTTGCCGTTGCAAAACCGAACGTAATATAAATAAACCGTTCCGTCATCGTCCACGAAGAAATGCCCGTCGATTGCTTGTTTTTCGCTAAGCCACTTCTTCTCCGTTTGTGTAAACGGCCCCAGCGGGTCACTTGCAATAGCTATGCCCAAATGCTCGTCGGCAACGTAAACCATATAGAATTTTCCGTTTTTTTCAATTATCTCAGGCGCCCAAAACCATTTTTTGCCTTTCACATCCCCTTTTTTTAGGCAATAGCCCTTATATTCCCACCGCGCCATATCGTTGGAAACAAACACGCGGAAACCGTCAACGGCATTGGTTGCGTACAGGTAATATTTGCCGCCGTAAGTTAAAACAAAGGGGTCCCCACCCTCCATTAAAGGGTTTTGATATGTTCCACCAAGCTGCGTTTTATCGTTCATCATATCACATCACTTGTTCCCATATTTTCTTTGCAGCTATCTCGCTGCCCTTTGCAGATGGATGGCTTCCGTCCGGATCGTAAAGCTCGTCCTTATTATAGTCTACAGAGTACGCAAGGAACGCTTTGCCTACCTCTGCAACTTTCATATCGTACAGCCTGCCTGCCTTGTTGTACGCGGCGCTAAGCTTGTCCGTCATTCCCTCACGCGTAAGCCCAAGATAAACAAGGTCTTCGCTTCCGTCATTACGTCCCCACGTTGCATACAAAACAAATCTATCGGCACTAATCAGCTCCTTCAAGCTCGAAACGCCTGCTAAAAACAACGCTTCGTCTTTTATCGGGGTTGTGCTTTGCTCCTGAAGCACAGCGCAGTCGTACCGCTTACCCTGTATCGCTTCACGCAAACGCTTCCCTTCCGCATCTTCTGGGTTAGCAAATTGGCAAAGACGATACCCACCGCAAGTTATTTCCGTTACTTCAATGTCATAATCGTCTAACCTCGCAGCCTCCGTAAAAGCATTATAAGGCATATCATTAAAATATGTATAGCTGTTCCCTACAAACAAAACGCTAAGCTTTTTATTATCCATAGTTTTTCTCCTTTAACGCATACAAAAAGGCTCCTCATAACAGCACACCTTTTCTATATAAAACTATAGCACACAATCTAAGCAAAATCAAGGCGCAAACTTTAAAGCCTTGCTGGGGTGAACTAACGATCGACTTACAAAATTCATTTCACATAAAAATAACCTCTCAAGCCTAAACTTGAAAGGTTATTTTTTCTATGGTTACAGGACAAAATTACAACTTGAAATATTTACCTCTTAAGAACTGTTCCAATATAGCAAATGTCCGCAAATACTTACGTATAATATGGTCCCTTTGCCGTCATTCCTCCGCCGGAGAAGTTATAGCCATTACTTCCTGTGTGCCTTGCTATGCACTGCCCCAAAGAATACTATTACGGCGCCTTTATTACGGATTTTATTGTTTTTTCAACTCCTCGAAATACAATTCCATCTGCTTTTCGGTGGGCTTATAATCAGGATTTGAGCAGCAAGGCAACGTCGGTGCGCTACCGTCATCGCCCCAGAAGGGTGTCAGATAATCGTTTTCGTGGATTTTTTTGTCCTCTTCCTTTCGAAAATCGGGGATATCGTAAACCTTACCGCCTTCCAAAACCGATCTGTGTCCCAAAATTGCCACCGACGACATCGCCGTTGCCGAATAAATATCAAACGGGTGGGGGGGCTGCTTGCCCTGCTTTACGCAATCCAAGAACATACGCACAGTGAGATAGTCTCCACCTCCGTGTCCGGACTTATTTATGATCTCTTCGTCCTTGTCGTTCCAATCGGGAGTATACAGTCTTGTACTTTCTGCGCCCTCGGGAAGATCCCATGGATTATAGCGAAGCATTACCTGCTCATCCATGCCGCGCAAATTTTCAATCTGCCCCTTTGTGCCGCATATGCGATATGCATTATGATGTGCGCCGTAACGCGCGCAGGCTGTAATACGGAATACAGAGCCATCATCGTTAAACGTAGTGATGTTTGCCGCCTGATCAGCGTTGTGCGATGCATTGGGAACATCTCCCTCAATCGGTGCATACATAGCAAATGCTGATACCTTTTTGGGCGTAGCTCCTGTAGCATTCATAACAGGACCCAACGAATGCGTAATATAATAAGTTGCCGGCAGGAAATGACGCCAATGCTTCTCATAGAAACTAAACGTTTTTGTATAACCCGTATCCCAAGGGTCAACGGGGTGATTATATTCACCTTCGGCATACAAAATCTTTCCAAGTGTGCCGCTATCGACAATTCTCTTCATCTCGCGATTGAACAGCATCTGAGGATAATTCTCAGCAAGCATATAAATACTCTTGCTTTTTTCAAACGCACGCACAAGCTCTACACCCTCGCCCATTGTTCCGTTCGCGATACATTCGCTGAAAACGTGAATATTACGCTTAAAGCACTCCACTGCATAAGGAGCGTGCTGATAAAAATTGTTTGCCAGAATTACAACATCCATAGGATGCTTGATAAACTCATCGAAGCGCTCATACACAACAACAGACTTATCCAAGTATTGCATAGCATTCTCGCGGCGCTCCTTGTGGTAATCGCAAACAGCAACGATTTCAGCACCAAGAAGCATAAATGACCCTGCTAAATCCATGCCTCTGCCTACTCCAAACACACCAAGTCTAATTTTTTTCATAATGGTTGTTTCTCCTTTTTTTATTTGTGTTATATTTTAAATGGGAATGGCAAATAACGCCAACGTTCCCAAAAACGCCAAAGCAACGCTGATGATTTCACGTCTGTTGGGCTTCTTATCTCCAAAATAGCTGATCACTGTAGAAACGATCATCGTACCGCCCGTGATCATAGGGTACTGCACCGATGCTTCCACATTGGCAAGAGCAATAATAAGTAAAAAATTTGCCACATTATTTACGATTCCGTACAATGCACCTATGCCATATGATTGCCAAACCGTTTTTCTTTCCAACTTGTGGTTTGCGGTGCCCCGGTCACGGAATCTATGCCTTTCCGAAACGGAGAGCAAAAGCCAGACGATTCCTGACAGTAGCACGGTTACCGCCGCGCACAATACGCTATATCCAGCCTCGCTTGCCTTTGGCAAATCGCTTGAAGCAAAGATCTTGGATATAACGCCCGCCATACCGTTCAAAACAAAAATGCCTACATAAAATACAGCTCCATTCCTCTTCTCACCCTTCTCAACTGTAAAAGCCAGCGCAGCAAGGATAAATAGTACGCAAATACTCTTTGCAAGAGTAAATACCTCATTATAAAAGAAGATTCCATGAAAAAAGGGCAATACCATTCCGCCAAGCATAGAAAAAACCGAAAATAAAGATAAATTGATATAATTAAGGGCACGAAAGGCGCAAAACGTAAATGCCATAGAGTTGATCGCCGAAAGTGTCGCCATCAGCAGTGTGAAGGGCGTATATTCAAAGACAAATCCGTTTATTGCCAGCAGAACCATTAGTCCCGATAAGGCACCAATGCACGTCGACTCCATGCTAACCCGAATGCCGCTTCCTCGCTTTCTTCGATACAGGTCCTGAAGTCCAAAGCCGCCACCGAACATCACAACAGAGAGCATTATCAAAGCATAATACACCATAGCGAACCTCCATTTATTACTATTATAAAAGGATTCTTGCTTTTGACAATGTAATAATTCTATAAATACATAGAAAAAAGTTATAATTGCTTGTTTTTTTCATATTTAATGTGATATACTACAAGCATCAAAAGCATAGGAGCGAAAATATGAAAAGCAATAACATTTGCAAATTTCCAGTATCCGATCCTTTAAACGATCTCTCAATTTCCTGTTTCGTCCTTGAAACCGATGCTGAGATCATGAGGCAAAAGATAGTGCTTACCCGCAATCGTTTGATTTTAGTCGAGCAAGGTGAAGGGGAGTTTTTATTTGACGATATTCCCTATGCATTTTCCGCAGGCATACTGATTTTTGGATTTGAAGGCGAATCCTTCTCGCTTCTGAACGGTGAGGGCGTACGATACCTATACATCGATTTCAGCGGGGCTCGTGCCAAGAACCTTTACCGACGTTTTGATATAGAGCCTCGCTCACGAAAAAAAGAAAACTGCAATGGGTTTCTTCCTTTTTGCAAAGATTGCCTGCTAAGCACACAGCAAGATAATATTGATATTGTAGCAGAAAGTGTCTTGCTCTACATATTCTCTCGCCTTTCCGCTGCGCCAACAACACAAGATGCCACCATACAAAAAATAATAGATATGACCGAGGAACACTTTCGCAATCCAAAGCATTCCTTGGCGCGAATTGCCAAAGATATCGGATATAATTCCAAGTATCTTTCACATTACTTCAAGAAAAAAATGAATGTAACATACAGCGATTATCTCCGTTCATTCCGTTTTAAATATGCCATATCTCTTTTCGAGCTCGGTGTAAGCTCAGTAAAAAACGTTGCTTTACTATCAGGATTCTCAGACCCATTATATTTTTCGAACGCTTTTAAAAAAGCGATCGGTGTCTCACCTAAGGAGTTTATACTAAAACAGTCAAATATCGCTAAAGAATAAAAATCCTACCATCTGTTGTCAGAAAAAACGTATTAAAGTTGCGATATTGTCGAGGGGTCAAGTCCCGATGGTTCGCAAAAAGTTGCAAAAAACAAAATGGCAAAAAAACAGCCCTAAAAAATACAAGCAGTCGTCTCTTAACAACTGCTTGCTTATTGTCTTCTCTGTTTTATCATCTACCCCAACTATTGACAAAGAGCCTAAATATCCTTTCGTTTTAGTTTTTGGCATCACGGTTACAAAAAGATATTCGGCGGTGATCTTGCACGATGCCACAAGTAGAGGCACATCATGATAAATCGCCGAAAAACAAAAGAAATCCGAAACCATCGCCGATTGGCAATAATTTCGGATTCCTCTCTTTTGTGTTTACACCACGAAAATGCAAACACCTGAAATACCTTGATTTTATTAAATTTTCAGCGATTCTTTTCTTACTGTAATAAGTATAATATCTATTATCTATTGCTTTTTCCATATAGCTATAGTATAATAGGCGCAGAAGTTACGACAAATATGATGTAAGTAAGAGGTATTTTTATGATTAAACGTGACTTTTATCTAAATCGAATCAAGCGCAATATGTGGAACGGGGAAATTAAAGTCATCACCGGTATCCGTCGCTGTGGCAAGTCGGTTCTCCTTTTTGAGTTGTTTTATGACTATCTCCTTGAAACCGGGATCAAGGATGACAACATCATAAAAATCGAACTGGATCAACGTAAATACTATAAATACAGAAATCCTATTACATTATGCGAACACATAGAGAGTATTGTCCAATCTAAAAAGGATGAAAAGTTTTTTCTCTTCATTGATGAAGTGCAATTCACCCAAAAGGTGGTCGACAAGGAAAACGGAAACATTGAAGTAACCATCTACGATATGCTGAACGAACTGAAAGCATATAAAAATCTTGATGTATATGTTACCGGTAGCAATTCTAAAGCCCTTTCCAGTGATATTGCCACAGAATTTCGTGGCCGTGCAACCCAAATCCACGTTTATCCTTTTTGTTTTGAAGAATATTATTCCTTCGTTGGTGGCGATGAGCGCAAAGCATTGGATCAGTTTATGCTGTACGGCGGTATGCCGCGTGTAATCAGTATGCAGGATGACAAGGACAAGAAAGACTATCTATCCTCTCTCTACAAAGAACTATATATTAAAGACGTTGTTGAACGAAACAAAATTGAACGCGAAGATATACTAAATGATATCCTAGACTTTCTTGCATCTCAGATCAGTTCTTCAACCAATCCAACAAACATCGCAAACGCACTGTCCAGTATGCGAAACGAAAAGATTGATTCCGGTTTGGTTTCCAGATATGTTAAGCACACAACCGATTCTTTTCTCATCGCAATTGCTCGGCGCTACGATGTGAAAGGTAAGACTTATTTCAATTATCCAAACAAATATTATTACACAGATATTGGCCTGCGAAATGCAAGGCTAAACTATAGACAATATGATCCCGGTCACATTATGGAAAATCTCGTTTATAATGAATTGGTGCGCCGTGGTTACTCTGTTGATGTAGGGGTTGTATATGACCGCAAAAACGGATCTAACATTCCAAAAGAAATTGATTTTGTTGTGAACGATTGCGACAAAAAACTCTATATTCAATCTGCATTCCAAATGGACACTTCCATTAAGGAAGACTCCGAACTGAAATCATTAATGCTTACAAAAGACTTCTTCAAAAAGATTGTTGTGCGTCTGGATATTCCTCATAATTATTATGACGATAACGGTATATTCCACTGCAATCTTCTTGATTTTCTCCTTGGCAAAATTGAATTGTTCTGAAAAAAGCATCTCGGCAATAAAGTCGAGATGCTTTTTATCATCACTACTGCGGTTCTAATTCATTATAAAACCGTATCCATCAATTCCCCGGCGATATCGTGGCTTGTAAAACGCATGATGCTTTCCTCCGCGGTGCCAAAGCTGAGGAAATTGACACTGCCATACCATACGATTTGACCATCGATGACTGTGAATTTTTGATGGAAGCCAGTCTTGTACTGGACTTCAATCCCGTAAGATTCCAACTTTTGCGTGTTTTCTATTACACTTTTCTGGTCTTTCTCTGGGAAGTCCTCAGCAGGGCGGGTAACGACCACAACTTTTGCATTATTTAGCATAGCCTCTGATAACAGCCGCAGGATTTGTGTGACACGACTTTTGCGCATAAATGGGTGACAATTAGAATCTCGTTCTTTGCGTTTCGGATATCCTCGCTGAAAACGGGATAGAAACTCTTGCCGTCATAAATAAGATCCGGATTGACTTGGGGCACACCTTCGATTTTTATCTTATATCCGATAGCGGCATAACCCTTCAATCTCTTTTGATACATATTCTCTAGCACCGGCACATGAATATCTACATAATCGTAAATTTGCACTTCGTTCTTGCCGGGATAATTACGGTGCAACCGTCCGGCATACTGGGCGACCTTGCCCTTCCAAGCAATCGGCAATGCCAAAAATAATGTATCAAGCCTTGGGTAATCAAAGCCTTCACCAACATATTTGCCGGTTGCGATGATCACTAACGACTCATCTGCCGGAATTACCTGCAGTTTCTCCATCGTTTCTCTGCGGAGCTTCGCCGATGCCGTGCCATACAGTGTGATAACATTCTTACAATGCTTGGCTAATTTATCTGCCAGCAAAAGCACGTGCTCTCTCCGCTCGGTTAGGACAATAGGTGTTCTGCCGTCTGCCAAAGCCTTGACAACATCTTTTATGATATGGTCATTGCGGATTTCATATTCCGCCAAGTCTTTGTAAACTGCTGCAATTCCTTTATCTGCAACTGCGCTGCGGTAGGTAGTAAAACGAGGTAGCAAGTAGTGCTCAAAAGAACGCTTTTCGGCCTGCTTCTTAGCATCCACCAAGTAACGGATCGGTCCGCATTGCATATGGATGATTGGTTGATGACCGTCCTGCCGTGTGGGGGTTGCCGTCAGGCCATAAACATACTTGGCATTTGCTTCTTTCAAAATCCTCTCAAAGCTGACTGCAGAAACATGGTGGCACTCGTCAACGATCACCATACCGTACTCTTTGACCAACTCCTTCACTTCGTCACCGGAAATAAGCGATTGGATAATTGCAATATCTACAATACCGGCAACAGTATTTTTCGTGCCACCCAGCTGGCCGATCACGGATCGTTCCTTCTTGCGACCACGCTTTTTCGGTAATTCCGGCAAAACCTCGTTGATCTCTAAAAAATCAGACAAAGAGGCTTTCCATTGGTTCAGCAATGCCTGCGTATGTACCAACACAAGGGTGTTGACCTTTCGCTGAGCGATCAAATTTGCGGCAATCACCGTCTTACCGAAGGCAGTGGTGGCGGACAAAACGCCTGTTTCGTGAGATAATAACGTCTCTGCTGCAGGCTGCTGTTCAGCACGGAGTGTACCTTTGAATTGAACATCGATAGGCTTCCCTGAATTTGTTTTGTCTGTAATCGTATATACCGCTTTTGCGTTATTCAATAAGCCGACCAGGCTTTGTTCGCATCCCCGGGGTAATACCAGATAACCGTCTCGTTCTTCTGCAGTGCAGATCACTCGTGGCTTGTTATAAATTGGCAGACGCATAGCCTGGCTGCGGTAAAAGTCCGGGTTCTTAAAAGCCGCCAGGCGCAGCACTTGATTCCGCACACGAGGAGTTAAGGCATCCTTTGTAATATACAGCATATTAGAGCGGACAATTTCGATCGGCTGTGCAAAATCCATAGCCGTGATAACCGCTTTAGGCCGTTTTTCCCAAGGTTTGGTTTCGTCAGAGTCTGTACACAGAATGCCAAGACCGTCACCACGGCTATGCATATGGATAAGATTTTCTGCTTCAATTGCAGAAAGCTTTTGCATTTGGGATAAATATGCCCATTGATCTGCATAAACAACAAAACTTTCATCCACAAAGGAACTGTTATTCTTTTTACGGGCTTGTCCCTGCAAGGGAAGCGCTATTAAATTGCCAAAACCGCCTTTAGGGAGTGTATCCTGGTTTGGAAACATACGATCATAGGAATCCAGTTTTAATTTGCCGCTGTTTTCCATCGCGGCAGTAAGCAATGCTGTTCCTAATTTCCGGGCAGCACTACAAGAGATTGGCTCGGTAAAGAATATCCAAAGATGCGCGCCTTCGCCGCTGCGGGAACGCTCTACTGCACAAGGAATATTCCAGCTTGTGCAAATATTTCGCACTTCGCTGACATTATCCTGCCAGTCACCGTCATCAAAATCTATAGCAAGAAAATAACAAGTATCATCCAGCAGAATAGGATATATGCCAACTACATCTCGACCGTATCCATCTTTACCGCTTAGGTGTGCATGTAGAATAGCATCGCTTAATGACACCAGCTCACGGTTTTCACACTTTAAGCAACTGCCTTTTGGTTTGATGCAAACACCTTCGCGCCATTCGTTGGCGCACACCGGAGAATATCCACTTTTCTCAGTTTTGGCACTATATCACCGCTTGGCAAATACATCCTCACGTCCACGGAACAAACTGCGAAATAATTGGATTTTCTCATCGGGGGAACTATATTTGTGAACGGCTGCAGAGGAAATATCTTGTAAAGGTTCCACGGCAGTAGTCTTTGTGTCAGATATGTACAACTGCGCACGGAGTTCTACATTTTCCTTTTCCAATTCCACTACCCTGCGTTCAAGCTGTTTGCAATATTCTTCCATTGTCATATCATACACCTCACATTACCGAAACTTATAACTAATCTTCTTCGGGCCTTTCAATCTTCATTTGCTTGATTTCGTCCCGTACTGATTCAAAGAAGGCTGCTTTGCCTGCAATAAGCTTCACTAGTTCGTATCTTTTTTTCGGGAAAACCCATGCGTAAAAATCGATAGCAATATCTCTATGAGCAAAGGTTCCGCCCCCGTTGCCCTGCTTCGATATAATGCCGGTAGCACCGGTTTGCTCTTTCCATATCTTTGCAGTCAGCGTAAACGAAGGATCAGACAAATTCCTTTTCACCTTATGAAAACCCATTTCATAAAAATCGCGGTTATGTTCTCGCTCCCATAAGTGTAAAAATTCAATCGTATTTCTATCTCGAAGCCAACCCTGAATCACATAGCTGGGGTTTTTGGAGTCCTTCAATTTTGCAATATCAGTTAGTGATACATAAAATGTGCTATCATCTAATTTACGCTCTTTTGCTTCGAGCTCAATTAAAAGCGTGGCATAAGCATTATTAGTCAGTAAATCCTTTTCAATTGATTGACGGACATTTTCCAATCGGCTTTCGATATGCTGCTCAATGTCATCTACCGCGCCTCGCGGGAAAGTAGGATCATTATAAAGTTTCTCTAATGATTTCCTATGTCGCTCTAAGTATTCCTCTACAGCGCCCCTAGTACATCGTTAATATTAAAACTTCACATTTTGCAAATAGTATGGTATACTAATCACATCTACTACAAAAAAGGATGTGTAGCCATATGAGTAAAGAAATCCGTTTAAGTGAAGAAGAACAGCTTTTTCTTACGAGCATTGTA
>JAZNUB010000052.1:0-6348 GCA_045592105.1 Eubacteriales bacterium | reverse complement strand
GAAGAAGTTCTCGTATTTTTTCTCTACGTGCCTTCTCTTCCGGGGTGCGTTTGCTTCTGCTGCTCATAATAATTACCTCCAATGTGGTGCTCCTATTATACACCACATCGGAGGTTTACACAATCTTTGGGATGATCTCATATAAAATGCAACGCTTCGTTTTAAAAATAGAACCTTGTTGCGGTTAAATGCCGCGTGGCGATGTAATATGATGCCATTTCACATCGTAGGGCGCACGTCTGCTCCCGCCGAGCGCGGCATTTAAAGCCAAACGCCGCATTTAACCGCAATGCGGCGGTCGATTCATGAATCGACCCTGCGCACCGCAACGAGGTTTTGTTTTAACAACGAAACGCAACGCCTAAAATGTATGGGGCTGCATCAAACAATTTGATACAGCCCATTTTGCGCTCGAAATATTCGTTGTAACGGCTTATTGCTTCAAACCTTGATACAGCTTAACAAAGCACTCTGCGGCATATCTTGCGGCGGTTTTTGCTTCCCCAATGGTATTTGCCGCGCTTCCTATCTCCAACAGCATCGCGCCCTTGCAAAGCTGCTGGTTATAGCTTGCCTTACGCAGATATATCGGGCGCGCAAGCGTTGGATATTCGTTCAACGCACGCTGGTATTTGGAGGCAACGCAAAAATTATCGCGCCAAGCTTGGTGTGCCGCGCCCGCCTCGTTTGTGCCCACAACAAGCATCACCTGCGCGCTCTCCTCGCCGTTTACGCGGCACAGCGTTTTGCAGGCGTTTCCGTCCTTGTCGGTTACTGCATCGCGGTGGATGTCTATTATGTAGCGTATCTGCGGCTTTTCCGCAATATGCCGCTTTGCCGCTTCACGCGCGGCTGTGTAGGCGTTTTCAAAATTTGCGGCATCGTACATCGTGCGGTCGTGGTATACCTCTATCCCCGCCTCGCGCAATACCTTAGCAAACACCGCTCCCACCGCCACAACGGTTTCCTCCTCCTTGTCGCTTCTAAAATCCTCGTCCTTGTCGTAGTACGCCGCGCCATCGGGCAGATACGCCTCCGTTCCGTGGGTGTGCAGTATCAGCACCGCGCCCTCTCCTATCGTTAGCACCGTGTCCGCCGCCACCTTTGGATACGCGCTGTAGCTTGTTTCGTTCATCAAAAACAGCTGCGGCTTGTCGCCCTCCTCATAGCGTGATAGGTTCATAGCTTGCACCGCTATCCCATCAACGGGGGCGGTATCAAGGCTTGTAACGGGGCTTGTTTCGGGTGCTTGCTGCTCCTCCTCGGTGCTGTCCGCGCTTTCGGGCGGTTGCGGCAGAGCGTAGTACGGAACGTATAGCTTCCCCGCCGCTAACCGCGCCATATATTCGCTAACCCCTTCGGGTAGTGCCGCCACCGCCGTTGGCAGTATCGTTAGCGAAAACACCGCCACCGTTAGTAGTATTATATATGTGCGCTTGCTGTGCATCATACCGCCCCTTTCTTTAGTTAATGATATGCTTTTTATAGTGGGGCGTATTCCTCTATATCGTCAGCACCGCCGTGCAAAGCGCGGTTTATTGCCGTTGCCAACAGCTTGCTCATCACTCGAATTATTGTATCCGTCTCCTTGGGCGTTACAAAAAAGTCGTTGTAGCCCGTCGGCTCTGTGTTCGTAAGCTCTATGGCTATGGTGCGTGCGTCCACCACCGTGGGTACGCCTATGCCTATAACCGTACAGCCCATAGTCGCCGCCGACAGCTCCTCGCGCCCACCGCCAACTCCGCTGCCCGGTGCTATCCCCGCATTTGTTATCTGCACCGTTGTGCCAAGCCGTTCAAGACCGCGCGCCGCTAAGGCATCTATCGCTATGATGCATCGCGGCTTTATACAGTCTGCCGCCGCCTTTATCAGCCGCGCGCTTTCTATCCCCGTCTGCCCAAGCACGGCAGGACATATCGCCGCCACGTCACCAAAGCCTAACGCTTCGTACAGCTGGGCATTCAGCCGCTTCATGTGGTGCGTTACCACAAGCCCGTCCACCGTCAGCGGTCCTATCGCATCAGGCGTTACAGCCTCGTTACCAAGCCCCGCTATAAGTATAACGCCGTCCCCCTTCGGCAACAGGCTCGTTAGCTGTTCGCATATCGCCTCGCTTATCGCCGCGCGCTCCGCACCGCTTTTGTGCCACACCCTGCCCGTGTCGATCGTAAGGTATACTCCTGCTCGTCGCCCGCTTTTTTGCTCCCCCTCGCCTGCGTGTACCTCCGCTTTCGTTATCCCCACACCGCCTGCCTTGTATTCGCTTATCTCTATCCCATCATCAACTCCGCGCTCCGCGTTAAGCGCGTGACCTTCTGCCGCAAGATCCGTTCTTATACCGTCCATCTTCTTCACCTCTGCATTATTATTCCCTTCTTTGAACTTTAAATGCAAAAAACTCTTGACAAATATCATGCCTTGTGTTAATATATCATTTGCTGAATACCTGCGGGTGTAGTTCAATGGCAGAATTCCAGCCTTCCAAGCTGGCCGTGCGGGTTCGATTCCCGTCACCCGCTCCAGTTTGTATAGGTAGTTTTAAATGTGTGCCTTTAGCTCAGCCGGATAGAGCATCTGCCTTCTAAGCAGAGGGTCGGGGGTTCGAGTCCCTCAAGGCACGCCATAGTATTGCGGGCGCGATGTCGCTCGCAATACAAAGCAGTTTTTTCGATTTGGTGGATATAGCTCAGTTGGTTAGAGTATCAGGTTGTGGCCCTGAGGGTCGCCGGTTCGAGTCCGGTTATCCACCCCAGCAAACAACGCACTTTGTCAAATAGGGCAAAGTGCGTTGTTTATAAAAAACCAAATACCTGTATCGGGGTGTGGCGCAATTGGTAGCGCGCGACATTTGGGAGCGTGTCGGGCGGTTATAGCCGTAAAAAAGCAAAAGTCCCGAAAAGCCTTTACTTATGCGGACTTTCGGAGTTTTAAGAAAACGCAAAATCGCGTGGAATTTGCGTTTGACCACAGTTTGTCCCACTTCCACGCGAAAAGAAGAAAAATTGAATAAAAATCGGGGTGTGGCGCAGTTGGGAGCGCGCGACATTTGGGATGTTGAGGCCGCAGGTTCGAACCCTGTCACTCCGACCACAAAATGAGCCTAAATGCAGAAATTTAGGCTCATTTTTAACTTTTTATAATAAGCTTCGGGAGGAAAAATGGCGATTAAAGATTTTTTAAATAATGTTAAATATCCCACTATGGATCAAAGAGTTGATATTTTCACAAATTATTTTAACACAACGAATTTACATTTAGATATAGATGCATACTTAAACCTCAATAATTTGTCCAAGAAAATCACAACAGACTTTTTTGATTCAAAAGGATTATTTTATACTGTAAATCAAGATTTGCGAGAAAAAGTTCGCAGATTCAACAATGATGTGTTCTATTTAACGGATGCTATTTTTCGAATGGTTAACTACTATAATTTGATGAAAGATAGCACAACAGAAGATGATCGTATAATCTATGAAGTTCTTTTCAGAAGATCTGCTCGCTGTGTTTGTGCCGAGATTTTTATGTATGAAGAAAAGATCAAAAATATGATCCGTCTAATTTTGCAATTTAATTCATCAACTCGCAAACATGATATTTTTATGTATCACTTGAAGCAACAGGCAAAAAGCAACCAACTTGTCCGAAAATTTAGAAAAACATATATTAAGTATCTTAATAACGAAGACGTGAAATTTGTTAAACAAATCCGCCACGATGAAATTCACAACGACTCGCCTATAGAGGAATATACAGATGTGCAACCATTTGCTCCTGGCGTGATTTCATACTGCGAAATATATCATGTAATTAGCAACGATCAATTGTTTAATAGCTTAAAAGAGGTATTGAACAAGCAAAAGGAATTGAAGGATAGTCTTCAATCTATTTTAGATAATCACAAAATATGAATAACTGTTTTTATAAAATCACTTCATATTCCTTCTCTTTGTTTACTGCATACCAACCATTGAGGGCGCCGTTACTCGGCGCCCTCTTTTAGTTTTGCTTTTTCTTCCGCAATCTCCGCTTTTACTCTTTCGATCATCTCGGCGAGTTTGATTTCGCACTGCTCTTTTGTTTCTGCGTAGACGTTGAATTTCTTGCGTTTACCGTTCGGCAGTCTTGGGAAGAAGCTTCCTTCCCAGAGGTTGTCGTTTATCTGATACAGGCATCCCGTTCCCGATTTTCGCATCTTCCTCGGCACTGGCTCGGGATGGGGCTCTGTGGGCGCACACGGGGCGTTTACGGGCGGTTTTGCCGTATCCTCGGGTGTTTCCTCTACCGCAGGCATCTGCGCGTTTGTACCGCCGATCTTGCGGTCAATGCTCACCGCTGCCTGCATCTGCATCGTGTCGGTCATATGGCTGTAGATATCAAGCGTGGTCGCCGCAGACACGTGACCGATGGTTGCCGACAAGGTTTTGACGTCCATGCCGTTCTCTAACGCCATGGTTGCGAAGGTGTGCCGCAGATCGTGGAACCGCACGTGCTTGCATCCTGCCCGTTTGAGGAGGATCGACAGGATATCACCGACGGACGTGGGATACCTCGGCACGTCTGGATTTTGCGGTGACGGGAACATCCACCGAGAATTCACCGTTTCCCTATACTTTCTCAGCACCTCCACCAAGGACGTCGGCAGTACCACCGTGCGGATGGAGCTTTTTGTTTTTGGCACGGAGATCTCGATCTTTCCGTTCACCGCACACGCCTGGCGGACGATTTGGAGCTCGCCCGTTTGAAAGTTGAGGTCATCCCATTGCAATCCCATTAGCTCCCCTCGGCGCATTCCCGTGCCGAGCTCCAAGAGGAACAGCTCGTAGTATCCGTCCTCTTTGGCCTGGGCGAGGAATCGTTGCAACTCGTCCTTTGTGAGCACCTGCATTTCCCGCGCTTTCTTCGGCGGCAGTTTACAACCGATGGCGGGATTGATTCGTATCAGTCCTTCGGCTACTGCTTTTTCCAATGCCATGCGACAACTTGCGTGGCAAGCGCGCACCATGCGGTCGGACAGTCCCGTTCCGTATTTCTCAACGTATTGCTTTCGTCCGTTTCGCTTCAGCCGTGCATAGAACTGTTGCAGATCGTTTTGCGTCAGTTTGTTCAGCGGTATCTTGCCGATTTCGGGAATGATGTGATCGTAGATTCGGTTCTCGTAGTTTTGGTGAGTCAACGGTCGGATGGCAGGCTTTGAGTAGTTCTCGTACCAGAACTCCACCCAATCACCGAACAGCATATCCGGCTTGCACCGCGTGCTCGGTGGTCGGTATTCCTCTTTCAGTTTTTCAAGTTTCTCGGCACACTCGGTCTTGGTGTGAGCGAGGACGTTTTTGGTGATCGGCAAGCCTTTGTCATCGTAGCCGACCACCACACGACCTTCCCAACGTCCGTCGCTTCGTTTACGAATCATTCCTTCGCCGTTTTTTCTTCTTTTAGCCATCTTTCTCACTCCTTTATGATGAGGTCTTCCATGAACCCGCCGACGATGCCCGATGCTCGCTTTTGCATGTCGGTGGTCACATGGGTGTAGGTGTCCAGCGTGAAGCTGGCGTTGGTGTGCCCGAGGATACGTGACAGCGTTTTGGCATCTACGCCGCCCGTCAGCGCATGAGTGGCGAAGGTGTGGCGCAGGTCGTGGAAGCGTATCAATGGTAGTCCCGCTTGCTTCAGCAAGGTTTTCATACGGTTGTAGGGATACTCGGGATTCATCGCTTCCTCGGGCCTGTAGATGTTCGGGAAGATCCATTCACTCATCGCTGTTTTCTTTCGCTCTCGCAGTATCTCCGCGGTGCTCGGCGGCAGCAGGATGTTGCGCATCCCCGTTTCGGTTTTGGTGTTACCCCAGGTCACGCCGCCGCCTTTCTTTCTCTTCACCGTCCGCGAGATCTTCAACCGTCCCGTGGCTTCATCGAAGTCCGACCACCGCAGTCCGCAGATCTCACCGAGACGCAGTCCCGTGGTCAGCTCGGTGTAGAAGAAATCGCGCCACACCTCGTCCTGCATTGCCACGCTCATGAACTTTTCCAGCTGTGCTTCGGTGAGTATTTGCTTGGGCGCGTAATTGTTTTTCGGGATGGTCGTGCCGTCGGTGGGGTTCTTGACGATGAGCCGTTCCCTCACCGCTGCGTCCATCGCTTCGTGGAGCATCATGTGAACGCTGCGCACCGTGCTGTCGGCAAGTTCGTGTCCGCGAAGAGGATGCGCCTCTTGCCGACCGCTCTTTTTGATCTTGTTATACATTTTCTGCACGTCGGCGGTGGTGATGAACGCCACCGGCTTGTCGCCGAGGTAGGGCTTGACGTGCATGCGGATCATCGAATCGTAGCTGTCCCAGGTACTCTCGCG
>JAZNUB010000051.1:0-34910 GCA_045592105.1 Eubacteriales bacterium | reverse complement strand
CCGTAATAGCCCCAGGTCAGCTTTTCCAAAATCGCTTTCAAGGGCAGCTCATAGCCCTCCAAGGGAAAGTGCGTCCGCAAGCCGTTCAAGGCGTGAATGTGGGTATGGGTCACGTATTTCCAAAACTCGTCGGGGGGAAGCGTATCGGGCGCATCGGGCAGATTTTTCTTTACGTAGTAGGCGTAATGCCCCATATCGAAGCAAATGCCCACGTTATCCCGTGCGGCACTCTTGACGGCATCCAGCACCAGTGCAACGCTGTCTCCCTCCGTCTTATCGGGCAGGCG
This sequence comes from Eubacteriales bacterium, assembly GCA_045592105.1. Classification (GTDB taxonomy): domain Bacteria; phylum Bacillota; class Clostridia; order Oscillospirales; family CAG-382; genus SIG636. The sequence goes on along the minus strand of JAZNUB010000051.1, from coordinate 34,623 downwards.
GCGGTTGTTCTCCAAAGAAAGAGTCACGGGAAGGTTGTTTGCCAAAACGTGATCGGACAAGGCACACAGCATCGCCCCATTGTCTCCCACGATGGGGTGGACGGTAATATTCAGCTTTTTCTGCTTCAGGGGAAACGCCTCGGAAAGGGGCACGAACACGTCTGCCACACAGCTTTCAACGCTTTTGGCGTCTCCGTGGACGGTCAATTCAAAGCCCTCGCTCCAGACCGTTTCCATTGCGGCGCGAACCGCGGCAGGCTCGGAATAAGCACGAACCGTCCGAAGCTCAATGCTTTCAACACCCTCCCGCTTCAAGTACTGCAGGAGCGGCTTTCTTTCTTCCCTTGCCGCCTCGTCGAACAGAGACAGAGGAAGGGATACTCCGATCATAGGCTCACCTCCGTTTTTCTTCAATGTATTTATTATAACAATCCTGCAGGTAATGTCAAGAAATGCGCGCAACATTTGACTTTTTTTACGCCTTGTGGTATACTCTCAAAAGAATTTTTTGCAAAGGAGTTTTTTATGAATATCCGCATTTTACATATGATCGAGGGCGCAAAGCAGGCACGGGGTCTGACCGTCGTCATCGACGTATTCCGTGCATTCACCGTGGAGACCTATCTTTCCCGCGCCAATGCAGAAAAGATCATTCCCGTGGGCGATATGCAGATCGCCTTTGACTACAAAAAGGAGCATCCCGAAAACACCGTTCTGTGCGGCGAGCGCAAGGGTGTGATCATCGATGGCTTTGATTACGGCAACTCTCCCTCTCAGATCGCTCCTCTTGACCTGACGGGTAAGACCGTCATCCATACCACCAGCGCAGGCACCCAGGGCATTGCAAACGCCATCCACGCCGACGAGATCATCGGAGGAAACCTGGTAGCCGCCGAGGCCATTGCAGAGTACATCCGCAGAAAGAATCCCGAGGAAGTATCCCTGGTTTGTATGGGTCTCAATTCCCTTTCTCAGACCGAGGAGGATAACCTTTGTGCAGAGTATATCAAGAGCCTTCTGGAGGGCAATCCCCTGCCCGATATGGAAGAGAGAATGGCAGATCTGAAAAATACCAGCGGTGCCAAGTTCTTTGATCCCGAGCGTCAGCACATTTTCCCCGAAATGGACTTTCACCTGTGCTTAAAGCTGAACACCGTCCCCTTCATCCTTCGCTTGAAGAAGGGCGAGAACGGCCAGCTTGACTATATGGAAAAAATCGACGTACTGTAAAAAAAAACGGAGCGCTTCGTAACGAAGCGCTCTTTTTGTATGCAAAAAATGCGGATGCATTGCATGATTTTACCTTTATCTTCCGCGAATGGCGTCGATGGGCTTTTTGGAAGCAAATCTCTGCACGGGGAAAAAGCTTGCCAATGCCGCAACCAAAAGGCTGACGGCAAACAGCAGGATCACCTGCCGCGGGGTAAAGGCAAGCAGGGTGATCAAAAATCCCGTTCCGTTGCGAATGGACGCGTTGATGCCCGCAACGATCAGTCCCGTTCCCACGGAAGACAGCAAGAAATTGATCATGGCAATGATAAAGCTTTCCGCAAAAAAGATGCGGTACACGTCGCTTCCTCCCGCACCGATGGCACGAAGAATGCCGATCTGCTGCTTTTTGTAAATGATACTCGTGGTGATAAAATTGGACAGAGTCAGCGCGGCAAAGAGTGCAAAGCCAAGACCCACATACAAAAACACCTTTGCCAAGAGACTCAAGGCCTGATGCATCCCGTCCAGTTCAAAGCAGACGGCGTTTTGCAGGGGATAGGCAATATTGCCCGACGTATCGTAGCAGAATTTCACAAGCTTTCGGACGTTTGCTTCTCCCTCGGGCATTTTTCCAACGGCGTACTGATACGTTCCGTCGGAAGCGCGAAACACCTTTTGAGCCGCCGCCTCGTTGACCAGGATCACGTGTCCGGGATCGGGCAATTTTCCCGATTCATCGGGAAAGAGAATTCCAACCACACTTATACCGTCGGAGATCTTCTCCGGATCGCTTCCGTCGTAAAAATTATGGATTTCCATGGAAAGCTCTTGGAAGCTCCGCGCCTTCGAAAGGATCGTTTCTTTATCGTCGGTGTCAAGACCCATTTGTTCTTTTACGCAAGAGGCGGACAAAACAATCTCGTTTTTTGCAAGGAACGTTTTTTCTCCGTCCAGCCAGACGATGGGATAGCCCTTTGCATCCGAAAGGGTTCCGTAAAAATCAGACCAAAGTGAAATCCACTCGGAGCTTTCCTTGTTTTTCCCCTCAACGTTAATATATCCCAAAGAGGAGGGTCTGAAGGGCGGCTCGTTCTCGATCATGGCTTTCAAGGTGTTTTCCGTAACGAAAAGCACCTGTGCCAGGGAATGCTCGCGAATCCCCTGCAGCTCGTTCATAAGGGCGTAATTTGCCATCAGATCCATGGTGGTCTGCTCCCACTTCACTTCGGCAAGCGGTCTGTAGCGCTCCACGTCAAAGCCGGGCTCTGCCACTCCCGCCACGACGAAATCCATTCCGCCCACGGGGAGCTTCTTTCCGAGCATATCCTTGGGAGAGGAGATTTTTTCGAAATCACGTTCAAAGGCTTCACTCTCCGACGAATAGCCTGCGATCATAAAGGTCTCGCAAACGTAGGACGTGATCACAACCTCGTTTGCCTTTTCGGGCATTCTGCCCGCAATCAGGGGCATATTCATCCTCTCAAGCTCTTCCCTCGTTGCACTAGCGTAGCCGTTAAAGGAAAACGGGAAGACCTCAATTTCGGATTCACTCAATCTTACCGACGGATCGAACAGATGGGAAAACTCCAGCGAGGAATTGTAAGGAGCAAATACACCCTTCATTTCCACCCCGGTCTTTTCCCGAATGGCAACAAGCTCGCTTTCGTAAAGCCTGCCACCGTCCACCATATAATCAAGTTCTTCTCCGTTTTCCTCGGTCCGAACCTTTTCCTCCCGTTTCACGGAGGCGTAGGCGATCCGGGAATCACAGATGGATTTGACGCAGGTGGTAACGTGGTCGTAGGCACCGAAGGTATCGGCAAGGGCGAACAGACAAAATGCCACCACGGAGAGAAAGATCGAAGCGACCAGACGGTATTTTTTATATTTCAAGGCACCTGCACCGATGCGGAAGGCAACCTTCCAAGGCAGACGCGAACGGATCAGCTTCAAGGGAGCCTTTGCCCCTTCTTCGGCCTTTTCTTCCGACGTTTTCCGTTTTCTCGGCTTGGTCCGGCGGCGCAAGGCAAGGGTCTGTCCCTCTTCCATTGCGGCAAGATAAGCGTTGATCTGCTCTCTGTCCTCCTCGGTCAAACGGTAAGACGAGGGAATCAAGATCTCATCCTCACCGTAGGTGATCCCCCGCTCGGAGAATGCCTCGGCACCGCTTTCAAATTCCACGTCGGAAACGACCCTGCCGTCGGCAAGCTCTATGATGCGATCCGCGTATTTTTCCGCAAATTCACGGTCGTGAGATACCACGATCACAAGCTTTTGAGAGGAGAGCTTTTTCAGGGTATCCAGGATCTGCCTGCCCGTCACGGAATCCAGCGCGCCCGTGGGCTCATCCGCCATAATGATCTTCGGCTTTTTCACCAAAGCTCTGGCAATGGCGACTCTCTGCTTCTGACCGCCGGAAAGCTCGTTGGGGCGGCGTGCACCGTACCCCTCAAGGTCCACTTCCTTCAGGATCGCATTGATCTCCTTGCTCGTGGCGCGCTTGCCCTGCAGCTCCAGGGCAAGGGCAATATTCGCCCCTACGGTAAACTCCTCCAGAACGTTGTATTCCTGAAAGATGAAGCCAACGAGGGTGTTTCGGTAAGCGTCGAAATCCTTACCGCGAAAGCGTCGGGTCTTCTGACCCGATATCAGAATTTCACCTTTGTCAAAGGAATCCAGCCCGCCGAGCAGATTTAAAAGCGTACTTTTTCCGCTGCCGCTTTTTCCCAAAAGGAATACCATTCCCTTTTCGGGGAAGGAAAGGCTCACGTTCTCCAGCGCGGTAACGGGCTGTCCTTTTTTCGGACGGTAGACCTTGGTTAAATTTTTGACTTGGAGCATAGGATCCTCCAAAACGAAAGATTATAAAATATCGTCGAGAAGCTCGCGGATAAAGTTATGGAAGACCATATAGCCTTCTGCGTGGTAATGGGTGCGGTCCTCGCTGAAAATGTCTGCACGGATCTTGTCGTAATTGCCTACGTCCTCAGCCTTTTCAAACATATAGGGCTGATCCACCAGCTTTACGAAGCGAACCTCTTTTTCCGCGCACATAATTTCCACCATTTTGTCATACTCGGCACGGTTGCGGGTAAACACGCTGACCGTATCCACAGCCTTTAAGGTAGGCAAATTGGAAAATACGTAGATCGGGATTCCGGGGAAATCCGCCTTGGTCCAGTCGATGACTCTTGCCAGAATATCCACTACCTCGAAGGGGCTGTATCCAAAGCCAAAATCGTTATTGGAGGTGCAGAGCACCAGAGCGCGGGGCTCGTAGGGGCGCACCAAACGGGGATAATAGTACAGAAGATCGTCTGCAGAAGATGTACCGAAGCCGTGATTGAGGATCGCGGGCTTTCCGTCCTTTCCGAGAACGTTCTCCTCCAAGGAAGGGTTTCCCCATCTGTTTTGATAAGCACAACGGGTAAAGAGGGAGTGACCGTAGAACAGAATTCTGCCCTTGACCTCCTCCACGTCTCTCGCTTCGTATTTTTCGGCGTAGCCGTCAAAGCGCCGAACGACAAGTTTGGATCCGAACATAGTTGCTTCTCCTTATACTGAATATATTATTTACGCATTTTTCGTTTCTGCGTATAAAGGTCGAAAAAGAACGCTCCGAACAGAGCAACAAGGCAGGTGACGGCAAATACGATCACCGCAAACAAATATTTCCCCTCTCCCAAGGCGTCCCCGCCTACGGTGGAGGATACCACCGACGGAATGCGCGCAAGGGTGGTGAGCAGCAGCCAATGCCAAAGAGAGATCTTGGTCAGCGGAACGAAATAGCTGATCAGATCCTTGGGGGTGCCGGGAATTGCCATCAGCAAAAAAAGCACCACGTCCAGCCGTCTTTCATTTTGCAAAAAGCGAAGGGAACGAAGCTTTTCCACGGAAAAGAACACCTCCGCCAGCTTGATACCGAAGCTTCGAACCAAAAGAAACACCACCGCGCTGCCGAGAAAGATCCCCGCAAGGCAAAGAAGGGTTCCCTCGATGCTTCCGAAGGCGATCCCCGCGCAGATCTCCAGAGGTTCCCCGGGGATCAGAGCAAGAAGCACCTGTACAAAAACCATTGCTACGAATAGCAGCCTTGCATACCAGCCCTTTTCCTCCACCAGATCACGAAATCTTTCGGGATCCTCTACCATGGTAAGCAAAGGTTTTCCCAAATATGCGGTGACGGCGAACACGAAAAGTACCAGTAAAACGAAGGCGATTATCTTTACGATCTGTTTATGCCGTTCAGTCACGGAATTCTCCTTTTTCAAGTGCTTGTTTTACGTCTGCCTTCAGCTGCTCCCATGCATCCTCGTGCTCAACGTAATAAAGGGGGCACTTTTTCCCCGTTACGTCGTAATGACGGATCAGGTCCTCCTCCGCCAGCTGGAAACGGTCGCACAGATACGCCAAAAGGCGAACCAGGCTGTCGTAGGTCACGGGGGAAAATTCACCCGTTGCATCGGGATGGCAGACCTCCACGGAAATGGTATCGCGGTTGCGCTCGTTGGTGGCGCAGCTTTTTTCATCTAAGGGGATCAAAACCAGCACCTCTCCCTCCAGCCCCACGATAAAGTGAGAGCTGGTGGTGGACTGCGGTCCTTCGAAATAGTTGCGGTTTGCCATAGCACCGGTTCCGGGATTTGCCACGTAATGCACCGCAATATTCAAAACCTCGGGTAGCTTTTCGCCGGTACGGCTGATGCCGTCCTCAGTCAGGTATGCCTCGGTGATCCATTTCGGAAATTCGCTTTTATTCCCCTTGGACGGCTCGGCGCCCGCCGGAGCGTGAGGCTTTAAGACGGGCCCGATCAAAAAACCAACCAGCGTTCCCAGGATCAGAAAAAGGGTCAGGGAAAGAGCAAGGATCAGCGGAAGCAGACCGCGCTTTTTCTCCTCGGCTTTGGCCTGCTCCATGGTAAGCTGAGTGGCTTTTTCTTCCTCAGCCAAAGGTTCAAGCACCTCGTCGGTTTTGGTTTCTTCTTTCGTTTGTACGTTTAATTGAGTAGGCATTTTTTATTCCTTTAATTGACAAAATTCGAGCTTTAAACGAAAAATCTTCTCTGCACGTAGGCGCGGAAGGGGGGAACCATGGCAATGACCAAAAGTCCGATTCCCGCAAGAGACAGCAGGATCAAGGGGACCAGGGACCAGGTCAGGCAAAGGGGCAATTTGAAAAAGGCGCGGAAGCCCAATTCGGCAGCAAAGGAAAGGCATCCCAGTCCGATAAAGAACCCGCCGTATACGTAAAGCTTCCCTCCGCGCAAATAGCGGACCAGGGTCACCACCGCCTCCAGCATCAGCAAAAAGCCGCCCGCCAAAGGAAGCACCAGCGGAAAAAACCATCCCGAGCCGTAATGAAAATCCAGATACCAAAGCATTCCCAAAAGGCTTATGCCGAATACGGGCAGAAAGATCACGGGATTCGGTCTGCGAAACCATCTCGGCAAAAGCAAGGCAACGTAAAAAAGCAAAATGCCGAACAGAACCCAGGCGGAAAAGCTGATTCCGCCGCCCGCAGAAAGATCCATAGCCAACACCGCTCCGCCGCCACCGCACAAAAGCAGGGTGAAAAAGAGCAGCAAGCCCTTAAAATCCTCGCGATCACGGGGACGGGCGATCCGCGGATACAGACCCTTCTCCTGACTGGGAGAAAGTCGGGGCAGATCAAAGCCGCACAAAGGGCACTTTACTTCCGTTTCCGCAAGCTTTGCTCCGCATTTCATACAATACATTTTTTTACCTCCCGTTGCTTTCCAGGGTCACGGTAAGACCCCGGGCGGTGAGAAAACTGAAAAATTCCCGTTCCAGCTCCGGCTCCACCGTATTGCGCACCAGGTGGATGCGAAGCTTGTCCCCATAGCTGACGACGCCGCAGTTGTAAGGCGCTTTCGCCTGAGGACCGATAATAAAGTCAAAGCCCGTCACGTATTCGGACATTTTTTCGGGCAATCTAACAGCGCCCAAATTCGACAGACACAGGCAGGCAAGGCTCTCCCCTACCCGATCGAACACCGCGCGCATCACGATGTTTTTCAGGAACAAGGGAACCAGGCGGATCGCCATTCCCTTTTCGCTGTTGACGTTGGCGGTAAAAATGGCTCGCAGGTTGCGGGGAGTATTATAAAGGGCCATCTGATGATGGATCCTGGACAAAAGCTCGTCGAAATCCGCATCCGTTTCGCCCTTCTCCATTCCCACGTTGTACACCGCCACGAAATTCCGCAGGGTTTTGGAGGGAAAGCTCTTTCGCAGATTCACGGGGATCTGAACCCGCACCGCTTTTTCCTTGGAGGGAGCGACACGCTTTTTTTGAAGCTTTTCCAGGCAAAGACAAAGAGCGGCTGCAAGATAGGTCGTCAGGCTGACTCCCTTTGCCTTGGCAGCAGCAAGGATCTCGGTGCAGGACACCGTACCGCAGGTCACGTGCAAAAAGCCGTCGGGCTCAGGCTTTCCCGTCAGACGGAAGGCGTAGGGCATTTCCCGTTTTGCGGCGGTAGGACCTGCATAGCGAAGGAACGCATCCTCCAGCTCCTCTGCATTCGGCTCGTCCTCGGGAAACAAAACGTCTTGTCCGTCGTAGCAGGAAACGCCGTAGCGCTCCTCCAGATAGATGGCGGCAAGAGTCTTAAGAAAGACCATTGCACCGCTTCCGTCGGTCAGAGCGTGAAAAAACTCCACCGCCAAACGGTTCTCGTAATAGATCACGCGCAAAGCCAGACGGCGAATCTCTTTTTTTTGCATGGGCAGCAAGGGCTGGCACCCCTCAAGGCGCGGCTTCGGCGCATTTTCACTTTCCTCCAGATAGTACCAAAAAAGCCCTCTCCCCAACCGCACGCAGATCGAAGGAAATCGCTTGGCGGCACGGGTCACGGCACGGGAAAGCGCCGCGGGATCAACAGGCTCGGTAAAATCCACGGAGAGACGGAATACGTTGCTCCAAGTAGGACGCATGGATGCGGGAAAGATCTTGGCGGCGTTGTCCAGACGAAGCCAAATTCGTTTCCTGTTTTCGTTTTTCATATTCGCCCCTCCTTTTCTGTCATATTCCCCTTTATTTTACCATAGGAATAAAAGAAGTACAAGAGTTTATCGTCAATTTTCTCTTGATATATTTTTCCAAAAGCCGTTGACAAGGTGTGCGAAATCTGATAACATAGTATCGAATACCAGATAGGAGATTTTAAAATGAAACACTTATCGATCATAAAGGAAGCACCGCAGCACGATCTGATCCGCGACTACGTTCTGGACGCCGTCGAGGCTTACGGTGAAAAGGATGCTTTCGTACTAAAGGATGAAAAAAACGGAAAGGCGTTTTACCGTCATATATCCTACCACAGTTTTTGGGAGGAGATCCGATCCTTCGGCCAGGGACTCCGCAGTTTGGGTCTGGGCGAGAAACGGATCGCCCTGATCGGATTCAACTCTTACGAATGGATCCTGACCTATCTTGCCGTGCTTTGCGGAGTAGGTGTGATCGTTCCCCTCGACAAGGAGCTGACCGAGCCGGAAATCCTGCTTTCCCTGAAACGAAGTCGCGTGGACGCGGTGGTATGCGACGAAAAGCATTTGGATATGATGCTGGCTCTGTCGAAGGAAAACGATATGGGGATCCGCCATTTTATCACCACAAAAAAGCTTACCGCACAGCTTCCCAGCATCGGCGAGATCCGCGAGATCGGAACGCTTGCCTTGAAGGAGGATTCCTCCTTTGATAATTTCTCTCCCGCTCCCGACGCCATCGCTTCCATCATTTTCACCTCCGGAACCACCTCTTCCTCCAAGGCGGTCATGCTTTCCAACCGCAACATCGCCACAAACCTTTACGACCTTTTACGGGTAGAACAGATCTATCCCGAGGATCGCAATCTGGTCTTTCTCCCGTTGCACCACACCTTCGGTTCCGTGGGGCTGACCTATTTTCTTTGCTCCGGCGCTACCAATATGTTCTGCGACGGTCTGAGATACGTGCAGAAAAATCTGAAGGAATACAAGATCACCACCTTCGTCTGCGTTCCGCTGCTTTTGGAAGTCATGTACCGCAACATTTTGCGCGGCGTTGAAAAGCAGGGCAAGACCAAGCTGGTTCAAAACGCGTTGAAGATCAGCGAGGGCCTTTTGAAAACGGGGATCGACGTCCGCAGAAAGCTGTTCAAATCCATTTTGGCAGAGCTTGGCGGAGAGCTTCGATTCATCATCAGCGGAGCGTCCGCCATCAGCCGCGAGGTGGCAAAGGGCTTTAACGATTTCGGCATTCTGACGGTTCAGGGATACGGCCTGACGGAAACCAGCCCCGTTCTGACTGCGGAAAATCCCGAGAACATTCGCTACGGCTCCGTGGGCAAAGCCTTCCCCTCGGTGGAGATCACCATTGAAAATCCCGGCGAGGACGGAATCGGAGAGATCTGCGCCAAGGGCGGCAACGTGATGCTCGGCTATTACGAAATGCCTGAGGAGACCGAGGCCCTTCTCATCGACGGCGTGTTCCACACCGGAGACCTGGGCAGACTGGACGAGGACGGATTCCTCTTCATTACCGGTAGAAAGAAAAACGTAATCGTTCTGAAAAGCGGCAAAAATATTTATCCCGAGGAATTGGAAGAGATCGTGGCAAAGCTTCCCTTCGTCAGCGAGGTCATGGTCTACGGCAAGAAAAAGGAGGACGACCTGCTGGTCTCCGCAAAGATCGTTTATTCCAAGGAATTCTTCCGCGACAAAATGCCCGACGGCAGCGAAACGGATTTCGCCACCTTTATGAAGGGGGAGATCGCAAAGGTCAACGAGACCCTTCCCGCCTACAAGCACATCAAGCATCTGACCTTCCAGACGCAGCCTTTCATCAAAACCAGCACCGCAAAGGTCAAGCGCCACGAGGAAATTGCAAAAGAAGACTAAATCGAAAAAGACTGCAGCTTTGCAGTCTTTTTTCTTTACAAGCGCTCCGATTTGAGGTATACTGAAGATACCATCAATAAGGAGAATACCATGAAACGATTTTTCGCCATCATTTTAACCCTTGCCTTGGCACTCCCTCTCATTTCCTGCTCCTCCGGTTTAGCCCCCATCACCGAGGAAAGCAAGCCCACCGAGACCAAAGAAGCCGTTGAAACAAAGGAGAAACAAACCGTGGAAACCATCGAAACCGTTGAAACCGAAACCGGAGAGCCCTACTCCCCGCCCACGGACTCCGAAAGCATTCAGCATCCCCTGGACGGAAAGAAGTTCATTTTTATCGGAAACTCTTACACCTACTACGGAAAATGCGTTTTGGAAAAAAAGACCACCAATTTTTCCCAAGAGCAGCGCAGCCACGACAAAGGCTATTTTTATCAGATCGCCAAGGAGAACGGCGCTGATATTGAGGTCACCAACTGGACCTACGGCGGACATACCCTGCAGGATACCTTCGGCGGCAACTGCAGCGCCGACCGCGGCTGCGACGGACACGATCATAAGGCAGATCTCGTCGATCCTTATTACGACTACGTGATGATCCAGGAGGGGGGCACCGCAAAGGGCAATATCCTGGATAACGTCAAAACCATCACCACCTTTTTCCGCAAGGCAAATCCGAACGTAAAATTCTGTTTTTTGGTACACCACAGATTCTACGAAAAAACGCTGACTCCCGAAAACCGCTTGGTTATGGAGAACCTGAAAACTCTGGAGGATATGGGAATTACCGTGGTTGACTGGGGAAGGCTCGTGGTAGACGTGCACAAGGGCAACACAACTGTTCCCGGAAGCAAATTGACCTACCACCGTCACAGCTTTATCATTTCCAAGAGTGCCTCCGACGGTCATCATCAAAATATGCTGGCAGGCTACATCACCGCTCTGATGACCTGGTGCGCTATCACGGGTGACTCTGCCGTAGGTCAGGAATACCGCTTCACGGGCAATCCCAAAGTCAATTCCGCCTTCAACTTTATGGAATATCGCGGCAGCTATTACACCTATGGCAAAGTTTCCACAAACTTTGACAAGGCGCTGCAGAGCAAGACCGAGGTAACGGGCTTCCAGCAGCTCATCGACAAGTATCTGGCGGAAAAGGAATATCGCAATTTCGTATAAAAAGGAGACCTATATGAAACGATTCTTCGCCATCATTTTAACCCTTGCCTTGGCACTCCCTCTCTTTTCCTGCTCCTCCGGTTTAGCCCCCATCACCGAGGAAAGCAAGCCCACCGAGACCAAAGAAGCCGTTGAAACAAAGGAGAAACAAACCATGGAAACCATCGAAACCGTTGAAACCGAAACCGGAGAGCCCTACTCCCCTCCTGCAGATTCCGAAAGCGTTCAGCATCCCCTGGACGGAAAGAAATTCATTTTCATCGGAAATTCCTACACCTTCTACGGAAAGTGTGTTCTGGAAAAGAAAACCACCAATCAAAGTCAGAGCGAGCGCAGTCACGACAAGGGATATTTTTATCAGATCGCCAAAGAAAACGGCGCCGATATTGAAGTCACCAACTGGACCTACGGCAACCACTGCCTGCAGGACACCTTTGGCGGAAACTGCAACGCCAACCGCGGCTGTGACGGACACGACCACACCAAAGACCTCACCGAGCGCTACTTCGACTACGTTATGTTCCAGGAAAGCAGTTTGCGGATCGACGGCTTTTTGAATTCGGTAGATACCATTATGAAGCTGTTCCGCAAAGCCAACCCCAACGTAAAATTCTTCTGTCTGGTTCCCCTTCGCCTTTACGAGTGGCAGGACTCCTCTACTGAGTGCCGCCAGGTTCTTCAGAATCTGAAGACTGTGGAAAAGCTGGGTGTGACGGTGGTTGACTGGGGAAGGATCGTCTACGACGTATACAAAGGAAACGTAGAGGTTCCCGGCAGCAAAACGTCTTACAATCGCCACAGCTTCGTTATTTCCAAGAGTGCCTCCGACGGACACCATCAGAATATGCTGGCAGGCTACATCACCGCGCTGATGACCTGGTGCGCCGTTACGGGCGATTCCGCCGTGGGTCAGGAATACCGCTTTACGGGCGATCCCACAGTCAACCCCGCTTTTGACTTCGCCAAGTACCGCGCAAGCTACTACAACTACGGCTCCGTTACCACAAACTTTGACAAGGTGCTGCAGAGCAAGACCGAGGTAACGGGCTTCCAGCAGCTCATCGACAAGTATCTGGCGGAAAAAGAATATCGCAATTACAAATAAGAAATAATGAGGAATGAAAATGAAAATCATCATCGGACATTTCGGGCACGAGGCGAATACCTTCGCCGACCATTATCTGAATTTTGAAGAATACACCTCCCGCGGCATTGCTCCTCGGGAAAGAGTCATTGCAGAATCCGAAAATACCCGCACCTACCTGGGCGGCATCATTGCCCGCGGACGCGAGGAAGGGGTGGAAATGATCCCCACCTGCTGCTACACCGCCGCCGCTCCCGTTCTGGATCGGGACTGCGTACAAAAAATGATGGATCGGATCCTGCCTGTCTGTGAAGAAAACAAGGATGCAGACGGCGTTTGCTTTGCCCTTCACGGCGCAGGCGTAGGCGAGGACATTCCGGATCTGGAAGCCTACGTTCTCACTGAGATCCGCAAGATCCTGGGAAACAAGATCCCCATTACCGTAACCAAGGACCTGCACGGGAACATTTCTCCCGAAAGCGTCGGTATGACCCAAGGCGTTTTCGGCATTCGTAAATACCCCCACACCGATAAATTCGAGGCAGGCTACCTTGCCATGAAGGTCCTTTGCGAGATCCTGCGAGGCGAAGTGGAAACAGAGACCTACGTGGAGCATCTGCCCCTCGCCATTCCGATCTCCACGGGCATGACGGGCTTCCCGCCCTTCCCCGAGATCGATGCCTATTTCGACGATTATCGGGATCGGAACGGACTGATCCACGTTTCCCTTTTTCAGGGCTTCCCCTACGCGGATACCCCCTGGAGCACCGCCAGCGTATGCGTAGTGGGCAAAAAGGGCTGCGATGCAAAAAAGGCTGCAAAGGAGCTTGCAGAATTTGTTTGGGAAAGACGCCGTTACTTCAATCCGGTGAGCCTCACTCCCGCGCAGGCCTTTGATCTGGCGGAACAAGCGAAGGAAGAAGGCTATATCATCATCAACGATATGAGCGACAACCCCGGCGGCGGTTGCCCCGGTGACGGAACCCACCTGCTGCGGGAAATGCTTCGCCGCAATTTACCCCGTTCCATTTTCGGCTATATGGTAGATCCCGTAGCGCTTGAGGAAATCTACAAGCACCGCCCCGGCGACACCGTTTCCTTTACCCTTGGCGGTCGGCACGAAAAGCTTTTCGGTGAACCTCTGGAGATATGCGACGCCGAGATCATTTCCTTCTACAACGGTTCCATCATTCACACCTCGCCCAATCTTTTGGGTAAGAGCACCCGTCTCGGAAAAGCAGCGAGAGTCCGCGTCGGCAACGTAGATATCATCATCGCCACCGCACGGAACCAGACCTTCGACGATCGACCCTTTTTGGCAACCGGTGCCGATATCAACGACTACCGCTACGTTGGCTTAAAATCCACCCAGCATTTCCGCGGTTACTTCCAGTCCCGCGCCGCAAAGATCATTCCCACCGATCCCCCCGGACTTTGCTCCAGCAACCTTTCCGTATTCCCATTCAAGTTTCTCCCCCGCCCCTGCTATCCCATGGATCCGGACGCGGAATACAAAGGATAAATGCAAAAAAAGAACCTGCTTTCGCAGGTTCTTTTTTTAACTTCTCAGGTTCTTTTCGATTTGACTGATTCGGACGGAAGCGTGGTGGGGAATGGGCTTCCATTCAACCTTGGTAAACAAAGCAATAATCAGGGAAAGCTTGCCGATCAGATCAAAGATCGGGAAGGTGATGCAATACCAGATCTTCTTATACCATTTGATGGGCATAATTCTCTTATGCTCTGCAATGAAGATGTAGGCGGCAAGAATAATACCCTTGACGTAGCCGTACACGGTCCAGGAGATAAAGGCGATCGCCAAAAACAGCAACGCCTGTGCTTCGGTCTCGGAGGTGAAAATGCCGATGCTGTTCAGAGCGAGATAGGGCTTCACACCAAGCGCCTTCATAAAATCGTTGTTGAAAAAGGCGGGGCCGTACCAAGCGGAAACCTTCAGACCCGCGCAGAAGATCAATACCGTCTGCAGAGCAAATACCACGAGTCTGCGGGCAAGGGTGATGATCGAGCGGGGATATACGACGGTGAGCATATCAAAGCTCATAAAACGAAGTCGGATGTTGCGGATAAACTTGCGGAATCGGGATGCATTGGGGTCGTCGCGGTTCGCGGCGCCGTGGGTCACAAACACGTGCTTGAGCAGAGGCCAGCCCGTTTCCACGAATGCCTGCAAATGACCTTTTGCCCAGCGGATTCTCTGCCGCATAGCGATCTTCATATCCACGGGCTGCTCGTCGTAGAAAACGGCGTCGTTCTGATAAGAGATCTTATAGCCGTTGGCAACGGCGTCGGCGCAGAAGGCTCTGTCCTCGGTCAAGCTGGTGTAATTCCAGCCGTCGCGGATCACTTCATTTGCAAACAAAAATCCGGTTCCCTGAATACGGGTAGCCAAATGATACAGAGATCTTGCTCTGTGCTCCTGGCGAACGGTACGCAGCCAATGGAGACCGTAGGATGCGGAGATCCAGTTATCGTCAAAGTTCTTGGTATTTCGGTAAGAAGTAACGATCTTTTCGCCCGCGTCGAAGGCGTCGTTCATTTTCGATACGAAATCCTTCTGCAAAAGGTTATCCGCGTCGAAGATCATATAGCCCTCGTAGCTCTCGATTCCGAAATCCCGACGGATGCATTCTACCAAAAATTGCAGTGCGTAGCCCTTGGTACGGTGCTCCTTGTCAAAGCGCTCGTAGCAGACCGCGCCCAGCTTTCTGGCAACCTCGGCAGTATTGTCGTCGCAGTTGTCCGCAACCACGAAGATATCCACCAGCTCCTTCGGATAATCCTGTCTGCGGATACTGTCCACCAGGTTTCCGATGACCTCTTCCTCGTTGCGGGCGGCAATGAGAATGGCATACTTATGATTTTTCTTCGCAGGCTTGAACTTTCTGGTTGCAAAAAGACCCGTGAAAACGAAAAAACTTTTATACTTATATATTTTGGATACAATGCCGGATACTAGCTTGATCAAATTGATCAAATAGTTTATGACTTGCATTCATCTTCCTCGTTTTATTCAAATAATTCGCAGGATGGGACCAAGCCCATCATATCATAGGATTTCTTTTTTGTCAATTGCCGTCGTTTTTCAACGAAAGAGGGACAAAAGATCCAGTGGCTTTTCCAAAAGGTATTCGGGAGAAAAAGCTTCCAGCACTTGACGCTCACGGTAGCCCCAAAGCGCCGCCACGGTATCCAGCCCCGCATTCTTTCCCGTTTGCATATCAATTTCCGTATCGCCGACGTAAAGGCAATCCTCTGCAGCGACATCAAGTTCTTCAAGCAAAGTAAATACCGCGGTGGGATCCGGCTTTGCGGGAACGTTCGTTCTTCCGCCGAAGATGCGACAAAAGACACCTTTTCCAAAGGCGTTTTCCACGATGGGCACGCAGGACTCCTGATCCTTATTGGAAAGCACGGCAAGGAGAACGCCGCGCTTTTTCAGCTCGTCCAGTACAGCAGGGATCCCGTCGTAGGGAACGTTTGCCTCTTCGGTAAGCTTCCCGTTCTTTTCCAGATACAAGCGCCAGAATTCATCGTAATGCCGATGCTCCGCGTCCCCTGCAGCCTCGAGAGCCGCAAAATTGAAAGCTTCCACGCTGCCGCCGGAAAAGCGGGCGTAGGCCTCGGGAGGCAAAAGAGGCAGACCGAGCTGCTCCAAAGCGTAGTTGCCGCAGGCGGTCATGGCGCCGGTGGTATTGAACAGAGTTCCGTCCAGATCGAAAATCACAAGCTTCTTCATATTTTTTCCTTACTATCCCTAAATCCAAAAAAAGATGGCTTTCGCATAAAACAGCACTTGCAAAAGCAAGTGCTGTTTTATGGTAGCGGAAGTCGGATTTGAACCAACGACCTGCCGGGTATGAACCGGATGCTCTAGCCAACTGAGCTATTCCGCCATTTCGCCTGCGGGCAAATAAGCATCCCTCCCGCGCCCAATAAGTATACCAACAAATTTGCCGTTTGTCAATACCTATTTTCTACTTTTTTTATATTTTTTATTCTTCGGGGGAGAATATCTCTTTTGCAAGCGCCAAAGCCTGCGCCACGGTGCTTACTCCGTTTGCCTTTCGCCTTATCGCCGCAGAGCCGTGCAAGCCCTTGCTATACCACGCCAAATGCTTTCTTGCTTCCAACGCCGCAAGCATATTCCCTTTTATCTGCGCCATCGTTTCTATATGCCTTAAAAGCGCGGCAAGCTTTTCCTTGTTGGATGGCGGTGTGTACTGCGTGCCGTTTAACGCCGCCGCTATCTCCGCAAACACCCACGGCTTGCCCAAAGCGCCCCTGCCTATCGCTATGCCGTTGCACCCTGTTTCTTTAAGCACGCGCTTTGCGCTTTCGCCGTCCGTTATATCGCCGTTGGCTATTACGGGTATACATACCGCGCGTTTTACAGCCGCCGTGGTTTCGGTTTCCGCATTGCCCATATACATCTGCGAGCGCGTGCGCCCGTGTACGCATATAAAATCCGCCCCTGCCGCCTCAACTCTTTTTGCAACCTCTACCGCATTCTTGTTGCTTTCGTCAAAGCCCGTGCGCATTTTAACGCTCACAGGCACGTCCACCGCAGCGCGCACAGCCGTCACTATCTCCCCACACAGCGCGGGGTTCTTCATAAGCGCGCTACCCTCACCGCTTTTTACGCATTTAGGCACGGGGCAGCCCATATTAATGTCAATTACTGCAGGGCTGTACTGCATTAGTATGCTTGCCGCACGCGCCATATATTCAGGCTCGCTACCGAATATTTGTATCGCACCGCGCTCCCCCTCGTAGGGCTTGGCAAGCAAGGCGGTTTTCTTGTCCCCAAAGCACACCGCCTTGGCAGAAACCATCTCCGTTACCGTGTAATCCGCGCCAAAATCCGCGCACACCGCGCGGAACGCCGCATCCGTTACGCCCGCCATGGGCGCAAGCATTAGCTTTATATCCATATATTTTTCACCGTTTCAGTTAAAGATGTTTGCGCTGTCAAGCTTATCAAAAAAGCTTTGCACCGCCTGCTTAAGCTGTGGCGCAAGCTCGCTTTGGCAAAGCCTTGCCGCAAGCGTGCGCGTTTCCTCTATCATCGGCATATCCAAAGCGTTTGCGTGCATAAAGCGCATATCCCCGCTTTGGCGGGAGCCGAAGAAATCCCCGGGGCCGCGCCGCGCAAGGTCCGCATTGGCTATCTCAAAGCCGTTGCTTGTTTGGCACATTATATCCAGCCTGTCGCTTGCCTTTTCCGTAAGCAACAAGCAATAAGATTTTTCGCTTCCTCTGCCTACCCTGCCGCGAAGCTGGTGAAGCTGTGAAAGCCCAAAGCATTCCGCGTTTTCAACCACCATAACGGTAGCGTTGGGCACGTTCACGCCAACCTCCACAACCGTGGTGGATATAAGCACGTCTGCCTCGCCCTTTGCAAACGCTTGCATTACCGCGTCCTTCTCCTTGCCCTTCATCCTGCCGTGCAAGCACACGCTTCTAACGCCCTCTATCGCCTTATCAAAGCTTTTTTTGTAGCTTTCAACGCTTTTCTTGTCGCTTGTATCGTCCTCGCTGTCCTCCACAAGCGGGCAGATGATATACGCCTGCCTTCCGCGGCGTATCTGCTTTTCCAAAAAGGCGTACACGGCTTCACGGTTTTCCTCGCCCGTGCATTTGGTTTGCACCGTTTGCCTGCCGGGTGGCAGCTCGTCGATAACGCTAACATCCATATCGCCGTACATTATAAGCGAAAGACTGCGCGGTATCGGTGTTGCGGACATCACCAACGAATGCGGTGTTAGCTTTTCAGCCTTGTCCGCAAGTGACGAGCGTTGAAGCACGCCGAACCTATGCTGTTCGTCCGTTATAACAAGCCCTAACGCCTTGTATTCAACGTCCTTTTGTATTATCGCGTTAGTGCCTACAACTGCCTGTATATCGCCGTTTTTAAGCCCTGCCTTTATCTCGCGCTTTTCCTTAGCGGTACTACTGCCCGTTAGCAAAGCAAAGCTTATATCAAAGCCGCTAAACATCGCGCTTAGCGTTTCGTAATGCTGTGCGGCAAGTATCTCCGTTGGCGCCATAAGCGCGCATTGAAGCCCGTTTTTAACTGCAAAAAGCATTGCCGCCGCGGCAATAACCGTTTTGCCGCTTCCAACGTCGCCCTGCACCATACGGCACATAGGCACGTCCTTGCACAAATCAAAAAGCACCTCTTTTACAACGCGCTCCTGCGCGCCCGTTAGCGAAAACGAAAGCGTGTTAAAAAACTTGCCTATTCCCGTATCCTTAAAGCTCATAGCGGGCGCGGTATGCCGCACGATACTGCCGCGCAGGGTACGCACCGCAAGCTGAAAGACCAAAAGCTCCTCAAACGCCAAGCTGTGCTTTGCTTTTTCCAGCGCCTCGCGGCTTTGGGGGAAATGCAAGGTGTGCACGGCTTCACCGTGAGGGATAAGCGAAAACTCCTTTGCAACCTCCGCAGGCAACACATCGGGAAGAGATTGCATAAGCTCCGCCGCAGAGGGGATTATACGGCGCAACAACTGCTGTGTTACGCCCTTTGCAAGCGGGTACACGGGCAAAACCTTTGGCAAGCTATCGGAAAACGGCTCTATCTCCGGAGAGCTTATCTCAAAGCTGTACCCGTTCTGGCGCACGCGCCCCCAAACGCGAAACCGCCTGCCAAACGTTAGCGATTTTTCAAGCCACGGCTGGTTAAAAAACGTAAGCAAGGCGGTGCCGCTTTCGTCCGATGCGCTTACCTTTATATAGCTAACGCCCTTGCCGCCGCGCCCCGTTTTGGGTGCAGAGCAAACCGTTAGCACGGTTGAGCAAAGCGCGCCGTACTCCGCCTCGGCAAGCAAAACGGTTTCCCCACGGAACTCGTAACGCCGCGGATAGTACTCTATTAGGTCGCCAACGGTTAAAAGCCCAAGCTTTGCAAGCTTGTTGCCCGTAGCTTCGCCCACGCCCTTTAAAAAGCGCAGCGGTGTATCCGTTTGATAGTTCATAAAAGCCTCTGTTCTATAACAAAACGTTTTTGTACTCCGCACCGATTTGGGCAAGCATCTTTTCCTCCCTATCGGTACAGCTTGTTATTATAACCTGATTGCCACTGTCGCGAAACAGCCCAAGCAAGCCGCCAAGACGCGTGTTATCGGTATGTGCAAACGCATCGTCCAACAGCACGGGCACGTTCATATCGCCGTATATAAGCTTGATAAGAGCAAGCCGCAAGCATAGGTACGCCGTTTCTCTTGTACCGGCACTTAGATGCTCTGCACTTTTAACGCCGCTTTCGCTTTCGTAAGACATATACATTCGCGTGTCCAGCTCTATATTCCTGTACTTGCCGCCTGTTGCAACGGCAAAATAGTTGCCCGCTATCGAAGCTATGCGCGGAGATATGGAGGAGCGCATCTCGTTGCTTGCCGCCTCCAGCTCCTCAAGCGCAAGCGTTAGCGCGCTGTGCTCTTTTTGCTTTTGCTGTATCTGCGAACGCGTCCACAAAAGCTTGCTTTCGGTATCGCACGGGTCGTTCCCCGCCGCCTTTAGTACCTCTATCTTGTTTTTTAGATCGTTTAGCTTGTCTTTAAGCCCTGCCGCGCTTTGGGTTGCAAATTTGTATTCCGTTTCTATCTGCTCACGCGGTTTTTGGGGCTTTACAGCACCCTCCGCCAGTACGGACAGCTCCTTAACGTCATTTATCGCCTCAAAGCTTGATACTGCGCCGTCTGCCGCTTGCTTTGCAACGCGCAAATTGCTTGCCGTTACGTAGCCTGCGTACATCCTGTCTATCTCCTCATCCGTTTCGGAAGGAACAAGAGCTTTGAAAGCACGCCTTGCGTTTTCGTATTCCGCCGCCGCTTGATTTGCCTTTATGCCTGCGTTCTCCGCACGCGCTTTAAGGCTTTCACGCTCGGCACGAACGGCAGGCAAGCCCTCTATCGCCGTGCTGAGAAGCGCGGCGGATTTAAAGCCTGCTTTTTTTACACCGCCACGCGCGGAAACGGAAACAAAGCACGCCAAAACCGCAAACAACAGCCCTGTGCCTATAACGGCGTACGCTACAAGCTTTTGCATCGAAAGCACCACGCAAGCAACGCCAAGCGCACAAATCAATATGCCCGCCAACAGCAGTACAAGCGCAATAGCTTTACTGTTTTTGTATTTGCGATAGGTGTTAATCAGCCTATCCTCGTCCACGGCCTTGGTGGGAAGCGCCGCTAACGCATCGGCGTGCTGTTGCCTTGCCTCCTCCAACCGCTTTGCGGCACGGTTCTTTTCCTCCCTTGCCGCGCGGCAGCTTTCTATCTCCTCAAGGCTTATATCCTTATACTCCGCCGCTTCAAGCTGTGCCGTGGCTTCGTTTGCCTTTTCCTTTAGCGTTTGATACTCCGCCATAGCAATAAAGGCGCGATATTTATCTAAATTATGCTTTTCCGTTTCAAGCAAACGCGCTTGCTGTGCGCGCTCACACGCCGCCTTTTCCGTTTGCATTGCCGCCGCTTCAAGCGCGCTTATCTCCTGCATCGCGCTCTTTTCGTAAAGCAGCTTTTCCTCAAGCCTTTGCTCTTCCAGCTCAAGCCGCGGAAGCTCTCCACTGCCTGCGGTGCGCCCCTTTAGCGCATTTTTGTGCGCCGTTAGCACCTTTGCCGCCTTCTCCGTGCCTATCTGCTCATCGGCAGAGAAAACAAGGTTTTGCAAGGCAGACGCCAGCTCCGTATCCTTGCTTTCGGGCGGGTTTAGCGTAGAGAAAAACAGCGTTTTTTCAAAGGTTTCCGCGCTTATGCCAAACAGCTCCTCGCCAAAGCAAAGCCCTGTGAACAAGGGCTTGCCCGTTACAAGGTCCGTGCAAACGGCCTGCTCCTTCGTGCCCTGTGCGGTGCGCTCTATCCGCAAGCGCCTACTGCCGCCTATGGTTACCGCAACGGATGCCGCCGCGCCCGACCACGGCATATACATTTTTTTGGGGTTCTCCGCTATAGAGGTGCTACGCCCCTTAAAGCCGTACAGCGCAAAGCGCAAAGCCGCCGCAAGCGTGCTTTTTCCGCTTTCGTTGGGTGCTTTTATAAGGTTAAGCCCGTTTTCAAAGCTAACGCTTTTTTGGCTGATACCGCCAAACGCGCTTATATCAATGCGTTCTATATATAAAGCCTTGCTCATACCGCTATACCCCCGCTATATCTCTGCCGTCCAGCGCGGCAAGCCCAAGCCTTAACGCCCTTTGGCAAACGGCGTACTCATCGCTATCCTCAGGAAGCAAAGCAAGCCTTGCCTGCATACGGCGGCAAAACACACCGCGCAGAGTGTTTTCCTTTTCTATCTCCGTAAGCTTTAGCGCGGGGCTTGTTTTGTCTATTATCTCCACCAACGCGGGTGCAGAGCCGCCACCGTCCAAGCCCTCGGCTTTAATAACAAACGCGTTTTCTGGGCTACCCGTAAGCGTTATCCTAACGCGAAAATCGCCCCCGTACGGGCGCAACGCCGCACGCAAAAGCTCCATAGCACCCGCGCGCTCCTCCACTCCCGTTAGGTCAAGCGTGAGGCATTCGTACCTCCTGCGCGCAAGCGGAAGAAAGGCAAGCTGCACCTCGCCCTTGGACACGGTGCCGTAAAGCGCGCCCTTGTCCCCCGTTTCGTCAAAGCCGCGCCCCTCAATACAGCCGGGGTAGGCGTAGTACACGCCGTTTTCGCATTGCACTCCGCTTGCCTTGTGGATATGCCCAAGCGCGATATAGTCAAAGCCGCTTTGCGCTATCTCCTGCTTGGTTATAGGGCCGTACACAGAGCCTGCGTTGCCGATATCGCCGTGGCAAACAAGTATGTTTATCCTATCGGGGTTAAGCGCGGGATAGCCTGTTATAGGGCTTTGCTCCTCTGCCTGTGCGCCAAAGCCAAAGCCGTATACGTCCACGCCAAGCTCGTCTATGCAAACGCGCTCCTTGTTGCCGAAAACGTATGCGTTTTCGGGCAGCTTCATACGCTTGTAGTGCGAGTTTGCATCATAAGGGTCGTGGTTACCGGGTGCTATGAAAAATTTGCACTCCGGAAACGAGGCTATCTTATCGCAAACAAACTCCTTAGTATCGGGCGTTACGTAAGCGCCGTCAAACAAATCGCCCGAAATAAAAAACAACTGCACGCCACGGTTCTTAGCCGCAAGCACTGCCGCGGCAAACGCACTTTTCAGGCTTAGGCGCGCACTGTCCGCCTCCCACGGGGGAAGCGAGGTAAACGGTGCATCAAGATGTGCATCCGCTATATGAAATATCTTAACGCTGTTCATAAAATGCCCCCTTGCTAAACGGTTATAAACGCCGCCATAGTGCCGCGCATTACACCGCTTGTTCTGTGTGAAAAATAGTTGTTACCGTTGCACACGGTACACTCTCCGCAATCGGATATATTTTCGTAGCCAACGCCCGATTTTATAAGCGTTTGCGTTATCGCTTCTTGAAGGTTAAGGTACAGCCCGTCTTCGCTTTGCCTAAAGCAATCGGCAAAATCACCGTTTGCCTTGATGAACTCGGTATACACGTCCTCGTTCACGCGGTAACAGCAACCGCCCACAGAGGGGCCTATCGCCGCGATTATATCGCTTCTGCTTGCACCCAAGCGGCACATCTCCAAAACGGTGTTTGCTACGATACCGCCCGCCGTACCGCGCCAGCCCGAATGGCAAGCCCCGCATATTTTGTTCTTAACGTCGTACAAAAGCACCGTAACGCAATCCGCACCGCGCACGCTTAAAAGCACGCCGCGCTCTGCACACACAAGCCCATCCACACCCTCGCTAAACGGTGGCTTTGTAAGCCCCGTGCCGCGATGCTCGGAGTTTACTGCAATCACCTTTACGGTGTGCGTTTGATAGCTTCTGCATATATCCTCCGCACGCATACCGAAAACAGCGGCGGCACGGCGGTGGTTTTCCACCACGTTGTCCCAACTGTCGGCAGGCACGCCACTGCCTGCGGCAAAATTAAGGCTTGAATATACACCCGTGCTAACGCCGCCGGCACGCCGCGTAAACATGTGCGAAACACCGTGCTTTTCAAAAAGCGGACTGCATATATAGCTGATAGGGCTGTTATATTCCGTATATTTTTCCTTCACTTGATAGTTCACAACCTTTCACATATACAAGTATAGCACAAAACTTTGCTAACCGCAACAAGCGTTTAACAAAAACACCACGGCTTCTTGGAAGCCCCGATAAAAAAGCGAAGCCCGCGGTTTTAAACCGTTCGGGCTTCACTAAATTATTATAAGCTTTTATCTTGCTTGTGATACAACGGAGCTTTGAGTGTAGCTTGCCGCCTCTCTGCCCCCTGTGAAGCTAACACCGTTGCCATACAGCAATTTACTTGCCGTGTCAGAGGGCGTTACGCCTGTATACAGGGTGTAGGTTTCGCCTATCTCAAGCTCAGGCATAGAAATTGTAAGCGTTTGTGCCGCCTTGGAAAGCGTGTAGCAGAATATCGCCTCGCCCTTGCCGTTTGTTAGCGCAACGGTGGTGTTGGCAGCTAAGCTGCCCGCATAGATAACCGCGCAGTTTTGCTTACTGCTTGCTTGCGGGCTTTCCAGCATATCCGTGCCGCCCGTTGCTATAAGGAAGCCGCCGTTTACAAGCCTTGCCCCGTCTGCATCAATGGGGCCGTTGCCTCTGCCGTTAGGGCCGTCCACAAGCACGGTGCCGCCGTTTACGGTTAGCGTGCCGTTAGAATCCAAGCCGTCACCCTCTGCGTTCACATACAGGTAGCCGCCGTTTATAACAAGGCTGTTTGCGCTGTTTGCCTGACCGGGGCGGTTGTTGGATGCAGTACCGTCTGCGGCGTTCAAGCCGTCATCGGTAGAGGTTATGCTTATATTACCATCGTTTATTTCTATGCTCATACCCTCTATACCCTCGTAACAACTTGTTACCGATATAGTGCCGCCGTTTATTGTAACGGCGTTGTCTGCATGCACGGCGTCATCGTTGGTCTTTACGTTGATAGTGCCGTTTTGTATATCCACGTTGCCGTTGCTGTGCAAAGCATCGTCTGTGGAATTAATGCTTACGGTACCGCCGCTTACAGTTAAGGTACTGCCCGCTTTAAGGCCTTTACTACTGTCGCTTTGCGTGGTAGTGGTGCTTGTGTTATCCATCGGTGCATCGGGCTGTACCATACCTGCATTGGGGTCCTGCGGGAACATATCCTGCGGAGGAGTATCCTGCGGAGGTGTTTCCTGCGGGGTTGTGCCCTGATTGGGGCGTTCCCCTCTGCCCGGCCTTGTGCCGCCGCCAAATCCGCCACCGGGGAACATACCGCCACCACCGGGGAATGTTTCACCCTGATTGGTTTTGTTTACAACGCCCGTAGTGGTTACGTCTATCACGCCGTTGCTTACAACAAGCGCGCTGTCTGCCTGTATACCGTCCTCTTCGGAGTTTATCTTTATCTCGCCGCCGCTTATCGTAACGTTACAGCTTGCCACGGTCTGCTCTGCGGATATTTCGTCCTCGTTTGCGGTGTTTGCCGCCGCCTTTATACCGTCACCCTTAGAATTTATATCCAGCTTGCCGCCCGATATTTCAACGTTTGCTTCGCAATGTATACCGTCACCGCTTGCTTGCTGTACGGTAAGACTGCCGCCGCTTATCTTCACAAGGTCGTTTGCGTGCACGGCGTCCTTAACTGCGGAAACAACGGTTATCTCACCGCTTTCCACGGTTATACCGTCATCACACACCAAGCCGTGCGCGTAGTTGCCCGTTACGGTTAGGCTACCGCTTCCGCTGATAAGCAAATCGTCCTCGGAAAACAACGCGCCCTTTGCGCCCGCAAAAGCAGTAGCGTAGCTTGCACCGTCCGACAAAACGCTGTCGCCCTCAAGCTTTATAGTAAGCTCCTTGCTGTTAAGCACGTAAATTGCAGGGCCGTTATCACTTTTCACGGTAGCGTTTTTAAGTACAAGAGTAAGGGATTCCTTAGTGTTAATAACCACCGTGCCGCTTATCTCCTTGTCTATAAGCTTCTCGCCCCCGTTTTCTATCGTAAGCGCCGCGCCTGCCAATACCTCCTCGGGGCTAACGGAAACCTCGCTTTCAAGTGCAGATTCCGTGCCGTTTTGCTGTGCGCTTTGCTCTTTGCTTTGCTCTGTAACAGGTGTTACCGCGCAAGAGGTTAATACCAACGCAAAAACCGCAAGCAGCGAAAACACGCATATCAAAAATCGTTTATTGCTCATAAAAAACAGCTCCTTCATTTGTTGTGCCTGCCATTATATACCGCTTTTATTAAAATATCTTTAATAAAAATAACGCAAGAGATTCCCTCTCCTGCGCTATCTTCCGCTTTACTGCAATGCAGCAAGATTATCCCAATCAATATCTGCTTCGTCAACAAATCCGCTATTCTCCGCCGCGGCGATGCGCTTTGCTTCCTCGGAGGTGACCTTTGTAAAATCGGGGTCCCATGCAAGCACAAGCTTTTTGATAAACTCATAAGCGAAGATCTTGTCATCCTCCGGCAACATATCCATCAGCCTTGCAGCATCCCATGCAACATTAGACATTTACTTGCCCTCCTTTTTTATTTGTAAACATCTCCACGGTTTCCGATATCAATGATAAAAAGAATTTCAACCTGCGCTTCTGCTCCGTACTTATAAATGATGCGCCAAGAACCAACTCTCAATCTTTTACGATTATCGGTATATCCTTGCATAAGTTTAATATCACCCACAGGCGGTTCAAGGGTCAAGCCGTTAATCGCTTCCCGTATTCTTGTAACGGATTTCTTATCAAGCTTCGCTAAAAACTTCAAAGCGTCCTTTGAATATCTGATTATCATAAATACATTCCACTATTAGTATATGTTTTTCTTAATTTTTATCTTAACATATTATTGTATAAAGTCAATAAATTAAATGTAAAATTTTCACGTTTTTACCCTTTTGCAAAAATTAATTTTTTATTGTATACAGCTTAAACATTTATGCAACATCAACATATAAGCATCGCATCGCCAAAGGAGAAGAAGCGGTATCTTTGCTCAACGGCTTCTTTATAGAAGCGCATTGTGTTTTCGTAGCCTGCGAACGCGGAAACAAGCATTATAAGCGTGCTTTCGGGCAGGTGGAAGTTGGTTACAAGCGCATCCGTTATCTTAAACCGCTTGCCGGGGTACAGGAATATATCCGTTTGCCCCTCCGTTGCGTGCAGTATCCCGTTTTCGTCCGCCGCGCTTTCAAGCGTGCGGCAGGAGGTTGTGCCAACCGATATAACTCTGCCCCCTGCGCGCTTTGCGGCGTTTATATTATCCGCCGCCTCTTGTGTAACGCGGATAAACTCGCTATGCATTTTGTGGTTACGCAAATCCTTTTCCTTAACGGGGCGGAAGGTGCCAAGCCCAACGTGTAAAAGCACCTTTTCTATTATAACCCCTTTATCCTTTAAGGCTTGCAAAAGCTCCGGCGTGAAATGAAGCCCCGCCGTGGGTGCGGCGGCACTGCCCTGCTCTCGCGCGTAAACGGTTTGGTACCTCTCCTTATCCTCAAGCCGCTTCGTTATGTACGGCGGCAAGGGCATAACGCCTATCTTATCCACCGTTTCAAGGAACGGCGCATCACACTTAAAATCTATAATGCGCGTGCCCTCCTCGGCTATGTCAAGCACCGTACCCGTCATAAGCCCTTCGCCAAAGCTTAAAACCGTGCCGGGCTTTGTTTTTTTGCCGGGGCGCGTTAGGCACTTCCACAAAACGCCGTTGCCCTCCACGGGGGAAAGCAGCACAACCTCTATATCCCCCGCGTTGCGGTTGCTTTTAGCCCATAGGCGTGCGGGGATAACCTTGGTGTCGTTAAGCACAAGGCAATCTCCCTTATTAAAATAGTTCACAACGTCGGAAAAAACGCCGTGTGTTATCTCGTCCTTGGCTCTGTTGTAAACAAGCAGGCGAGATGATGCCCTATCCTTAAGCGGAGTTTGAGCAATAAGCTCCTCAGGCAAATCGTAGTAATAGCTGGATAAATTCATTAAATTCATTTTCATACACCGTTGACAAATATTTATACTTGTGATAACATAAGTTAATAAAAGGTAATAATATGTATTATATAAGCATTATATACCAAGTAATCACTTTTTTCAAGAAGGAGATTTTTATATGGCACACACACCTATTTTTAAGGGTATAGCAACCGCGCTTGTAACCCCGCTTAACGAGCAGGGCATAGATTATGAGCTGTTTGGTAAATTAGTTGATTTTCAGATAGAAGGCGGCATAGATGCGCTTGTAGTTTGCGGCACCACGGGCGAGGCTTCTACTTTAACGGACGAGGAGCATAGGGATGCTATCGCGTTTGTTGTAAAGCAAACGGCGGGCAGGGTTCCCGTTATAGCCGGCACAGGCAGTAACGATACTGCCTACGCGATAGAGCTTTCCAAGCACGCAAAGGAAGCAGGGGCAGATGCGTTGTTGCTTGTAACTCCGTATTACAACAAAGCAACGCAAAAGGGGCTTATCCGTATGTATACCGAGATAACGGATGCTGTGGATCTTCCCGCTATTCTTTACAACGTGCCTTCCCGCACAGGCTGTAACATACTGCCCAAAACCTACCGCGAGCTGGCGGAAAATCCGCGCATCGTTGCGGCTAAGGAGGCAAACGGCAACCTTTCCGCAATAGCGGAAACGATAAACCTTTGCGGCGATATGCTGGATATCTATTCCGGCAATGATGACCAGATAGTTCCCGTTATGTCCTTGGGCGGCTTGGGCGCAATAAGCGTGCTTTCCAACCTGCTTCCGGGCAAAACCGCGGATATAGCAAGGCTGTACCTTGAAGGCAAGGTTAAGGAAAGCGCGGCGTTGCAAATTCAGCTTATCCCGCTTATCAACGCTCTTTTCTGTGAGGTAAACCCCATCCCCGCAAAAGCGGCTATGGCAAAGATGGGCTACTGCGCGGATTACGTTCGCAGCCCGCTAACGGTTATGGAGCCTGAAAACAAGCAAAAGCTGTTTGCGCTTATGCAGGCAGAAGGGCTTATATAGCGCTTAAAATCAAAGCGCCCTCTAAAAGCACAAGAGGGCGCTTATTTAAAATTATCTTATAAAGGAAAGTGTTTTATGAAGGTTATAATAAACGGTGTATTTGGCAGAATGGGGCGTGCCGTTGCCGAGCTTGTTAAGGCAACGGAGGGCGCGGTTACGGTATACGGTGTTGACATCGCTTCCGGCACGGCAGATTTCCCCGTGGGCGCAGAGCTTGCGGAGTTTGAGGGCGAAGCGGACGTTATTGTGGATTTCTCGCACCACAGCCAAACAGGCGCGGTGTGTGATTACGCCGTGGCTCGCGGTATTCCTGCCGTTATAGCAACAACGGGGCAAACCGAGGAGGAAAAGGCGCAGATACTAAAAGCGGCAGAAAGCGTGCCGATTTTCCTTTCTGCTAATATGTCCGTAGGCGTTGCGTTGCTTTGCAAGCTTTGTGCGGAGGCTGCGGCTGTGCTTCAAGGCGCGGATATAGAGATAACGGAGAAGCACCACAACAAAAAGTTGGATGCACCAAGCGGCACCGCGCTTATGATAGCGGACAGTATCAAGGCAGTGCGTGAGGACAGCCGCTACGTATACGATAGGTCGGCAGTACGCGCTATGCGCGAAAAGAACGAGATAGGCATACATTCCATACGCGCAGGCAACATAGTTGGCGAGCACGAGGTGCTTTTTGCGCTTGGGAACGAGCATATCACGATATCGCACAGCGCGCTCTCGCGTGAGCTGTTTGCAGACGGTGCCGTAAGAGCCGCCGCGTTTCTTATAGGAAAAGAGGCGGGCGTTTACGGTATGAAGCAGCTTTTAAGTGAAATAATGTAGTTACCGAAAGGAAATGCGTTTATGGCAAGGCGTGCGGGTGTACTTTTAAACATAGCTTCTCTGCCATCCGCCTACGGGATAGGTGATATCGGCGGCGAGGCGTACAAGTGGATAGACCGTATTGCGGATATGGGCTTTACGGTGTGGCAGATATTGCCAACCGTTCCGATAGGTGAGGGCAACAGCCCCTATGCAAGCCCCTCGGCTTTTGCAGGGAACACGCTGTATATAAACCCCGACCTTCTTGTTACGGACAGGCTTATAACCGAAGCGGAGCGTAAAGCGGCGGAGTACGGCGGAAGCGTGTATACCGTGGATTACGACTACGCAAGGGAAAGCAAAAGCACCCTTATAAGAACCGCGCTTAGCAGGGCGGACGATGCGCTTATAAAAAAGGTGCGCGCGTTTGGCAAGGCTAACCCGCATATAGAAAACTACGCTTTGTATATGGCGGTTAAGGAAACGCAGGGCGATAAACCGTTTTGGGAGTGGCAAAAGGGGCTTGATTTTGCAAGCGTTAGTGCCAACAAGGAAAAATACAACGGTGCTTTGCTTTATCACCTTTTTGGGCAGTACCTGTTTTTCACCCAATGGGCAGGGCTAAAGGAATACGCAAGCTCTAAGGGCGTAAAGCTGTTTGGCGATATGCCGATATACGTTTGTAGGGACTCGGCTGATTTATGGAGCGCGCCACAGCTTTTTCAGGTTAGCGGCAAGAACGCAAAGCCCTCCTCGGTAGCAGGCGTACCGCCGGACTATTTTAGTGAGGAGGGGCAGCTTTGGGGCAACCCCTTATACAATTGGGCGGCTATGAAAAAGGATGGCTTTAGCTGGTGGAAGCAGCGTATTGAGGCAAGCTTTAAGCTGTACGATATACTGCGTATAGACCATTTTCGCGCCTTTGCCTCGTATTGGGCGGTACCCGCCAAGGCGGAAAGCGCAAAAGAGGGTAGCTGGAAAAAGGGCCCCGGTATGGAGCTTTTCAAAGCGATAGGCAAGCCCAAGGGCGAGATAATAGCCGAGGATTTGGGCGAGTTTGGTGAGGACGTGGTGGCGTTGCTTGAGGAAACGGGCTTCCCCGGTATGCGCGTTATTCAGTTTGGGCTTGACCCGGACGAGGATTCTACCCACTCTCCGCACAATTACGAAAAAAACACCGTTGCCTACGTTGGCACGCACGATAACAACACCTTGCTTGGCTGGCTGTGGGATGCAACGCCGCGTGTGCGTGAGTATGCGCTTAGCTATTGCGGCGCATCGCTTTACGGGTGGGAGCAAGGGGGCAGAGAGGCTCCTGCTTGCCACAAGATAATAGAAACCGTGTGGCGCTCCGCATCGGAAACGGCGGTTATAGCGTTTCAGGATATGTGCGGCTTCGGGGCAGATACAAGAACCAACACCCCCGGTGTTGAAAAGGGGAATTGGGTGTTCCGTGCAACAAAGCAGGCGATGAACGAGATGGACAGCGGATACTTCCGTTGGCTGAACACAACGTTTAAAAGATAAGGCGGTATAAATAATGGTACTTTGCGGTATAGATTTAATTGGAAGCTACAACAATATTTTAAAGGACGCGCGCATTGGTATAGTAACCGCACCCACGGGTGTGGACAAGGATATGCGCCCCACATACGAAATACTTGCGGAGAAATACAACGTAACCGCGCTTTTCGCGCCTGAGCACGGCATCAGGGGGGATGCGCAAGCGGGCGATCATATCTCCACCTATGTGGACGAGGAAACGGGGCTAACCGTATACAGCCTTTTCGGTGAAAACAGAAACCCCACCGAGGAGATGATGAGCCAAATAGACGTGCTTGTATTTGATATGCAGGACGTTGGTGCGCGCTACTACACCTATCTGTACGCGATGACGCGTTGTATGCAAGCCTGTGCCAAGTACGGCAAGGAGATGCTTGTGCTTGACAGGCCCAACCCCATAGGCGGTATAGAGATTGAAGGTCCTATACTGGACGAGCGTTTCTCCAGCGGCGTTGGCGAATACGCCGTGCCGATACGCTACGGGCTAACGATAGGCGAGTTTGGCAACTACATAAACGAAACGCGCGGTATAGGCTGTAAGCTAACCGTTGTAAAGTGCGAGGGCTGGAGCAGAAGTACTATGTTTGATGCAACGGGGCTTCCGTGGATACTGCCCTCTCCCAACGTGCCAACGCCTGTTAATAGCTGTCTTAACTACCTTGCAACCTGCTATTACGAGGGCACTAACATCTCCGAGGGCAGAGGCACCACCCTCCCCTTCGAGCTTGTGGGCGCGCCGTTTATAGACGCGGCAGAGCTTGAAAAGCGGCTTAACGCATACAAGCTTGCGGGCATACATTTCCGCCGCTGTTATTTCACGCCCACCTTCTCCAAGCACAAGGGCGTGCGCTGTGCGGGCGTTCAGCTTCATATAACGGATCGCTCTGTATACAAGCCCTTTGAAGCAGGTATGTACCTTTATAAGGAAATTCGTGCGCTTTCGGGCGATAATTTTGAGCTGATTAACAAGGGTAGGCATCTCGTACACCTTTACGGTAACGAGGATATACTGTCCCCCGATTATGACGTGGCAAAAGCCGTGCGCGCCGCAGAGGAAGAGTGCAAGGCGTTTGCT
The DNA here is from genome assembly GCA_045592105.1 of Eubacteriales bacterium. Classification (GTDB taxonomy): domain Bacteria; phylum Bacillota; class Clostridia; order Oscillospirales; family CAG-382; genus SIG636. The sequence continues at coordinate 2,780 of JAZNUB010000051.1, read as the reverse complement.
GAGGAGAAAAAGGCTTACCACATTTACTAATAAAATCAAAATGCTCGGCATATATATTCTCTTACGGAGATGATTATATATGTCGGGCTTTTTTGTTTTGTTTTTAAAACGCTTTGTGTTCCTGTTCTTACGCACGGGCAGCGCGGGCGGCTCTTTTCCGCCGCCGCTTTCCGCTGCGGAGGAGAAGGAAGCATTTGCAAAATGCCGCGCAGGTGACCGCGCCGCGCGGGAGAAGCTTATTCTGCACAACCTGCGCCTTGTGGCGCACATAGTTAAAAAGTATTACGTTTCGTACAAGGAGCAGGACGATTTGATATCCATAGGCACGATAGGGCTTATAAAAGCGATAGACTCGTTCAACCCCGAAAGCGGCACACGCTTTGCCACCTATGCGGGCAAATGCTTGCAAAACGAGATACTAATGCATTTTCGCAGCCAGAAGAAGCTATCGCTTGAAACCTCTATCAACGAAAGCGTGGACGTTGACAAGGACGGCAACCCGCTTACCTATATGGATATCATCTCCTGTGACGACAACATAGTGGACGAGATAGACAAAACCATAAAGCTATCGTTGGTAAAGAAGGCGATAAACAAAGTACTTACGGATAAGGAGCGCACCATCATCCTGCTTCGCTACGGGATAGGCAAAAGCGGCAGAAGTCTTGCCCAGCGCGAGGTGGCTGTAAAGCTTGGCATAAGCCGCAGCTACGTTTCGCGTTTGGAGAAGGGCGCGCTTATAAAAATCAACCATTTTGTAGAAAACGGCGGAAAAACGCCTTAATATCTCTTTATTGTTCAAAAATACCTATTGTAATTGAAATTAAAATATGTTATGCTAAAATGGTAAAGAAATAAAGATGTGGGGGTTTTACCTTGAAAAAAATAATTGCACTTGCTTTGTGCTTCTGTATGCTTAGCATACCCGTATCTGCAAGCAGCGGGCTTAGCGTTGGCGTTGTAGGTCCGCAAACGGTGAACGCAGGGCAGGAGATAGAGCTGATTTACAGCTTCTCTTCAATAGACGGCAAGGGGCTTTGCGGCTTGGATTTGGAGATAAGCTTTAACAGATCGCTTGTAAGGTTTTCTTCGGTATCCTTGGTTGGTTTCCCAAGTGGCAGTAGTTGGACTGCGGCGGGTCGCGTTGCGGGCAGTACGTATATGCTTCACGTTTTTGACGATTATGCAAACGACGAGCCTACAAGCATTTACCAAGGCACAAACGCTTATATAAGCGTTAAGTTCCGCACGTTGGATAGTGCAATTGGTAACGCTTGCTTCTCCACCAAGTCCGCAGGGGCTGTTATGGGCTGTTACTTTGAGAACGGAGAAACCAAAAGCTTTACAGGCGAAGGTAACGAGCATACCGTTTATATAAAAGGCAACGTTAAAGACCACGTGGCTGAAAGCTACCGTATAAAGAACGGTACCGTGCTTGTTCTTGCAGGCGTAACGGCAAACGATTTGGTTTATACTGCAAGCTCTGTAACCGATGCAAAAGGCAACGCTAAAAGCGCTAATGCCCCGCTTGTTACAGGGGACGTTATAGATTTTGGCGAGGGCTATAAGGAAAGCACCGTTATGCTGCTTTGCGACCTGAATATGGACGGTATGGTTTCCACTAACGATTATATGCTGTTGAAAATGCATATCTCAAGCAAGCGTAAGCTGCCCGATGCGGCTATCCTTGCGGCTGATATTAATATGGACGGTATCATATCCGCGGCGGATGCTATCGGCTTTGCAAGGGTTCTTCGCGGTGAAACCATTGTGCTAAGCAATGTGGCGTAGTAAAATAAGGAAGGAAGTGTATGTATGAAAAAAGCTTTAATAGCTATCCTTTTGGTGCTTGCGCTATCGATAGCGGCGTTCCCCTACGGTGCGTTTGCGGCAGAAAGCGGCATCAAGATTGAAGAGGTTGATGGATATATATACGGCGTGCCTGAGCGCACAACGCTTTCGATGTTTAGCACCGCGTATTTACGCAAGGGCTACACCGTGCTGGATGCTAAGGGCAACGCTGTTACGGACAACAATGCGTATTTAGGCACAGGCTTTAAGGTAAGCTACGAGGCATCGGCAGGTCAGCAAACAACGCTGTCTTTGGTTGTGCTTGGCGATATAGACGGTAACGGCCGTGTAACCTCGGGCGATTATCTTAACATAAGGGCGCATCTTAAAAACACCGCTAAGCTAACGGATGTGCAAAAGCTTGCCGCAAATATCAACGGCGATGCAACGATTTCCACCTTCGATTATATGCTTGTTAAAGCCCACTTTATGGGTACTTACGATATATACAACTCCCAAAAGCAGCCGGACGATATCTCTAACGACACAAGCGAGGTTGCCACGCCCGACCCGTGGACTTCCGGATGGGCATAAGCCAACAACTCAACAAGAAAACAAGGGGAATGTAAAAAAAGGCTGGACCGCAAGAAAATCGTAAATAACTAATATTGTTGTTAATTGTGGCTAAAGCCTCAATTAACTCCTAATAATATATATTTTTCTTGCTATGAACGAACTTCACTTCGCAGTACAATCTCGGGGTCCCCGCAAAAATGTATTTTTGCGGGGTGGTATTACAGCTTCAGTTCAGTTCGTCCATTCCAACCATTTTTTCCTATCCCCCATAAGGGGCTGTCTCAAATTGAAATTTTGAGATAAAACCATATACAAAAGTAACAAAAAAATCAAGGGCAGTCAAATAACGCCCTTGATTTTTTGTTAAGGTTGCACATAGCGTTCACAATTTGTTAATGCTATGAGACAGCCCC
>JAZNUB010000050.1:0-6195 GCA_045592105.1 Eubacteriales bacterium | reverse complement strand
TGCTCGTAAGAAAAAGCTGTTCTTCTTCACTTAAACGGATTTCTTTACTCATATGGCTACACATCCTTTTTTGTAGTAGATGTGATTAGTATACCATACTATTTGCAAAATGTGAAGTTTTAATATTAACGATGTACTACAATTTAGGTGTTACGCTTCATATTGAAATTAAACCTTGTTGCAGTGTGTAGGGTCGATTCATGAATCGACCGCCGCGTTGCGGTTAAATACGGCGTTTGGTTTAGATGTCGCGCTCGGCGGGAGCAAGCCCCCGCCCTACGATAAATTGTTGCGTTTTATTTTAAAACTAAAGCCTTGTTGCGGTGCGTAGGGTCGATTCACGAATCGACCGCCGCGTTGCGGTTAAATACGGCGTTTGGTTTTAGCGGTAGCGGATACGCTACATTTTTTTGTTTTGTTCGGCAAGCGGTACTACCTGCACGCCGTGGTCTGCGCCCATATAGGTTGATACGTAAAACCAAAGCGATACCACCATTGCCGCAGAGCACAGCATGGATATAACCCAAACGTATGTGCCGGACATATTGGGGCAAAGCATAAACAGCGCCATCCCCACGAACAAAACCGTTGTGCAAACTTTGCCTGCTATAAGCGCGCCGCTTAGCATCTTGCCCTTACGTAGGTTCAAAACGCCCATTATAAGCATAAACGTTTCCTTTACAATGAAGATGCCTGCAAGGATTAAAAACTGCTTGTGGTGCCAAAATCTTATGGTTAAGCACACCAGCACCACGGCTTGCGTAAGCTTATCCGCAACGGGGTCAAGCGCTTTGCCAAGCGTTGTTATTAGGTTGAATTTGCGGGCTATGATACCGTCAAACGCGTCCGTTATCATAGAAAACGCCATAACGCCTGCGGCTATATAGAAATCCTTATTGGTTTCAGCCGTGAGGTAAAGGTATGCATATATGGGTATAAGCACTATGCGAAGCATACTTAATACGTTAGGCACGGTAAATATTCTTTTTTCAGGGCTTTTTTCTGCCACAGCAGGCACACCCCTTTCCTTTTATGATACCATCTTTTATTTTGTTGATATACAGCCTTTGTTTTTAACGATATAGTCAAGCCCGGATATAAGCGCAAGTGCTACGGATATCCAAACCAAAACGTTTGCCGCCGTTATCAGATACGGAAGGCTAAAGCTTTCGTTCACGGCGTGCGCCAGCATAACCGCGGGGATGCACACCGCTTGGGATATGGTTTTAAGCTTGCCCCATTTGCTTGCCGCTATAACAACGCCCTTGTCCGCACTTACAAGCCTTAAGCCGCTAATCAAAAACTCCCTCGAAAGTATCACTATAACGGCTATCGGATGCACCATATCGTCCACAGCGCAAAGCATTATCAAGGCAGAGGCGGAAAGCAGCTTGTCCGCAATAGGGTCCATAAGCTTGCCAAAATCCGTAACCTGCTTGTTTTTGCGTGCAAGGTGCCCATCCACCGCGTCGGTTATATACGCAAGCACAAACACCGCCGCCGCGATATACAGATTATAGTCCGTTGGAATATAGAAGCACGCTATAAAAAACGGTATCATCAATATTCGTAGTATGGTAAGCTTGTTAGGTAAATTCATTTCAAAACTCCGTTGTTTAAATCGTTTTATAAAAGGTTTGCGCGCTGTACTGCGCCGAAAAGCCTGTCTTTAAGCCCCTTGTCGTTCTCCGAAAGCGACATTATAAGCCCCTTAACGCGCTCCCTTTCCGTGTTCCCGTCCTCCGGGCAAACCTTGCCGCAAACTTCAATCTCCTCCCTGCGGATAAAGCCCGTTATAAGCTTTTCGGGCAGGTAGATAAGCGGGCGGATAACCGTTACCCCTTGCCTATCCAAAAAGGTTTTTGCTTTAAAACAGCCTATGCGCCCTTCGTTTATAAGGTTCATAAAAAAGGTTTCAATAACATCGTCAAAATGATGCCCCAAGGCTATGGTGGTACACCCCATCTCCTTTGCGGCGGTATGCAAAGCGCCGCGGCGCATACGCGCACAAAGCGAGCACGGGCATTTCTCCTTCCGCAAATCGAAAACAACCTGCTTTATTTCCGTTTTAACTATGTTAAGCGGAACCTCTAATTCCTCGCAAAGCTTTATTATGGGCGTAAAGTCCGCCCCCTCAAAGCCCGCGTCTATACACAAAGCCTTAACGGTAAAATTCTTTGGGTGAAAGCGTGACAACGCCACAAGCGCGCAAAGCAAGGTTAGGCTATCCTTGCCGCCGCTAACGCCTACCGCCACCGTTTCCCCCTCACGCAGCATATCAAAATCGTCCACAGCGCGGCGAACGTAGCTTAATATGGTTTGTATATCCTTATACCGCCGCATCTGCGCCACCTCCAAGGGAAAAATACATATCTCTTATTATTATAGTACATTATTTTCAACATTTCAATAGGTAAAGCACAAAACTATCAACCTATTGTGCCTTGCAAAAAGTAAAACGCCAAAAGCCGTTTTGCCACAAAAACGCAGGAAACTGCACAAAATGCGAGAAAAACTAAAAAAATTTAAAAAAGCTATTGACAAAGTAAATTTTTCTGCTATAATGCGTAAGGTAACTTAATTAATTTATTTGTAATGGAGGAAATTCTTATGTCCACATTTATGGCAAAGAAAGAGGATATCAACCGTAAGTGGTATGTAATAGACGCTGCTAATAAGCCTCTCGGTAAGGTAGCAGTTCTTGCGGCTACAATCCTTAACGGCAAGCACAAGCCGGAATACACACCCCACGTTGACTGTGGTGATTGCGTTATCGTTATCAACGCTGCACAGGTAGCTCTCACAGGCAAGAAGCTTGAGCAGAAGGTTTACTACCGTCACAGCGGTTACGTTGGCGGCCTTAAGGCTACTAAGTACAGCACTCTTATGGCAACCAAGCCCGAAATGGCAGTATCCCTTGCAGTTAAGGGTATGCTTCCCAAGAACAAGATAGGCTCTGCAAGCCTTACCCGCCTTCTCGTTTACAGAAACGGCGAGCATAAGCAGCAGGCACAACAGCCCATCGCTGTTGAAGTAAAGTAATTTAAGGAGGAAATAAGATATGTATACACCTAAGAAGCCTTATTTTTACGGCACAGGCAGAAGAAAGTCCTCCGTGGCAAGGGTTCGCCTTATCCCCGGCAGCGGCGTTATCACCATTAACAAGAGAGATATAGACGATTATTTTGGTCTTGATACCCTTAAGCTCGTTGTTCGCCAGCCCTTTGGCGTAACCGGCACCGAAGGCAAGTTTGACGTTGTTGTTTCCGTTTGCGGCGGCGGCGTTTCCGGCCAGGCAGGTGCTATCAGACACGGCGTTTCCCGCGCACTTCTTCAGGCTAACGAAGAGTATAGAGCTTCCCTTAAAAAGGCAGGCTTCCTCACTCGTGACCCCAGAATGAAGGAAAGAAAGAAGTACGGCTTGAAGGCTGCAAGAAGAGCTTCTCAGTTCAGCAAGCGTTAACAAATATTTTATTGCGTCTTTTTTGGTGCGGTGGCAAGCTACAAGGCTGCCGCCGCACTTGAATTTTTACTGGGTAGGTATAATAATGGAAAACATAAAAAACACAATAGCACAAGCCGTTTGTGCCGCGTTGGAGGGCATTACGGCAGAGGATGTGCTTGCTGTAATAGAGGTTCCTGCAGACGCTAAGAATGGTGACCTTGCAATGCCCTGCTTCCGTTTCAGCCGCGTGCTTCGCAAAGCACCGCCTGCTATAGCGGCAGAGCTTAAGGCTTGCCTTGAGGGCAAAATTGCAGAGGTTGAGAAGGTGGAGGCTGTTGGCGGCTATCTTAACTTCTTCCTGTCCCCCGCGTTTTACGTTAGCGCGTTAAAGCGCATTTCAAGCACCGAAAACTTTGGTGCTTCCGAAACGGGCAAGGGCAAAACCGTTTGCTTGGACTATTCTTCGCCCAACATAGCAAAGCGTTTCCACGTTGGGCATCTTGGCACCACGGCTATAGGCGGCTTTTTAAAGAACCTGCACGAGTTTTGCGGCTACACCACCGTTGGTATCAACTACCTTGGGGATTGGGGTACGCAGTTTGGCAAGCTTATAGTGGCTTATAAAAAGTGGTCCAGCCCCGAAAGGGTGGAGGAGCGCGGCATTAGCGAGCTTGTTGATATATACGTTCGCTTCTCCTCCGAGGCGGAGAAGGACGACAGCCTTAATGACGAGGCGCGCGCAGCCTTCACAAAGCTTGAGCAGGGGGATGCGGAATACCGCGCTATATGGCAAAGCTTTAAGGAGATAAGCCTTAAAGAGTATATGAAAACCTACGAGCTGCTTGGCTCTACCTTTGACAGCTTCAACGGTGAAAGCTTCTTTAACGATAAGATGGACGCTATCGTTGACGAGCTGAGGGCAAAAGGGCTTTTAGTGGTGGATGACGGTGCAAGCATCGTAAGGCTGGACGATTATAATATGCCGCCTGCGATAATCCTTAAAAAGGATGGCTCCACTCTTTATGCAACGCGTGATATAACGGCGGCTATCTGGCGCAAGAACGAGTATGATTTTGACAAGTGCCTGTACGTAACCTCGGCAGGTCAAAGCCTGCATTTTGCACAGTACTTTAAGGTTATAGAGCTTATGGGCTACACTTGGGCTAAGGATTTGGTGCATATTCCCTACGGCACTATGAGCGTGAACGGCGAAAAGCTTGCATCCCGCACGGGCAACGTTATACTTTTGGACGATTTGTTTGCGGAAGCAATAGCTAAAGCCGAAAAGATTATCGAGGAAAAGAACGGCAACCTTGCAGATAAGCACAAGATAGCGGAGGCTGTTGGCGTTGGCGCTATTGTGTTTAACGCGCTTTCCAACAACCGCATTAAGGATAGCAACTTCGTTTGGGAGGAAGCTTTAAGCTTTGACGGTAACACAGGTCCTTACGTTCAGTACACCTATGCGCGCACCGCAAGCGTTTTGCGTAAGGCAGATGCGGCAGAGGGCGGCTTTGATGCGTACCGGCCCGAAAAGGACGAGGCGGCGCTTGTTTCAACGCTTTCGGCGTTCCCCGCAAAGGTGCTTTCCGCACTTGCGGACTATGAGCCTTGCGTTATCGCACGCTACGCGCTTGACGTTTGCGCGGCTTACAACCTTTTCTATCATAACCGCGTTATCCTTAAGGCAGAGGGTGAGGCAAAGGCGTTCCGTCTTAGCCTAACTGCTGTTACAAAGCACGTTTTGGGCAAGTGCCTTGACCTTTTAGGTATGAAGCGCACCGAAGAAATATAAGGAGGATACACAATGTCCGGACATTCCAAATGGAACAACATTAAACATAAAAAGGAAAAAACCGATGCTCAAAAAGCGAAGGTGTTTACCAAAATAGGCAAAGAGATAGCCGTTGCGGTTAAAGAGGGCGGCCCTGAGCCTACAAGCAACAGCAAGCTGCGCGACCTTATTATTAAGGCAAAGGCTAACAACGTGCCTAACGATAATATAGAACGTATCATCAAAAAGGCGGCAGGCGGTGACGGTGCCAACTACGATGAGATAGTGTACGAGGGCTACGGTATAGGCGGCGTTGCAGTTATAGTTGAAACGCTTACCGATAACCGTAACCGCACCAGTGCGGACGTGCGCCATTATTTTGATAAGTTCGGCGGCAATATGGGTACAAGCGGATGCGTGTCCTTTATGTTCGATAACAAGGGCGTTATCGTTATAGAGGCTGAGGATATAGACGAGGACAAGCTTTTTGAGGACGTTTTGGAGTGCGGTGCAGACGACCTTTCCAACGAGGGCGAGGTGTTTGAGATATATACCGACCCTGCACAGGTTGGCGCGGTTGCGGAAGCTCTTGAAAAGATGGGCTATCGCTATCTGTCTGCGGAGGCGGAGAAGGTGCCGCAAAACTACGTTAGCCTTGCAGAGGAAGAACAGCTTGTTAAGTTCCGCAGGATGCTTGATATGCTTGAGGAGAATGACGACGTTCAGAACGTTTGGCATAATTGCGATAACGCGGAATAATTTCCCCATAACTTTTAGCCCCATTGCTCACTGCGTTTGCAACGGGGACCCCGAATAACCCCCACAAAAACTTTGTTTTTGCGGGGACCCCAAATAAACCCCACAACTCACTTCGTTCGTTGCGGGGACCCCGAATGAATAAAACACCATTTTCGTTCATTCGCATCTCGCGCCGCACATAATGTGCGGCACTCGCGAAAACTAATGTATATTTTTC
>JAZNUB010000049.1:0-31224 GCA_045592105.1 Eubacteriales bacterium | reverse complement strand
CGGAATTTCTATACAGTGAAGTACATCCGTCTGCCGGAGCTGCTGACTGAGCTTGCTATTGCAAGAAACAACGGTACATTCAGAAAAGTGATTACACAGTACAAGAAACCGTCACTGCTGATCCTGGATGAGTGGCTGTTGTATTCGCTGAAAGATACCGAGGCTAGAGATCTGCTGGAAATAGCGGAAGCAAGATACAAGAAGGCATCCACCATATTCTGTTCCCAGTTTGATGTACCCGGCTGGATGGACAAGATTGGCGATCCGCTGATTGCAGATGCGATCTGTGACAGATGCGTACATAACGCTTACAGGATTGTAATCGAGTGTAAGGAATCCATGAGGAAACGGAAAGGACTGCCGGAGTCTGATACATAAGGAGCCTGCGGCTCATCGGGCTCTGCCCGAACCCGAGGTTTAACGCATTTGGATTTTCCGGGAAGAGTGGTGAAATGTGCGTCAAACAAAAAAGAAGAGTAACCCTTGCACGTGTGGCGCATGGAATCACTCTCCCCGCTAAATCCCGTATACGGCGCTCAGGTCGGTCCTCACCGTTGCCCTATCCTTCGTTACGGCTAAAAGCATCTTCATGATACTGTGCAATGCCTTGGTTGTCAATGTACAACCTTCGCGGTCGGAGTGTTCAATTTGAGCGGCGTAGGTGTTCAACCAATGCGGTCGTACTGTTCAATTCATAACGGTTAGGGTCTTCAACGACGGCGGAATATTCAGCGTTTTTGTGCGATTTTGCTGTAATTTTGCGTGTAGCTTGTTGATATTGTACGCCATAGCTATTATCAAAATCTCTATGCGCACATTTTCCGTTCCACGCAAGAGAAAACGTCTGAAATTGCAATTTTCTTTTATCACACCAAAAGCACCCTCCGACTGTATGGAGCGGTTCATTCGCAAAAGGATGCCTAATTCACCGGTAATCCGTATACGTGATTCTTCTCTCTGTCTAATAAAGTTTTTAGACACCTGTAGTTTTCTGTTACCCTTTGCTTTGGTACACTGCTTTTTATGTGGGCAGCCTTCACAGTTTTCGCACTCGTAATAAGTTACTTCGCTGCAAAAACCTGTCTTACTCTTTCGCTCTCCGGTATATCTAGCTGTGAGCCTTTGACCGTTTTGGCAGATATAATAATCTTCCTCGGCATTATATTCCATATTCTCACGAAGCGCCATATCACTCTTGAATTTCTTGGTTTTGGAGCATTCGTAGTTAGCAGGCTGGTACAATAAAAGTGTAAGGAAATTAACTATTGATATAGTTGATTACTTGCACTTATTTTTATATTTAATTCTAAAAAAATCAAATTACCTCTTGACTTTATTTAGCAGGTCTGTATCCTTTTTATTCCGCCTTTAAGCCAATATCCGTGCGCGGCAAAGTAAAAAATCATTTTTTCTTTAAAGGTAAAAACGGTGTTATTTTTAATGCGCTTCTTGTGCTTTTTAAAAAAACTGCATATACTTGAAATTAATATCAGTTGTTCGTTGGTTTTTGTACTTTCCTCACTTAAACCTTGTAAATGCTGCATTAGATGCGAAAAAGTTGTATATTCGGGGTTATCGGTATACTTGCCTTTATTATCATCCAAATATGCAAAAACAACCTCGGCCATTGTTACAACATCTGTTGTTGGGTGCTTTGCGTATTCTGTCATCGCGCCTCCGGTGCCGTTGTCATAAATATATTCGGTATTAGAAGTACTGTTTATTTGAGTAGCTTTGTTGAAGACTTCAAGCACAAACAGAATGTCTTCATAGGTTTTCATTTTTGGAAACAAAGTTGTACCAATTACGTTCCTTTTAAAAAGCTTGCCGCATGGGCCGGAGTTTATTTGCTTTCTTGAAAGCAAAAGCTCAATAGCTTCTCTTTGATTAAGGGTGTGCTTTTCACACGTAAATCTGGTAGTTTCAACACCGTTCTTTATGCAAGAAATATCGCAAACTGAAATATCAGCATCGTATATCCCTTTGTAAAGCTCTTGCAGATAATTCTTTGGTACGTGGTCATCACTGTCAATAAACGTTATATACTCACCTTTGGCGTGTTTAAGCCCGTGGTTTCGTGCTTCTGAAACGCCGTTGTTCGCGGTGTGAAAAACAGAAATACGAGAATCTTGCTTAGCCAAAGCGTCGCAAATGGCACCGCTTTTATCGGTGCTTCCATCGTTGATCAGCAATAGCTCAAAGTTCGAAAAAGTTTGTTCAAGTATTGAATCAACACATCGTTTAACGTATTGTTCGGAATTGTATATTGGGATAATTACACTTATTTTCATTTCTCACCTGCAAATAAGGCAGTATAAAAAAGGCAACCTGTGTTTGATAAAAAAAATAATTACTTTTAGTTTAAAAGACACTTTTGGATATTTGAACTTATTAAAAGCTGCTTTCACTTGCTCGTCGTTAAAAATAAGAGAAACACCTTTTTTTAGTTCTGAAAACGATAGGTTGCACCCTTTTATATACGAAAGCTGATTTAAAGCAAAATAAAGCATATTATACTTAATTTGCAAGCTAAAATCGTAGTTGGTGTTCTTAAAGTACTCTTGGTATTCTTTGTTGAGCGATAAAAAAGATTGCCAACGCGCTTTTGTTTTATTTTTGTCTACGCTATGGGATACAGAAGAGGGGGTGTAATTATAATTATATAAATGCTTTCCCTTAATATAAACGAAACCGTTTGCGTTATATAAGCATACAGAACCAAAAAAACTGTCCTCACATAATCTTACAAGAGGATATTCTATACGGTTGTCAATTAAAAGGGAGCGTTTAAACAGACAAACACAATTAGAAATCGTTGGCGGAAATTCTAAATTGTCATACATAATTAGGCATTTGTATAACTCTTGTTCGATTTGGGCTTTGCTGTAATAACCGCCGCGTATTGGCTGGCTGAAAGGGAAAGAGCCGTTTTTTGTAAATTTCGTGTAATCACACATCGCTATATCTGCGTTGCTTTCGACAGCGGCATTGTATAAATCCTCTAAAAATGTAGGCAGCACGGTATCGTCAGCATCAACAAATGCTATGTAATCACCTTTCACTTTTTTTATACCGATGTTTCTTGCTGATGCAGCACCGCCGTTTACTTTGTCGATAACGTATATATTGCTGTACTTATTTGCAAACGAATGGCATATATCCTTGCTGTTGTCCGTGCTGCCATCGTTTACAAGAATAATTTCAAAATCGTTTATTGTTTGTGCAAGCAAAGAATCAATACAGTCTTTAAGATACTTGTCCGCATTATAAACGGGTACAACAACGCTGATTTTAGACATTCTTTTGCCCTTTCAGTAAGAATTTTAATTTAATGATAATTATAGCCGGTATACTTAATCTGTACTTTATTAGGAACAAACAAACTTTGTGAAAGAAGGGAAGTCCCTTGTAACAAATATCTGATCTTTTATAACCGCTATCAAATATGTACTTTAAAGTAGATTTTGCCTTTTTTATCCCTTGGTTACAAGCGGAGGCAATAGAAAAGTATATATAGTGTGATATCTCAACGTTAAGATGTTGGATATCGTTATGTGGTATCGCTTCGTTGAGTAAGTTTCTATACCTAATCCGTAACATTAATTGAGATAGATAATCTATTGCTATAAAGGAGCTGGAGCCCGGAAGCTCGTTATAATATCTGAAAGATTTGGTTTGTGAAAAAAGGCATTTACCAACCTTTTTCATAACCTGCACCCAAAAATCCAAGTCCTCAGCTAATCTTATTTCGGTATTAAAACGGCACTGTTTAACTATATCGGCTTTTGCAAGCTTGTTGGTAACTAAACCAAAATATCCGGTCTTAATTTGGTAATCGTATAAAACGGTTAGTGCTTCAGCTTGGTCTGCAACACCTTCACGCGGAGAAGATGTGAACTTACAAACACCGTTTGGCGTTTGTGTCTCGTAAGCGAAAAAAGCAATATCTGGTTTTTGCGTTATAATCTCTTCATAGGCATTTTCAAAAAAGTAGGCATCCAAGGTGTCATCTGCATCGCAAAAGCAAACGTATGCTCCGCTTATAATCTCAATAGCGCGGTTACGTGCGGCAGAAACGCCTTTGTTCTCCTGATGCACAACTATTAAGCGTTTGTCTTGTTTTGAAAGAGCATCAAGGATATCTCCGCTACCATCTGTGCTACCGTCATCAACTGCGATTATTTCCTTGAGGTGTTTTTGCGATAACACCGAACGCACTGCTTTTTCAACATATTCGGCTTTGTTATATACAGGCATTATAACGCTGAAAATCATAAAAAACCCCGCTAAATTAAATCAATAAGTTTTTTAGCCATAACACTATTTGAAAAATCTTCCGTTTTGCAGTTCGATATAATATCGTTTCTGTTATTATCTTTAAGAATAAATTCGTAAAGTGTATCAACAAATCCTTCGTCGTCCATTGGAGCGATAACACCGTTCACACCATTAATTAATTGAGAGTTTGCCGTTTTATAGTTAGAAATTATTACAAATTTTTCAAGTATTTGTGCTTCCAAAACGGTAACCGCTTTTCCCTCATACCTTGAAGGTTGGGCATATATATCACACCTTTTGATATATGGGTATGGGTTTGTCTTTTTTCCAAGTATTACAACTTCATTTTCTGTGCTTGTATTTTTTATTGAAGCTTTAATCAAGGAATCGTCACCGTAGCCTATGATATACCATTTTGCTTTTACACCCTTTTTCTTTAAAAGAGAGATTTTATATGGTATGCTTTCAAAGTTTTTTGCGTCGCAAAATCTCCCTACAGATAGAAGCTTAATATAGCCATCGTCAGGCATTTCATCGGTGGGCTCGAACTCATCTGCTCTGGCTTTAATTAGAGCAACCGGATTGATGTTTTCTATAACGGCAACCTTACTTGCCAAGGAAGGGAAAAGCATAACAAAGCTTTCTTTAACCGCTTCAGATACCGCCGCTATTGCATCATATTTACTCCACATTGCTAATTCGGATACTGTATCAACCGTGATATATGAATAGTCCGTGTGGATAAACGCAACCTTTTTTTTAGCTTTAACCTTTTCCGCAACAAAATAGTGAGGTGTTAAAAAGCTAACGGCAAGGTCGTATTCAGTATCAGAAATAGTAGGCATAAAGCGCTTTGTGTATTTATGGCTATACTCTATTCCAACAGCACTTTTTTTTGCGTAAAGGCCATTTTTTATGAGGTATGCTTTAGCCTTCTTTTTGCCGATAGCACGGCCTGCCGCAATAAGCAAGTGCCCTTTATTTATTACTTTCTTTATGGGAGTAGCCAAGCAAGTATACCGATTGTTTTCCGGTAAAAGGTTTATTCCTTTTGGAATATATTCCATTAGTTCGCCGCAATGCTTATATAAAAAAAGGTCTGTTTGAACGTCCTTTTTTTCTGCAAGTGCGTGCAGGTACCCAATAAGGCTGCTTTCTGCACCGCCGATTTCAAGCCCATGAGATACCATAAGGATGCGCTTTTTCAAAGCTTATTTCCTCCGTTTTAAAAACTTTAAGCTGTTTTTTCCGAACATGCGGTGTATAACTCGTGTGATTTTAACGCGAAAAACAGTTTTTGCGGGCATCCAGCTTTTTGCATACCAATGTATTGCATAGGTGTTTTTGGTTTTTGTAAGCTTGCCTGTTGCATCATCGTAAGGGCAGAAATAATCAATCGGATATATAGTAAAACCATCTAAACGCTTAATGTCGTTACCTTCGTAAAAACCGTGCTTTCTCATTATATCCGTAAAAATACTGCAAACGGTACCGGGCAATTTGTTACCGTTTTCGTCGAGATAATGCGCTTTGTCGTAGTAATCCAAGGCTTCTTTAGCAATTTTGTTGTGTGGTTCCTTACTCCACATAACAAGCCCGGGAGCAATGTATTTTTCCGTTTCTAATGCGGAAAAGGCTTCATCCTCCAACAGCTTTCCAAACGGCTTTATAACCTCAACATCGGTGTCAAAATACAATCCGCCGTACTCATAAAGCACAGCAAAACGAGCTACGTCTGAAACGTATGCGTATTTTTTTGCCGAATACGCTTGTTTTGTGTAGACGTTTCTTTCAATGTCAAAATTGCTTTCGTTCCATTCAATTATTTCGAAGTCCGGGAAGAATTTTCTCCAGCTTTCTATGCACTTTTTTATGAGTGCGCTCTTTTCTGCGCCGCCAAACCAACAGTAATGTATTTTTTTAACCATCATATACCTTCATTAATAGAGATAAATCCCAAGTGTGTCGCTGGTATATTCCAGCCCCCAAACTTGAAAATAAAAGAAAATAATATAAAAGAAAACACAAAGAACGCGTAAGATTTTACGGTCGTGCTCGTCGTAAACGTTATCCAATAGCCACGGTATCAAAGCAAATCCTGATAGCTCAAAATAAAGCGGTACTCTTCCCATCAATATGCCGCTTGTAAAGGTTGCAACCAAATAGCAACAAGCTGATATAACGGACATATTAATCATAACATTTACCATAGGTGTTGCTTTGCTTTCCACCTCTTTGCGCTTAATTAGCGCCAATATTGGCGGTACTGCCGCAACAAAGAACCTCATTATATTAGATCCGTCATCTCCTGTAAAAAGGTCAACGTTTGATTCGAAAACGGTATCCTCCGTTAGGAAATCCAAAATGCTTGTAAACTCGCCTACAAACGTTACGGATAATATTGCAAGTAATATGGTAACTAATATTTTTAGGCTCCAAGGCTTGCCTTTAACTATAAAATATGCGGGCAACACGATGATAGCGGAAGGATGTATTAAATACGCGATTAACAAATATATAAAATACTTGTATTTCTTTTTTTCTTCGGTTATATATTTCATTGCCATAAGCAGTAAAGCTGCGGCGGCAAACTGCTTTATGCCATTCATCATCCATACAAATTTACCGGATAGCATAAATAATACCAAGGTATACATATAGTCGCAAGAGCATCGCCTATATCCTATCATTGCGAAAATGCCGGAAATAAGGGCTATACCAAACAAATAAATGGTTGAATCTTCTGAAATGAACTTTTTAACTATATAACCGTAGGCGGAGTACAATTGATAAGCTTCGTTATTTTTAAAAATATTAACTAAAGACGTACTTTCAACATCAAGCCTATCGAAGTTTTTTATATAAGCGAAGGTATCACCCACAGAGCTTCTAAGTCCTGTGAATATTATTATAACAGCAAACATCAAAATAGCGTATGTATAATTCGTACGCTTTTCTTCTCTACCGTTGATTGTTTCCGTTACTTCAGATCCTTTGGATATAAAGCCTACAACAACAATCCATAGAATCATAAAAAGGTATACTTTCATCAAAAGCTCCAAGTATTTATTTGCTTCGTGTTTTAAATCTTATAAACAAATTCAATGCTAAGCCCAAAGGTAAAGCTATAATAGTCCACAGCTTCTTAGGCGATTCTTTTATAAATGAACGGTTATGTGTGAAGAACGAGCAAGATACATAGTGAACGTTCAAAATGAACAAACGCTTTATTGAAGACGTTCGTTTCATATAAAACTTACGCATAAACGCCCATCCTTGTGGGTTTCTTTTGTATTGACGGTACATATTCTGCGTAGATCCATCCTGCTGGTACTCTACATTGCATAGCACTTCGTCAAGAACTAACAGCTTATAGTCGTCATCACACAGAGTGTATTTATATCCAAGTGAAATAAACTTTTCTCCCTCAAAAACGGGGTAGGGAGGATATTTTGTAATAACATCAGTACGGTATACAAGTTTTTTATCGCCTTTACCGCCATTTGCATAGTATCCTCCAAGAGTTGTCTCTTCAAGTCCTTTAGGAAAGCCTTTGCCTATAATATCGCCATTTAGATCTGCATCCAAGCCCAAAATTCCGGCATATTTTTCGCTACCGTGCTTTTTCCAAAACCGAATTATTTTGTCAACGGCATCATCGCCCAATAAATCATCGGAATCTATACATACGTTAAGCTCTGTTTTTATGTTTTCGTAAGCTGTGTTATGTGCAGTATGCATACCTCCGTTGGGCTTATATATGTATTCAATTTTAAAGCCGTTATCTTCTTTTTGCCATTCTTTAACAAGCTCTGCTGTGTTGTCGGTAGAACCGTCATCTATTATCAACCATATAAAGTCCTTGCAAGCTTGCGCTTTCATACTTTCGTAACACCTTGGAAGAAGATACGCTCTGTTGTAGCTCGGAGTAAAAACTGTTAGTATAGGGTGGTTAATCATTTATGTATGCCTCTAAATAGAAATTTTCTAATTGTTTTGCGTTGGATTTTATATCCAATCCGGCGTTTATCGTTGTTTGAGTACAATCTTTTCTTTTTGTTATTTTTTGATTGACTATGGAATTAGCCCATTGCATAGGGGAATCTTTAAGAGATAATATCGTTACTTTGTCGGAAATTATTGAAGCTTTAGTAAATGTATCTGAAATAACGCATGGTAAATCGGAATTTTGAGCTTCAACTAAAGAAATACCAAAACCTTCAAAAATAGAAGGAAAAACGAAAATATCCATTGCGCTCATTAATGAAGGAATATCTTTTCTTACTCCAGTAAAAATTATGTGATCATAAATTCTCATATCTTTAGCCTTTTGAATGATTTCGTCATACAGTTTTCCACTACCAATAAGCAACAAATGCACATTATCGCGTAATTTTAAAATTTCTTGAAATACATTTAAAATAAAAATGTGGTTTTTTTCTGCAGTAAATCGTCCAACATGACCTATTAGTAAAGCATCGTCTGTTAGATTGAGTTTTTTTCTTAAACATATTCTTTCTTCATTGTTAAATCGAAACGCAGAAGCATCTATAGCATTATGCATAATTGTATATGGCTTTTTTGGTGCCATATATTCGGCTGCTTCAGGACTACAAGCATAAACATTTGTATATTGTTTTTTCAGCCCGTGACGAGTTACTATTCTGAAGGGGAGAGATATATCGTACCTCCAAAACACATTTGAGCAATGAGAATGAGCAATACGTAGAGGTACCCCTTGCTTTTTGGCAGCTCTTAATGCATACATTCCGTAAAAACCAATATGAGAGTGAACCACCTTGTAATATGCATGCTCTTTGAAAAAACGATTTAAAGCTATTCTATAGCTAATTTGATGTTGTGGGTGATAAGACGGCACTCTGTATATCTTCCCGCCCATTGAAAGTATTTCATCTTCAAAATAGCTTTTGTGTTTTGTGTGAAGAAGAAAATCGAATTGAACCTTACTTCTGTCAATATTACGATAATAATTCATAAGCATTGTTTCAATTCCGCCAACATCCATCGAAACAACAATGTGAAGAACACGAATCGCTTTCATATTTTACTTCCTAAAATAATAATCAATAACTTCTTTTGTTTTATCACCGAAAAGTCCCTTTCCGTGCAAAACTTGTGGAAACCAATATCCTTGTCCTATAAGATTGGCTTCGATGATGGTTGGCTCATAATCAGTATCGATTATGATGTCCCACGAGATAAAACCAACACCTATGAAATATGCGTGAGCTATTTTTGCGGTGTTTAAAATTTTTTGAAAACAAGGTATTCTGTATCCGTTAAATATTATTCCTGTATCTGGGTGCTTTTCGATTTTTCCTTTGCAGTCACATCTGCCTAGTTTGAAAGCATATTTGCCTAAAACGCCTTCATCTGAAACAGCTACGCCGTAGCCACCTGCGTGGATATTGTCAAGCGTTCCCCCTCCGGAACCAAATCTTAAAGCACACGGTGTACTGTAAATCTTTCCGTTTAAAACGTATGTTGTTATCCTAAAAGTGTTTATTGAATTAGGGTAGATATCATTAACTTCCTTACATTGAGAAAGCCTTTTTTGAAGAGTAAAATTTTTTCCATATAAGCTAAACAATTTATCAATAGAAGTTTGGGAAAACGTATCAACGCCGTTTATTATATTTAAGAAGCGAACGTTTTTGCCAGAACTTGTTCCTACTGTGGGTTTAATAATAGATTGACCGCAGTTGAATGCTTCGTTAATCGCATCATTGTACGAGAGAATAGTTTTTGTGGTATTATAGAAAAAGCCGTTGCTGTTATAAACTATAGTTTCAGGAGTTTTTATGTATGCGGGCAACAAAGTACTAAGAATGTTTTTGTCTTCTAAAACGCTACAACGCTTATATTCGTTCGCGTTGAGTTCTATAACGGTAGTCATAAATTTTTCCGGAATATATGACACATTAAATTCCCCATTAATGCTTTGATAAAGCTTATGCCAATAAGAAGGGATTTTCTTTCCGTAAATCTTTTTTGAGAAAGAATTAAAGCTGTTTTTTTGTTCTTTAGTCCATTTAATTGTTTTATAAAGCTTGCGTTTTCTTGTAATAGCAAGATTTTCTGCTACTATAGTTTTGATTTTGTAAGCCTTTTCTGCTTTTTTCTCTGCTTTAAACATAAAGTGCTTTACTGCTTTTTTTATCATAACACACCTATCTATTCACACGATTGATGATAAACCGAAATTTACCACTTTTTTCGCGTGGGATATCATCAACATGCTTTATATTAACGGTTGTGGTTTTGCCAAACTTATGTAAGAACTCGTCTTTTACAATAAGGTCATACTCGTTTTTATAAAGCTTTTCGTCTACTTGCAAAAGAAGCGTTATCTCACCAAGCTTGTCCTGGATGGCTTGCGAACGGATGATTACATTAGGCAAGTTTTTTAAAAGGTTAGATACATTACCTGCATTAATCTTAGCACCTTCTGCGGTGTACAAATAATCAAGTCTTCTGCCTTGAATTTCACCAACATAAAGATCGTGCCTACCGCATTCGCATACATCGGTGCTTGGCAAAAACTCCACCATATCGCCAATCTTGTATCTGATAAGCGGAGTGCCTCTTGTTAAAAAGCTTGTAATCAATACCTCGTTGCTGTCCTCCAAAAAGTGTTCAAAAACACCCGTTGAAAGCTCCATATGAAGCTTTCCGTAGCGGCATTCGGTAATAAACGGAGCGCCTTCACTTGAAGCGTATTGGTCGTATACCTTACAGCCAAAAACTCTTTCAAGTAACTCCCTGCCGCTTTTTGTTACGGTTTCGGAGGTAGGGAATATTGCCACAGGCTTAAACTGTGGCTTGATTCCGTGCCTTTCCATATAGCTTGCAACATCGCACATAGAAGTAAAAAAACCGTCTATTGCACAAGGTTTAAATTCGTTTATGCTTTCAACGTAGTAAGCAAGGTTTTCCTCAGTTATATGGAATGACGAGTATATCATCTGTTTGCAAGATCTGTTATAGCGCCAAAAGACCTTTTTCTTTTGATTTGGCGGCACTATATGCTTGCCGTTAAATGTGGCGCGCTTCATTTGGCGATGCTCAAAGCCTGCCCTTGCTTTGAAGTGGTCAAGCATTGCCATCCTATACATCATATCGTCACGCTTGCCGCGAACGGTTAGGGATTTGCCTGTTGTGCCGCCTGTGTGGCTTTCCACTGCACCTTTTTTGGGTATAGTATAAACATTCTCGATGTTTGCGCGCAGCATCTCTTTATCAACGCACGGCAAAAGGGAAAGCTTGTCCTTCCCGGTAATTGTGTTTAAATCTATATCCTTATAAAGCTCAGCGTAAAAACGGCTATTCTCTTTCGATTCTTTTAAAAAAGAAAGTAAACGCGCGTTTTGATAGTCAAGCTTTTCGTCAAGACTTTTTTTATCAAATTCGCACAAAAACTTACGATACTCGTAATACGCTTTACCGTATCTGTCACGGCACTTTTGATAACCGGAGATGCTTGTCATTATGTTCTGCACCAATATCGGCATTTTATCATATATGGCTTGCAGCCTGCCCATATTATAAATTCTCCTTATACCACTCTATAGCTTCCTTTAGCCCACGGTCAAAGCTATATTCGGGGGCATAGCCTAAAAGGCTTTTAGCTTTGCTGATGTCTGCGTTGGAATGCTTAATATCACCTGCTCTGTCAGGCCCGAATATAGGCTTGATATCAACACCCAAAGCCTCAACAAGGCTGTTATAAACGTCAAGCAAATATTCTCTTCCGCCGTACGCGATGTTGAACGCCTCGCCGGCGGCTTCATCGGAGGAAGCGGCCGCTTTTAGGTTGGCTTGAACTACGTTGGCGATATACGTAAAATCTCGGGATTGCTTTCCATCTCCGTTTATTGTGGGGGATTCGCCGTTTAGAAGCTGTTTTATAAATTTGGGTATAACCGCCGCGTAAGCACCGTTAGGGTCTTGCCTACGCCCAAAAACGTTAAAGTATCTAAGCCCCACGGTTTTTAAGCCGTAAAGACGGGTATAAAGCTTTGCGTACTCCTCGTCCACGCGTTTTGTAAGAGCGTATGGTGAAAGCAAATTACCTTCAGCACCTTCAACCTTGGGAAGGGTTGGAGCATCACCGTATACGGAAGAGCTGGAGGCGTAAACAAAGCATTTTACTTTGGCATTTTTAGCGGCCTCCAACATATTTAAAGTGCCGCGTATATTAATTTCTTCGTACAGCAAAGGCATTGCAATGCTTCGCGGAACGCTGCCCCATGCTGCTTGATGCAAAACGTAGTCCACACCCTCGCAAGCGGCAGCACATACTGCCTCATCTCTAATGTCGCCCAAAATAAAGCTGTAATTTGGGTTGTTTTCAAAAAGCTCAACGTTCTCTTTTTTACCGGTAGAAAGGTTGTCCAAGCAACGAACGCGGCACCCCATATTGAGAATGGCTTCGCACAAATTACTACCGATAAATCCTGCGCCGCCCGTTACTAAAAACAGCGTATCCGCACTAAAATTCATAATTAAAGCCTCCAGTATAAAAAGCCCTCGTTTTCAAATTCTGATTTGTTATATATGCCCTTAACGTCAACAAAAACGTTTCCTTTTGAGAAAAGCTTTTTGTAATCCTTTGCGGTGTTGTTTATAAACTCTTCGTGTGCAACTGCAACTATTATTGCATCTAAATCTTTTATTTCTGATTTATCAGAAAGCCCAAACCCATATTCCGCCAAGGTTTCGGATTTATCTGCAACGGGGTCAAATACAAGCGGTTTAATCCCGTATTCTGCAAGCTCGTTTATTATATCGATAACGCGCGTATTTCTTGTATCGGGGCAATTTTCCTTAAAAGTAAAACCAAGTATAGCAACCCTTGCATCCTTTACGGGCACGTTTGCCGCAATAAGCTTTTTTACAAGCGTGCTTGCTATGTAGTTGCCCATTTCATCGTTTATACGCCTACCTGCAAGTATTATGCGGCTGTGGTAGCCCACTTGCTCTGCCTTGTAGGTGAGATAATAGGGGTCAACACCTATGCAATGCCCACCAACAAGCCCTGGTTTGAAGTTTAAAAAGTTCCATTTTGTACCCGCCGCGGCAAGTACAGCGTTGGTATCTATACCAAGCTTATCAAAAATTATTGAAAGCTCATTCATAAAAGCTATGTTAATATCTCTCTGGCTGTTTTCTATAACCTTTGCCGCCTCTGCAACCTTTATGCTTTCAGCTTTATATACGCCTGCTTTGGCTACAAGAGAATAAACATCTGCCACGGTTTCAAGCGTTTCCTTGTTCATGCCTGAAACGATTTTCACAATAGTATCAAGCCTGTGAACCTTATCACCGGGGTTGATGCGTTCGGGAGAGTAGCCAATAAAAAAGTCTGTTCCGCATTTTAATCCGCTTTCTTCTTCAAGTATGGGAACACAAATATCCTCAGTTACGCCGGGATAAACGGTTGATTCATACACAACAACCGAGCCTTTTGTAAGCTGCTTGCCCAAGGTTCTGGAAGCGCCTATAACAGGCTTTAAATCGGGAGTTTTATCAGCATTTATCGGTGTTGGAACAGCAACTATGTGAAATCGTGCTTCTTTTAAACGCTCAGGGTCGCTGGTGAAATCAACCTTGCACTTCGATATTGTTTCATTACCAACCTCACCCGTGGGGTCGATACCGCTTTTATACAGTTCAACCTTTTTTGTGTTTACGTCAAAACCCAAAACTTTAACGTGTTCTGAAAATGCAACGGCTATGGGCATCCCAACGTAACCCAACCCTATAAGCGAAAGCTTTTCTTCGCCGCTTAACAGCTTATTATATAAAGACATAAGGCACGCTCCTTATACGCTATTTTTAAATGTTCATTGTTTTTAGCATTTGGCTATTAACCTTGCCAACTTCAAATCTTTCTTCGCAAAGCTTTCTGCTTGCTTCTCCCATTTGCGGTATCAAGCAAGGGTTATTTATAAATTCAAGCATAGCTTTTTCTAAAGCCTTTTCGTCCTTCGCGTGAACCAAAAATCCGTTTACGCCGTTTACAACGGTTTGCCTACACCCGGGAACGTCTGTGGTAATAATAGGCCTGCACATACTCATAGCTTCAAGCACGGTACGCGGTGTACCCTCGCGATAAGAGGGCAGTACGTAAACGGAGCATTGTGAGAAGTACGGCCTTACATCCCTTGTTTCACCAAAATATTCTATAATACCGTTTTCTATATAAGGCTTGAGGGTTTCCATCGGCACGGAATCCTGTATGTTTTCAACTGCGCCTAAAAGCATAAAGCGCACGTTTGGATGCTGTTTTTTTACGGCTTCTGCCGCTTTCAGATATTCCATCGCGCCTTTGCAATACATAACGCGAGCAAGCATAAAGAAAGTTAGCGTTTCGGGATAGGGAAGAGGGGAAAAGTGTTTCATATTAACACCGCTTCCGCCAACAACGGTACATTTTTCTGCCTTTACAAGCTTGTCATCGGTAAACATTTTTAGATCATCAGGGTTTTGGAAGAAAACGCCATCCGCTTTCTTTAGGGCTTTTTTATATAAAAAGCTAACTATTTTATGCAAAAGCTTTGCCTTAAAGGTTTTAGAAGTAAAGGTGTATCCTGCACCTGTAATCATACTGTAAACACCTTTTACACCGCAGCTTTTTGCGGCAAGCGCGCCATAGATAGAAGGTTTTATGGTGTACCCCAACGTTACGTCAGGCTTTTCCTGCTTAATAACTTTTTTTAGCTCCCTGTAATACTTTAAATCACTTAAAATGCTGGTGCCGTTACGGGATAGCGGAACAACTATAAGTTTAACCCCAAGCTCTTTAATTTTATCTTCGTTTTCGCGGTCGGGCCCGGTGGCAACAACCTCGTAGCCTCTATTTTTTATCTCGCGCAACAGATCTCCGCGGAAATTGTACGTAGGGCGATTTTTGGGTGATATAAGCAGGAATTTTTTTGCCACCGTTTATTCTCCTTGTGCCATTGCGGCGATAATTTTTTCAACGTTTTCGGTAAGTATTGCTTTGTTTTCGTACAGAGTCTGCTCTGTGGCGTTTTCAAAATGCTTTTCACATTCACGAATTTCTTTAACACCGTTTAGCATAATATCTTCAACTTCGTCAATGCTTGATACTTTTTTTAGGTTGCAAAAGCTTCTTGAAAGAATAACGGCGTTAGACCCAAGCCTGCAATGCTCACCAATGATGTACTTACCTTTAAGCAAGCCTTGCTCCGGCCTTGCAACTCCACCAAAGCCGTAAGGAATGCCCCTGCTTTTGAATTTCCTACAAAGGTTTTCAACAGTACCGTCCGAAAGAAGCTCAAACATAAACTTTCTTCCATATCCCAAATGCAAGTCGTTAAGCCCAATAAAAGCTTCATCAATTCCGCCCAAAGCGAGAATCTCATCCGCTTTTGCAACAGAAGCAGGCGTTTCAAAAAGCAAACACGCTTTTTTTCTGCCGTTTAAAAGTGATAAAAACGTTTTCGCTTCTTCAACGGAAGAAAAATACGGAAGCATCACGATATCAGCATTGCTTTGTGCAACCCTTTGAATTTCCTCGGCTGAACCATGGTATATGGGATTTACACGCACTAATACCTCGGATGTCGTAAGCACACTCTTAACTCGGTCTATATCTATGATTTCGTGGCTGGATATAACGGTGTCCATAAAACCTTGCCTTTGTGCTTTTCCAACTATTTCAAGGTCGATAAAAACACGGTCAACACCCGCTTTATCGCAAATTTTGGCGATGTCGGGGCTGTTTGTAATATACATTAACTTAAGTGCCATTACCTGTTCACGCTTTCTTTTTCGGTGTTGATATTAGTGGGGATGGCTTTACCCGTCTTTTCGTCAATTTCAGAAAGATTGTTTTCGTTTTTAAAAACCTTTGCAACGGTGCCGAAAAGGATTTTTATGTCCATAAAAAATGAAACACTGTTTACATATTCAAGGTCATACCTTATACGCTCAACCCAAGGCGTTTGCTTCCTGCCGTGGATCTGTGCAAGCCCTGTGATGCCGGGGCGAACTAAAAAACGCTTTCTTTGGTTTTCGGTATATTCGTCTATCGGCCACGGATGATATGTAAGCACGGGGCGAGGACCGATAAAGCTCATTTGCCCGAGAAAGATATTGAAAAGCTGCGGCAGCTCGTCAATACTTGTTGCGCGTATCAGCTTGCCGATTTTTGTAACGCGCGGATCGTTTGTGCCTGAATAAACACCCGTGCCGGTGTTTTCCGCGTTTACACACATAGAGCGGAATTTATATATTTTAAATACTTTTTCGTTTTTTCCTATGCGTTCTTGCTTGAAAAATGCACCACCACGCGATTCAATACAAATTGCGATAGAAACGATTAAAAAAACAGGAGCAAGAACAATAATCAACGTTAAGGAAAATATAATATCAAGCCCGCGTTTTAAAAAACTATATAGCATTATAGTTAGTCCTCGTATAAAATAATTAATGTAGACACATTTAAACACTTTCATTATACACTTTTATGTTAAACAAGTCAATTCCTTTTTCTTCATATTGACACAGCTTATTAATGTTTTGACGGCTTATAAGAAAATATTGATTAAATTTGTGCATTATGATATAATAGTTTTACAAGGAGGATACGGTAATGGTGTTTAATACAGTCTTTGCTGTTGGCGGCGTTTTTTTGTGTGCGGGTGTTTCCATGTATTCAAACAGCTGTATCTGTACAACGGAATATAATTGCAGCTTTGCTGACTTGCCTCAATCCTTTGACGGTTTTCGAGTTTTGCAGGTTAGTGATCTGCACAACAAGCGGTTTGGATTAAAACAGCAATATTTACTAAAAAGAATTAGGGCGACAAAGCCAGATATTATCGTTATTACGGGTGACGTTATCCACGATAAAACCGAGATAGAGCAGATAGAGCACCGTTTAAACAAGGTGCGTCCGTTTTTGAGCGGAGCAGTAGAGATAGCACCTGTGTATTACGCTACGGGCAACCACGAGATAGAAACAGGATACGCGCAATATATTTGGCAAGAGGTGGAAAAGTGCGGTGTTAAGGTGCTTGTAAACGACAGTGTTAAGCTTGAGAGGAACAATGAACGTATTGCCCTTATAGGTGCCGCAGACCCGTTCTTTTACGGGGAACGCCGTGCGTACAAACCGTTTTCAGAACAGCTAAAAAAGCTGTGTGAAGCAGAGAAGGAAAGCTTTAAAATGCTGTTAAGCCACCGTCCGGAGCTTATTAACGTTTATTCCGAGTGCGGGGTACAGCTTGTATTGGCAGGACACGCACACGGCGGGCAGATACGTATACCGTTCACACCGCAAGGGCTATATGCGCCGGACCAAGGCGTTTTGCCAAAATATACTCAGGGTGTTCACAACCAAAAAGATACGAAAATGGTTATCAGCCGAGGGCTTGGAAACAGCGGGTTTCCACAGCGTTTGTTTGACAGGCCGGAGCTTGTTGTTGTAACCCTACATTGCCAAAAATAGATAATGCCGTCTGAGAAAGACGGCATTCAGATTACTGACAAACCCGTCTTTCGAGGCGGGTTTGTGTCATAAATAAAAGGATTTCAAATTTAGCAGATAAGAAAAGCAAGCTCCTCTTCCAGAGGATGGTAGCAATCTTTTTCATGTTCTGCACCGCAACGGTAAGCAGGCATTGCTCGGAAACTTTTTCAATTCCGCGCATGCGACAATAGCGTAGCCCATGCAGTTCTTTCGCTTCTGCAAAACTACGCTCAATTTTTTCTTTACGTTTAGCATATATCGATTTACCTTCTTCCGTGCGTGTAAAAATATATACCGCATCACGATAATCTTCCCACACGTGACGGCGAAGGCTCTTTGTCTTCTGTTTTTCACTTAAACATTCACCTCGTCTTGGACAATTGGCACATCTGTCGTTTTTACACTTGTATTCTCGGTAACCCTTCCTGTCTGTGGTTACGTACTCAAGATAATTTCTTTCGGGGCAGATATACACGTCCCAATCGGGGATGTATGTGAATTTGTACTTTCCGTATTTACCCTTTTGCTGACAGCCTCTCCTTTTTCCCATTGCCGCCTGTAGCTTTAAATCTTCAAGCAACATCTTACATATCGCAGAAGTGTTGTATCCTGCATCAAGACCCACCGTTTCAACCTCAAACCCGAAGGTATCCATTTGATATTTCAATCTGCCTATGTATGGTTTTACGTCGTTTACGTTGCCGGGGGTTACAAAAGTATCTGTTATGATATTGCATTTTGAATCAACCGTTCTGTGGTCGAGGTAGAAAAAACCTTGGGGCTTACCATCTCTGTGCATAAAACCGCTTTCGGGGTCTGTTGTGCTTGCCTTGATTGTCTTGGTGGGGGTGTCGTTATCGTCGAAGTAATCTTCGTCGTCTTCATCATCGGGCTTTTTGGGCGTTTCATCAAATTGCAACGGCTTCTTTCCGTGCTTTGCTCTGTCTTCGTTTATGGCTTCGTTTAATTCGGTTATGTAGTCCTGAGCTTCGACCTTTACCCGTTCTTCAACAAACTTGTTTTTGTTTGCGTTTGCTTTTAAATGGGTGCTGTCTGTGTAGAGTATTTTCCCGTCTACAAGCTTATGCTTTATTGCTTGTTTCAATATGTTTTCAAATATTTGCCTTGGTATATCAGTTCCGTTGAACCTTCTTATTCGGTTTTGCCATATCACACTGGCATCGGGTATTTTATCTTCTATTCCGTACCCCAAAAACCACCTGTATGCTATGTTTACTTTTACTTCTTCTACAAGGCGTGTTTCGCTTCTTATTCCGAACAGATAGCCTATGAACAACATTTTAAACATTATTTCCGGTTCAACCGCAGGTCTGCCGTTGTTTTCGCAGTAATACGGTCTGCACATTTCGTTTATGAACGAAAAGTCTATGTATTTATCTATTTTTCTCAAAATGTGGTCTTGGGGTACAAGTTCTTCTATGTACACCATTTCCAGTTTCCTTTGTCTGTTTTTACCTTCTAAAAGCATATTTTCCCCTCACTCACACCCGTTTTCTATGCTTTTATTATACCACACCTCCCCAACTTTTTAAAGCTTTTTTGTAAAAAAAGACCGCTGACTTTTATCTTTGTCAGCGGTCTGAGGCTAATCGTGGCGAAAGCCACGATTAGCTTCGGTATGTAGTATGTTTATATAGTTTCTTGCGGTCCGGCCTTTTTTTACATCCCCGCTTTGGTTATCTGATTTGGCCTACGCCTTCTATTATATACTTGTGTGTAGTAAGCTCGTCCGGCCCCATAGGCCCGCGCGCGTGGAACTTTTGGGTGGAAATACCTATCTCCGCGCCAAACCCAAACTCCTCCCCGTCGGTAAAACGGGTAGAAACGTTTACGTATACCGCCGCCGCGTCTATACCTGCGGTAAACCTTTCCGCCGCAAAGGTGTTACAGGTAACAATACATTCGCTGTGCTTTGTGTTGTGCGCGTTTATGTGCGCTATAGCCTCGTCAACACCGTCTATAACCTTTACAGACATTATATAGTCGTTATACTCGGTATAAAAATCCTCGTCCGTTGCAGGGCTGATATCTTTAAGTATAGCTTGCGTTTCGGCGCATCCGCGGTACTCCACATCGGGCATACGTTCCTTAAGAAGCGGAAGAAAAACGGGTGCAATATCACGGTCAACAAGCAAGCTTTCTGCCGCGTTGCAAACGGAGGGGCGTTGCATTTTTGCGTTGAACACTATGGAAAGCGCGGTTTCTATATCGGCAGATTTCTCCACGTATACGTGGCAGTTTCCTGCCCCTGTTTCTATAACGGGAACTGTTGCATTGTCCACAACGGCGCGTATAAGCGAGCGACCGCCGCGCGGTATAAGCAAATCCACAACGCCGTTCATCGTCATAAGGCGCATACTGCTTTCTCTTGTGGTATCCTCCACTATCTGCACGCACTCTTCGGGCAGACCCGCTTCTTTAAGCGCGCTCTTAACGCTGTTTACAATGGCGGTTGAGGATAGTATTGCCTCCTTGCCGCCCCTTAAAACGCAGGCGTTGCCTGATTTAACGCATATAGCCGCCGCATCTGCCGTTACGTTGGGCCTTGCCTCGTAAATAATGGCTATAAGCCCTATCGGAACCTTAACCTTGCGTATACGCATACCGTTGGGTCTGTTCCAAACGGTACCGCCACCCAATGGGTCGGGCAGTGCTGCCACCTTGCGAAGCGATGCCGCCATAGCTTTAATACGCGCTTCGGTTAGCATAAGCCTATCAATAAGCGATTCTTTTATACCGGCTTCTTTTGCGTTTTTAAGGTCATTTTCGTTTGCCTCAAGTATCGCGCCCATATCTCTCTCAAGCGCATCTGCCATAAGCGATATAGCCTTGTTGCGTATATCGCCCTTGGTTACGGCAAGCACGCCGCAAGCCGCCTTTGCCGCCAAGCATTTATCCATCAATATATCTGCCATACTATCACTCCTTAACCGCATCAAACAACGTGCCTACAAAGCTACCGTCCATTATATCATACAGTATATCAGGCTTGCCGCCGTTTGCTATTATCATCGGTATACCGTTTTTGGTACACATCTTTGCCGCCTCCAGCTTTGCCGCCATACCGCCCGTGCCGCGCTTTGTACCTGCGCCGCCTGCCTTGGCTTCAAACTCCGGCGTTATCTCCGCAACGTAAGGTATAAGCTTTGCGTTGGGGTTCTTCTTGGGGTCCTCATCGTAAAAGCCGTTTATATCCGAAAGGTTAATAAGCAGGTCAGCCTTACAAAGCGTTGCAACCGTTGCCGCAAGCGTATCGTTACCGCCGTACATTATCTCCTCAGAGGAAACGGTATCGTTCTCGTTAATAACGGGTATGCACCCAAGCTGTATAAGCACCCTCAGAGTGTTTTCAGCATGCTCACGCCTGTGCGGGATATCCGTAACGTCACGCGTGAGCAAAAGCTGGCCTACCGTATGCCCATACTCCCCAAAAAGGCGGCTATACATATCAATAAGCTCGCATTGGCCAACAGCCGCCGCCGCCTGCTTTTGTTCGGTAGTAAGCTCGTCCCGCCCAAGGCCTATTTTACCAAGCCCGCAACCGATAGCACCCGAGGACACAAGCACAACGCGCTTGCCGCTGTTTTGAAGGTCCGAAAGGCATTTAACAAGGCTTTCTATATGGCGCAGGTTTATAAAGCCAGAGGGATACGTTAGCGTGGAGGTGCCAACCTTTACAACTATAAGCTTGGCGTTGGTTATTTTAGAAGCATCCATAAAAAATTCCACTTTTCTGAAAAATATACTTTATCTTTTGAAAAGATTATACTATAATACAGTTAGATTTGTCAATTACTAAATAAAGAATGGTGATGTTGTTTTGATAGATAAGCATATAGTGTTGGCAAGCGGCTCTCCGCGCAGACGCGGCTTGCTTTTAGAGTTTGGATTTGATTTTGAGGCTGTAAGCAGCGATGCGGACGAGGGCGGCGTTGAGGGCTTTGCACCTGCCGATGCAGTAAAGGAGCTTGCGCTTCGCAAGGCGTTGTGGGTTAAGGACCGCAGGGCGGAGGATGGAAGCGTTATCCTCGCGGCTGATACCCTTGTTTATGCAAACGGTGCGTTGCTTGGTAAGCCTGTGGACGAGCAGGATGCGTTTTGTATGCTAAAGTCCTTATCGGGCACCGCGCACGAGGTATATACGGGTATTGCAATACTGTACGGCGAAAAGCAGATAACCCATGCCGAATGTACGAAGGTGTATTTTCGCCCGTTGGAGGATAGCGAGATATGGGCGTACATAAAAACGGGCGAGCCTATGGATAAGGCGGGCGCGTACGGTATACAGGAGAAGGGCGGAATATTTGTAAGCCGCATAGAGGGGGACTACCTTAACGTGTTAGGGCTTCCGCTTTGCAAAACTTATCAGCTTTTACGCACTCTTTAAGCGGTGCGTTTGGTGGGCAGTTTTATTCGCCTACGGCGAGTGATATTGCTTCGCAGTGATATTCAGCTTGCGCCGAGTGTTATTTGCTTCGCAAGTTTTGAAGGCGGAATATAACTCTTGCTTTCTCTGCAGATTTACGATATATAACAGCATTGTAGTGGTATGGGCTTAGCCATGTGCCTTTGTAATACAAATGCGAAACTTCCGATAAATCAGAACGATAAATAAGAATTTGGTAGAGGCTTGAGATGAATAAAATAGATACAAAAGGGCTTTTAATAAGGATTTTTATGCCCACAATTGTTTTGAGCTTGAGTTATTTCATATTGGGACATTTTTGTAATATTCCGCACATATTGCTATTTTGCATTTTGGGAACGGTTATATTAGTACCCATGGAATTAGGCATGATTATGGTGGCAAGTAAAAAAGAGTATGGTACATATTCTTTAAAAAGTGCTTTCGAGGGACAGGAGAAACTTGCATTATGGAAGATAGTGCTGATTGCATTTGTTTTCTTTGGAATAGCAGGATTGCTTTCTGCATTTATTGCACCTATAGAAAATCAGTTGTTTGCTGGAATGAGAAGTTCTGTACTTAATAATTTGCCGATGGGTTTTGATTGGAACGATTTAGAACACATGAAATCATTTTCAAGACCGATGCTTATTCTTACCTGCGTATATTATGCTGTTTTCAATGTGTTAATTGGGCCGATAACAGAAGAATTGTTTTTTAGAGGATATTTAACTTCACATTATAAAAAGCAAAGTTTGTTTACACCAATACATATAACTGCTTTGTTTTCGCTTTATCATTTTTGGTTACCATTCAATAACATATTTCGTATATTAGCATTTGCCCCAGTTGCGTATGTAGCATATAAGAAAAAGAATATATACATAAGTATATGTTTTCATTGCATATGCAATCTGTTTTCGGTAGTAAGTTTTGTATTGGCAGTGATGGGATAAATATAATTTAGCAAAACGCTTGAAACCTTCAGTTTGTTAGTTCGACCAATTCCAATTTATCGAACAGAATAAAACAAACCCCGACAGATTTTTCGTTTTTTAAATCTGTCGGGGTTGATTATTTGTTTACTGCTTTTGGTATGTTGGATATGCAGCGATTAGAGGTTTTCTATAACGCCTGCATCGTATTTAAGGATAAACGCCGCATCTAAATTGTCCACCTCGCCGTCGCCGTTAACGTCGCCTGTAACAAGCTGGTCGTCCGTAAGATCAATAGCAGCCGCATCGTATTTAAGGATGAAAGCTGCGTCTAAATTGTCAACCTTGCCGTCACCGTTAACGTCGCCAAGTGGTATATATGGCGGTTCCGATGGCCCTTCGGAGGATGCGTTAGGATCAACCACTTCGATAGCGAAGGTAGAAGTAACGGGCGTTTCAGGGCAAGGAGCATACATCTCATAAGCGTAGCTTTGGTCTGCAATGCCTGCATAACCCCATTCAAACTTTGCTGTACCTGCGGAAACTGCTCTAAAGGTTGCTCTAACGGTGAGGCTGTTTTGCAAAGGAAGGTCATCAATGAATACGGCTGCGCCAAGAGTAACTTCCTTCATGGAAGGAGCGCTTTTGTCGGTAGCTTCAACAGTACCTTCGCCGTAAGCGGAAACTTCTTCCCAAGAGGGGTCGCCACCGATTGCAGGGATGGTGCCTCTTTGTATTGTTACGTATCTTGTATCAAGGTTGAATGCAAATGCATAGGAGCCGGGATACTGCCGGTCAAGCTCGTAGAAGTTGTAGGTGTAAGTAAAGTCAATGGTAAAGGTTTCACCAACGTTTACTTTGGCAGGGCCTTTTGCTGTCCAAGAACCGACAACGCCTGCAGTGGTATATATACCACCGGACTGGATGGTTTGTGAAACGGTGTTTGGTTCTTCGGCACTAATGGTTATAGCCGACAATGCGGTAAACAAACCCAAAGTTATCAAAACCGCAAGAACTAAAGATAAACGTTTTATTTTTTTATTCATACATTTCCCTCCATTAGAATTTCACTTATATTTTATACATATTCACAAAAAAGTCAAGCTTAATAACTGTTTTGTAAAATGTTCCAAAAAAGCAAGAGGGCGTTCAAGCCCTCTCTTGAAATGTTAAATTGCGGTTAGGTAAGCTTGGTATTCTCCCATATAATTTCCATAACCTTATCCCAATACATGCTGTTTATCAAATAGTCCTTAGAATATTCGTCTTTAAGCTTGGAAACGGTTATGCCCAAATCCTTTGCGTAGCCCTCAAGCCGCTTGTTATACTCGCTGTTGCTTATATCGCGCCCGCACTCCCTGTCCAGTATCGCGAACATAGCTATCTCAGATTTGTAGTAATCCTCGGCAAACTCTTTTGCTTCAACCTTCCAGTCCTCAACGTTGCCTATCAGCACCTCAGGGCCGGCATCGTATTTAGCCGCCTGCTCCGTGTAGTGCTTAAGCATTTCATCAACGTACTTTTCTATAAGCCCATCGGGATACTTGATCATCTCACAGTTTGCAAGTGCCGCTTTCCACGCCTTCTCCATCATTTCGTCCTCAGCGTCTTGGGTAACGGCTTCCTTAACGTACTCGTCAAACGCGGCAACGGTATCTAAATCAAACTTTTCTTTAACGAACGCATCCGTAATTTCAGGCTTTGTTTTTTCCTTTTCCTGTATCTGCGTTACCATTATATCCATACGTATCGTTTTTCCGCGAAGGCCTGCGCTGAAATAATCGTTAGGAACGGTAACCGTGTTTCGAACGGTGTTACCAACCTTTGCGCCGATAAGCGCGCTTTCAAGCTCCGGAAACACAAAATCCCCATCGCCAACCACAAAATCGTCCTTACCGCTGCCGCCCTCAAACGCTTCGTTATTAAGGAAGCTTGCGAAGGTTACGTGCACACAGTCCCCTTTTTCTACAACGGTTTTGTCCAGCTTTTTATAATAAGAATACTTCTCCTGCACCTGGGTTTTGTAAGCAGCTATCCTTGCTTCGGAAGCTTCTATTTTGGGAATGCTAACGTCCTTATACGCGCCGAGGATAATATAATCCTCGAGGTTGTCAAGATTTTTAACATAGTTGTCTATATCAATATCACCGTTATCGCCTTTATTGCAACCGCAAAGCAGTAAACAAGCGGTTAAAAGCACAAATATTATCTTTTTCATAAAAACACCGTCCTTTTCTGTAATTCTATACTAATTTTTTTGCCTTGTCAACAATAAAAATTAAAAAAGGGGTAGACAATAGTTTAAGAGTAATTTATAATTATTTATTATACTTGCTTTAGGATTATGGAAAGGTATGATGAGTTATGGTACAATTAAAGGATCTGTGTAAAAGCTACACAGTTGGAGATACTACGGTAAAGGCTTTAAAAAACGTTAGTATGCAGTTTCGCAAGGGTGAGTTTGTTTCTGTTCTCGGCCCATCGGGTTGCGGCAAGACCACGCTTTTAAATTTGATTGGCGGCTTGGATAGGTATGATAGCGGCGATATCATAATTAACGGCAAAAGCACCAAGGATTTTAACGCCAAGGATTGGGATAGCTACCGCAACCATTCTGTTGGCTTTGTATTCCAAAGCTACAACCTTATAGGGCATCAAAGCGTGCTTGCTAACGTGGAGCTTGCTTTAACGATAGCGGGCGTGTCACGCACGGAAAGGCGTGCGCGCGCTAAAGAGGCACTTTGCAGGGTAGGGCTTGGCAACGAACTTAAAAAGAAGCCCAACCAACTTTCGGGCGGGCAAATGCAACGCGTTGCAATAGCGCGTGCGCTTATTAACGACCCCGATATTTTGCTTGCAGACGAGCCTACGGGCGCTTTGGATAGCGAAACCAGCGTTCAGGTAATGGAGCTGTTAAAGGAAATCTCTAAGGACCGCCTTGTAATAATGGTAACCCACAACGGCGAGCTGGCGGAGCAGTATTCCACCCGCATAATAAAGCTAACGGACGGTAAGGTTATCGACGATAACAACCCCTGCGAGCTAAAGGACGAAAAGCCTGATAATGCGAAGGTGGGCAAAAAGAAGTCTATGTCCTTGAAAACTGCCTTCACGCTGTCGCTTAACAACCTGCTCACGAAGAAGGGGCGCACCATGCTTACCTCTTTTGCGGGCAGCATAGGCATAATAGGCATAGCACTTATACTTGCGCTTTCAAGCGGCTTTCAGGCGTATATAGACCGCGCGCAGGAGGAAACGCTGTCCTCCTATCCGCTTTCTATCCCCGGTACAACGATGGACGGTGCCTTTATGCTAACCATGGGGCAGGAGGATACCGAAAATAAGGATGGGGACCGCGTTTATGCGGATAGCAGGCTTTCCGAGATGTTTAACGCAATGCAAAGCGGCATCCATAAAAACGACCTAAAATCCTTAAAGCAGTTTATAGAATCTGACAACAGCAAGATAAAGGATAACGCAACTATCCAATATAAATACAACCTTAACCTTGATTTCTATCTCCCCGATACGGAAAACGGCGTTGTTACAGCTAATTCCGTTGAAATAATAGACCGTATGTATCAGGTTATGGTTGGCCAAACCTATACGGAAATGCTTGAGGGTATGTCCGGCATGATGGGCGGGCTTGGCGATAATATGCGCCAAAGCACCAATATGTGGACAGAGCTTATGGATAACCAAAAGCTATTGGAGCAGCAGTACACGCTTGTTGAAGGCAAATGGCCTGAGAACTATAACGAGGTTGTTATAGCTGTAAATTCCGACCTTAGCATCAACGATTTGTATTTATACGCGCTTGGCTTGAAGCCGAGAGAAGAGTTTGAAGAAAACCTTCAAAAAATGAAGAACGGCGAACCCCTTCCCGTGGAGCATAACAGCTATACCTTTGACGAGATATTAAACCTAAACTATAAGCTTGTGCTTAATTGCGACAAATACGTTAAGGAAAACAACGTTTGGGTAGATAAAAGCTCGGATACGGAGTTCTTTAAGGAAGTTATAGACAATGCAATAACCATAAAGGTGGTTGGTATAATAAAGCCTGCGGAGGCAGCCATAGCGAAATCTATGCAGGGCTTGCTTGGGTACAGGGCATCTCTGGTTGAGGAGGTTGTTACAAGAACCAACAACAGCGCGATAGTTAAAGAGCAAAAGACCTCGCAAAACAGGGACGTGTTCACGGGCTATCCCTTCGTTGGGGACGAGCTGCTTGCTAAATGGGACACTATGACGGTTACCGAAAAGTGGGATGTTATACTGCCCTATCTTGGCGACGGCTCTGAAACGGGTATAGACTATACAAACCTGACCGAGCAAATGAAAGAACAGCTTTTAAACCAATACGGCGAGCAGGTTATAGCAATGCTTGGCAGCTATGAAGCTAATATGCAAAAGCTTGGCGCGGTTGATTTAAACACCCCGCAGCAAATAAACATATACCCCGTGGATTTTGCGGCAAAGGAGATAATTAAATCCGAAATAAACAGATATAACGAAATGAACGCTCCTACCGTGGACGAAAACGGTAAGGAGATAAACAAGCAAATAAAGTACACGGATTTTCTTGACCTTATGCTTTCCACCATCAGCACGATAATAGACGCTATATCCTACGTGCTTATCGCTTTCGTGTCCATATCTCTTATAGTTTCCTCCATAATGATAGGCGTAATAACCTATATTTCCGTTTTGGAAAGGACAAAGGAGATAGGTATACTTCGCGCCGTGGGCGCATCCAAGCGCGATATATCCCGTGTGTTCAACGCCGAAACCTTTATTGTGGGCTTGGTTGCGGGCATTATGGGTATACTGATAACGCTTGTTCTTACCGTGCCGATAAACATAGCTATAAACAATATAGCAGAAATAGGTAACGTTGCGGCACTTCCGCTTGGCGGCGCAATAATCCTTGTGGTTATCAGCGTGGTGCTTACGGTTATTGCAGGGCTTGTTCCCTCTAAGATGGCGGCAAATAAGGACCCTGTTGTGGCTTTGCGTACCGAATAGAATAAAAAAAGGCGCTTTCGGCGCCTTTTTTTGTTGAAAGGTGAGAGCTTTTTGCGTGAAAAACGTCTTATAGGTGTAGATATCCGAAAGGAGTGTAGCCATGAACGGTGAAAGTAGCTACCGCCGTTTTATAAAGGGCGACAACGCGGCTTTGGCAGAGCTGGTTGAAAAATACAATAAAAGCCTTGTGTTTTATCTTGGCGGAATACTTGGCAGTGTTAGCGTGGCGGAGGATGCGGCGGCAGATGCGTTTGTAAGTATACTTGTGAAAAAACCGCGTTTAAAGGACGATAGCGCGTTCCGCGCCTATCTTTTCCGCACGGGCAGAAACCGCGCATTGGATATACTTCGCGCTCAAAACCGCCACGGTGAGATTGCGCTGGAAGGCACCGATGCTGTAGATAAAGCAACTCTTGAGGATATCATACTAAAGGATGAGCGCAACAGGGTGTTGCACGCCGCTATAGGAGGGCTTAAGGCGGAGTACCGCGAGGTGCTGATACTGCTGTACTTTAACGATATGAGCTATAAGGAAGCGGGCGTGGCAATGAGCAAAAGCGAAAAACAGATTACTAATCTTGCATATCGCGCAAAAGCGGCTTTAAAGGCCGCACTTGAGGAAAAGGGGTATAAATATTATGAGAACTGATAAGGAACAGCTTGATATTATAATTGAAAGAAAAAGCGCGTTGGAAAAAAGAAGCAGGCATCAAAAAAAGCTGTTTGTAAGCATTTTGTCGATAGTGCTTTGCTTTGCTATAGCAATAGGCTGTGTATGGCATTTCAGCGGCACGGGCGAAAAGCCAAGCTTTGATATAGGCGGTGTTGAAAGCGAAAAGGACCCTGCGGGGGAGCCCACCAATGAGGATGGGGTTATCGAGGGTGAGAACGCAGATGATTGTATAGAGGATACAATATTAAAAGAAGAAATCCTCTTTACGGATTCAGAGTCTTATAGCTCAACGATTCTTGAAGGTTCCGGCGGTACGGAAAACCGCCTTCAGGCAGGCACATTAACCTGCGGGGAGATAGTTGATAACGCAAGCTTTGAGGAATGGCTTAACAGCGTGAAAGAAAAAAGCTGGCAGGGGCTTGGAGAAAAATGGAAGCTTTCCACCCAAAAGCGTATAAGCGTTAAGGGTGCGCCGTTTTCTGAAGTACAGCTTTTAGCCGCAGACGGAAAGCTTGTAACAAGCGCAGTAAGCAACTGTAAGGGCGAGGCGTATTTGTTTATCGGCGTGCAGGAAAGCTATAAAACCGTTACAATGAATATAAACGGGGCAGTTGAAAGCCTTGATTACCACAAAAGCAACAGCTATAATTTTGGTGTGCAGGAAAACGGCGTTGCCACAAAGCTTGATTTGATGTTTGTTATAGACACAACGGGCTCTATGGCAGACGAGCTGGAGTATCTTAAAACCGAAATAGGCGACGTTATAGGCAAGATAGCGGAAAACGACATAAACGTGCGCACCAGCATAAACTTCTATCGTGACGAAGGCGACGATTATGTGGTGAAGTATCACGGCTTTAAGGAAAACACTGCCCAGGTGCAAGCGCTTGTAGCTAAAGAGCGCGCGGATGGCGGTGGCGATTTTCCCGAAGCGGTGCATACAGCGCTTGACAACGCAGTTAATGGGCACGCGTGGGATAAGGACAGTGTTAAGGTTATGTTCCTTGTTTTGGATGCTCCCCCGCATGACGATGCCAAGGTTATAGAAAGCCTTGAGAAAACAATACAAACGGCGGCTAAACTGGGGATACGCATTGTTCCCGTTGCATCCAGCGGTATAGATGAATCTACAGAGTTTATTCTGCGTTCGATAGCACTAAAAACGAACGGAAGCTATGCCTTCCTAACTAATCACAGCGGCGTGGGGGGCAATCATTTGGAGCCAACCACTAACGTTGAATATGAGATAGAGCATCTTAATAACGCGCTTGTTCGCATAGCACTTATGCATTGCGGTATAGAAATCGAAAAGAAGCCTATAAGCACGCAAGGCCAACGTTAACAATGAGGGCTGAAAAAAGCAATTAACAGCGGCATAACTGTTAAAACCTGCGCTTAATTGAGTTAATTATAGCGGGTCGATTCGTGAATGACTCCTACAATTTAAATGCAACGCTTCATTAAAAAATTAAACCATGGTGCGGTGTGTAGGGTCGATTGCTCCCGCCGCCTTTTCGATTAAAGGCGTTCATCGCGGCGGGAGCAAGCCCCCGCCCTACGGTGTAACACCATTATAGCACAAATCAGCAGAGAAAACTTAACCTTAACAAATAAAAACGGCGCAACCATTGAGGCTGGTCTTCGATGCTATCTTGCAATTTTTGAAGCGTTCTTTTTCCAACTCTTCTATCCAAAACAGCAAACATTCTAATAATTGGATTACTTGAAAAGATGCTTTCTTGAATGCTTTGATTGCGATATGATTCTAAAGCTTTGCAAAACTCTTCGTCGGTATATTCGGTACGGCTGTCGATGGAGTGTTTTTCCAACAATGGCCAAAATTCTGCCCAATACTCGTTAACACCGCTTGGGGCAGCATTTTTTGTATATCCGCCGTTAATAAAATATGTGTTCACGGTTTCCCAAGAGAAACGTTTTACTTGTTCTCCGTCTATGCATACCTCAAAAATTCGACAGCCATCCATCCCATCATAAGTGGTACAACCATATCTTATTCTGCCTTGCAATGGGATTGCAATCATATCTTGCTCAAGATATTTTCTCATCCCACTCCATGAGCCAAGAGCTTTTCCCATATAAGCATCTCCTTTAGCTAAATTCATAATTGCGTGCTTTTGCACTCTCTCCGCCTTCTTCGCAAGCTGCCTACACTGATATTACTATGTAAATCGGGGCTGTAAAAAACTTTGTTTTTTACAGCCCTCAGCTTGATGACAAACCTTGTCATCAAGCTGGCAGAGTGCTGAGAAAGAGTGCAGACAAGACGAACCGAGGCGAGAACTGTACTAAGTACTGTGAGCCGAGGTTCGTTTTGAACGAAAAAATACAATAATTGAAGAAA
>JAZNUB010000048.1:0-30776 GCA_045592105.1 Eubacteriales bacterium | reverse complement strand
CTTAAACGGATTTCTTTACTCATATGGCTACACATCCTTTTTTGTAGTAGATGTGATTAGTATACCATACTATTTGCAAAATGTGAAGTTTTAATATTAACGATGTAGTAGGGGTCATTCACGAATGACCCGTTACGCGGCGTTTAAATTAAGCGCTAAATATAGCCGTTTCGTGGCGGTCGATTCGTGAATCGACCCTACACACCGCAATGGGGTTTTGTTTTAACAATAAAGCGTAACTCTTTAACGTAGGGCGGGGGCTTGCTCCCGCCGCCACTTTCATTAATGCACAATCTTTCCAACCACGGTGTATTCAATTCCGTTTTGTTTCGGCGGGAGCAGACGTGCGCCCTACGATGCAGAATGGCATGCCATTACACCGCAACGGGGGATAAAAATGCGCTTTCGGTTTTAATTGGGGCTTGCCTTAAAGGGCGGCTCATTTTTTCGTGCTAAAACGGGGGGAATAACAATATTTTACAGTCTGAACTTGACAAAAAGGGTTTTTGGTGCTATAATGCCCCGTACGCTTTAGTTGGCTAACAAAATAAAGCGGCACAAACATTTTTATTTTTGAAAGGATTTTTTGTTATGGCAAAGAAAATTTTGGCAGTTGTTCTTGCGCTTACAATGGTTGCAGGTGCTATGTTTGCTTTCTCCGGTTGTTCTAAGGAAGAGGATAAAACGCTTGTTTGCGGCGTTACCATCTTCACCAATATGAACGAGCAGGACGAGAACGGCAATTGGACAGGCTTTGAATCTGAGTTTGCTATGGAAGTTGGCAAGCTTATTGATATGGACGTTAAGTTCCAGATTATAGACTGGTCTCAGAAGTATTCCGAGCTTAACAGCGGCAAGATAGACTGTATCTGGAACGGCTTTACGGCTAACTCCTCTGATGACGGTATTGAGAGAAAAGACCTTGTAGACTTCTCTTATTCCTATATGCTTAACCAGCAGTGTATAGTTGTTAAGGCTTCCGAGAAGGACAATTACAAAACCGAGGAAGACCTTAAGGGCAAGACCGCGGCTGTTGAAGGCGGCAGTGCAGGCGCAAGCTACGCAAAGGAAGCTGTTGGCGCAGAAGGCAAGCTTGTAGAGTTCCCCGCACAGAACAGCGCGTTCCTTGAGGTTAGCAGCGGCAAGTCCCAGTTTGCGGTTGTTGATATACTTCTTGCTCAAAACGTATGCGGCAAGGGCGACTATACCGACCTTGTTATCGTTGAGGATATCGAGCTTGCGGCTGAATACTACGCTATCGGCTTTAAGAAGGGCAGCAGCCTTACCGCTAAGGTAAACGAAGCTATAAAGAAGCTTGATGAAAACGGCAAGCTCCTTGAGATTGCTAAAAAGTACGGCTTTGAAAACAGCCTTAAGGTTACATATAACTAAACTAACACTTTTATTTAAGGGAACATTATAATGGGCTTTTTGGAAGTAACATACAGCCTGCTTGGCGGGCTTAAATGGACCTGCCTTATATTTGCGCTAACGCTGGTGTTTGCGTTGCCGCTGGGCTTGATAATTGCCTTTGGCTCTATGTCAAGGTTTAAGCCGCTTGCCTATATAACGAAGGTTTTCGTTTGGGTAATCAGGGGCGTGCCGCTTATGCTTCAGATATTTGTGGTGTTTTACGTGCCGGGGCTTTTGGTGGACGGTTTTTCCGGTTTTGACCGTTTCCCATCGGTGCTGATAGCTTTCGTTATCAACTACGCCTGCTATTTCTCCGAGATTTACAGGGGCGGCATTGAAAGCATATCCAAGGGGCAGTACGAGGCGGGGCAGGTGCTTGGCATGAAGAAGAGCGAGGTGTTCTTCAAGGTAGTGCTTATGCAGGTGGTTAAGCGTATACTTCCCCCTATGTCCAACGAGGTTATCACGCTTGTTAAGGATACCGCGCTTGCGCGTGTTATAGCTATTGCCGAGATACTTAAGGCGGCGGAAAACTATGCCGCTTACGGCGTTATTTGGCCCATTTTCTACACCGCTGTTTTCTACTTGGTGTTTGTAGGGCTTTTAACGCTTCTGTTTGGGTATTTCGAAAAGAAGCTTTCTTACTACAAGGCTTAAGGAGGCGGCTATGGCATTTTTTGAGGTTAAAAATATCAGCAAACGCTTTGGCAAGCTTTCCGTTTTAAAGGACGTTAGCCTTTCTATGGAGAAGGGCGAGGTGCTTACCATCATCGGCTCCTCAGGTAGCGGCAAAACAACGCTTTTGCGTTGCCTTAACAATCTTGAAACGGCGGATAGCGGCAGCGTTTGGGTAAACGGTAAATGCTGCTTCAGCGCAGAGGACGGCAAGGCAAACGTGAACGCCGTTAAGGAAAACGGTTTAAGCTTTGGCTTGGTGTTCCAATCCTTCCATTTGTTCCCGCAGTACACGGTTATGGAAAACCTGTGCCTTGCACCGAAGCTGCGCGCCAAGGAAAAGGTTAAAAAGCAAAAGCTTGGGCGCGATGCTTTGAAGCGAGAATACAAAGAAATAGAGCAAAAGGCAGAGGATTTGCTTTTGTCCGTTGGCTTAACGGACAAAAAAGCGTTCTACCCCTGCCAGCTTTCGGGCGGGCAACAGCAGCGCGTTTCGATAGCGCGCGCAATGATGATGAACCCCGATATTCTGTTCTTTGATGAGCCTACAAGCGCCTTAGACCCCGA
Source organism: Eubacteriales bacterium (assembly GCA_045592105.1). Classification (GTDB taxonomy): domain Bacteria; phylum Bacillota; class Clostridia; order Oscillospirales; family CAG-382; genus SIG636. The sequence continues at coordinate 28,121 of JAZNUB010000048.1, read as the reverse complement.
AATTACGGGCGAGGTGCTAAAGGTTATCAAAAGCCTTGCGGCGCAGGATATGACGATGGTTATCATCACGCACGAGATGAATTTTGCAAGAGATGTTTCGGATAGGATTGTGTTTATGGATGGCGGCGTTGTTGCCGCAGAGGGCACCCCTGCCGAAATCTTCGCAAGTGATAATAAACGCTTGCATACGTTCTTGGCGGCGTTTGATTAAAAACACCCCACAACTCACTTCGTTCGTTGCGGGGACCCCGAAAGAATAAGCCCCACAACTCACTTCGTTCGTTGCGGGGACCCCGAATTTGATATTCAGGCTTTCGTTCGCTCGCGCCTCGCGCCGCGTTGCGGCACTCGCGAAAGCCCAAGGAATATTTTTCGCGGCGCGTGTCCGCGAAAAATATGGGTGGTTAAATTTAAGGCTTGGTGTTAAAAAGAACCAAGCCTTATTTTGTGGCTAAAGCGCGGCTCTTTGATCGTAGGGCGGGGGCTTGCTCCCGCCGTCCTATTTATCAATCCGCAATCTTTCCAACCACGGTATATTCAATTCCGTTTTGTTTCTGCGGGAGCAGACGAGCGCCCTACAATGCGGAACGCCATGCCATTGCACCGTAACGCCACATTTAACCGCTACGCGGCGGGTGAACGTGAATCGACCCTAAGCACCGCTACGAGGTTTTGTTTTAAAAATGAAGCGTTGGGGAAAAACAAATCAGATAAAGCGCAAGGGTTGTAAAATAGGATGCAGATTGGACGATTGAGACCCGAAGCTGTAATTCCACCCCACAAAAGCTTTGCTTTTGCGGGGACCCCGACGTACTGCGAGCCGAAGTTTGTTCAAAGCAAAGAAATATAAATAAAAAGAAAGGAAAAGGCGATTTGCCTTTTCCTTCTTTGTTACAAAAATCCAAATTTCTTTGCGGTCTGCGCCTATTTTACAGCCCGTTACGATAGCATTATGGAGAGGTCGGCAATAATATCTTCCGCATCCTCTATGCCTACGGAAAGGCGTATCAGCCTATCCGTGATGCCTATTTTGTTCCTTATCTCGGCGGGGATAGAAGCGTGGGTTTGAGTTTGCGGATAGGTTATAAGCGTAGCCGTACCGCCAAGGCTTTCCGCAAACATAATCATATTGCCGCCGCAAAGCACCCGCTCTACCTTATTAACGTCCTTGATAACAAAGCTTATCATACCGCCAAAGCCTGTGGTTTGGCGCATAGTAACATCGTAGGAGGGGTTATCCTTATCGCCCACGAAATGCACCTTTTCCACAGCGGGGTGGTTTTTAAGAAACTCTGCCACTTTTATGGCGTTTTTCTCGTGCTGCTTCATACGCAAAGCAAGCGTTTGTATACCGCGCAAAACAAGCCAGCTATCAAAGGGAGAAAGCCCGTTCCCCTCGGTACGCAAAATAAGCCCTATGCGCGCTTCAAGCTCCTCGCTGTTTACAACGATAAAGCCTGCGGTGGTATCGTTATGCCCTGCAAGGTACTTTGTACCGCTATGTATTACAATGTCCGCCCCAAGCTCTATGGGCTTTTGGAAATAGGGGGTAAGGAACGTATTGTCCACCACCAAAAGCGCACCGTGCGCTTTGCTTATCTCTGCGATAGCGGCAATATCCGCAACCTTCATCATAGGGTTGGTGGGGCTTTCAAGATAAACCATTTTCGTATTGTCCTGCATAGCGGCGCGAACGGCGTTGGTATCGCCAACGTCCACCACGGTAAACTGAACGCCAAAATGCTTCCAAAGCTCCTCCACCTGCCTATAGGTGCCGCCGTAAACATCGTCGGAAATAACAACGTGGTCCCTCGATTTAAGCAGGGAGAAGGTAGCGGTTACAGCCGCCAAGCCGCTTGCAAACGCAAAACCCGCAACACCGCCCTCAAGCAAAGCGATAGTGTTCTCAAGCTCAAACCTCGTGGGGTTATCGCAACGGGAATAGCTGAATTTTATGCCCGAATTAAGGCCGGGGTTTCTATACGTGGAGGTTTGGTATATGGGGTAGCTTACTGCGCCCGTTAGCGGGTCACAGCCTTGATAGCCGTGTACCACCACGGAGTCAACCTTGCGTGTAAACTGTTTATTGTTTTTGTCGATCATAAAACGCTCCTTAAAAAGTGTTTATTCTATCAAAAGGGGGGTGAACCCCAGCTTATCTGCTGAAATAAGATATAAATCCGTAACGCCCACGCTTTTTTCCAAAAGCTGTTCGGGCGCGCCGTGCAGGTGGCCGTAGAAACAGCGTTTAACGCCAAACTCACGCAGTACCTCTGCAACGGGTGGGCATTTAACACCGCCAAAGCTTGGCGGATAGTGCAGAAACGCGATAATCTCCTCGCCATTCTCTGCAAGCTTCACGCCCTCCTCTAACGAACGGCGAAGCCTGCCCGCTTCACGCAGGGCTATTTTTTCGTCCTCCGCGCCGTACGCATGGTCGGGAAACCAGCCGCGCGTGCCGCAGATAACCTTGCCGTCTGCCTTATAGGCGTTGTTGAAAAGAAAGCTTATAGTATCCGCCCCGATGTCGGCTACAAACGCGTTCAGCTTCGTTAGCGTGTTCCACCAATAATCGTGGTTGCCCTTGCCGATTATTTTCCTGCCCGGCAGGCTGTTTATAAAAAGAAGGTCGCTTTTAGTGTTGTCAAACCGCATACCCCAAGAGATATCGCCGGGAACAACCACCGTGTCCGTTTCCTTAACAAGCGCGCGCCACGCCGCTTCAAGCCGCTGTTTGTGGTTTGCCCACGCCGCGCCAAACACGTCCATAGGCTTATCCGTACCCTCGGACAAATGCAAATCCGCAATAGTGAAAAGTGCCATAGCGTTAAGCGCCCTCGTTTACGGCTTCTGCCGCGTTTTCGCTTTCTGCCTCAGCCTCAGCTTCGGGTTCGGGCGGCAAAGCCGCTGTATCAGCCGCGTTTTTGCTATCCGCCCATACGTCCGGCATAACCATAACGAAAAGCGTGGCGGAAACAACCCTTGACACGGTTTGTACCCACTTAAAACCAAAGTTTTCCTCGGTAGCGTAGTACCATATAATGCCCACAAAAGCAAGCAGTAAAACGGATAAAAGCACGCGCGCAAGTACGCCGCGCCAGCTTTTTAAGCTTGTAGCGGCTTTGGTGCGGATAACAAACAAAAGAGATGCGATGAAAACGAAGGCACACAGTATATATTTTGCTAAATACATTTATTTCACATCCTGCAATAATAAAATAGGTGTAAGCGGTACATAATACCAATATCAAAAACTGAAAGGCAAAGGTACCGAAAATGACTAAAAAAGGTTGCGGAATCAACGATGAAAAGTGCGTGGAGGGTATAAACTGCTCCGTTAAAAGCTGTGAGTACCACGATGGCGAAAGAAAGTGCATGGCAGGCTGTATAGCCGTTGGGCCCGAAAACGCGTGCTGCTGCTCGGACACGGTATGCGCCACCTATCGCCGCAAAACGGAATAGCGGTTATAGCTTAACGGCGGCAAAACCGTTTACTATATCGCCTATCTCCGTTTTTTCTATAACCTCGGAGAAGCGAACGGCTTTGTCACGCAGGGCAGAAAGGTTAGCAGGCGGGCAAACGCCGCTTGCCCTTTCGAGTGCGGAAAGGCACTCAAAATCGTCCTCAGGCAGCTCCAACCCCAGCGCGGTCAGCACCGCCTGCGGGAACTTGTAGGGGGACGCGGTGGAGGCAACAAGCATAGGCGCGTTGTCTCCGCTTGCTTTTACATATTCGTCCGCACAGTACAGCGCAACGGCGGTGTGCGGGTCACAAAGATAGCCCTTGTCAAAATACGCCTTTATGGTTTGCGCCGTTTCCTGCTCGGAGCAGTAGCCCGCCGCGAAATCAACGGCAAACGCCGCCCTCTGCTCCTCGCTTACGGAGTAAACACCGTCCTTATTAAGGCTTTCCATTAGGGATTTGCATTTCTCTGCACCCATAGAGAGGTACAAAAGCCTTTCAAGGTTGCTTGATATAAGTATATCCATTGAAGGCGATGTTGTTGTATAAAAAGGTCTGCGGCGGTCATAAACGCCCTTGGTGAAGAAATCCGTAAGGATGTTGTTGCAGTTGGAAGCGCAAACAAGCTTGCCGATGGGAAGCCCCATCTTCTTTGCTATATACGCCGCAAGGATGTTGCCGAAGTTGCCCGTAGGCACGGTAACGTTCATCCTGTCGCCCATAGCTATAGTGCCTGCCTTTACCATATCGCAGTATGCGGAGATATAGTACACTATCTGCGGTGCAAGCCTGCCCCAGTTTATTGAGTTTGCGCTGGAGAAGAAAAGGGCGTGCTTTTCTATTTCTTCCGCCGCTTCCTTGCTTGTGAATATACGCTTAACTGCGGTTTGAGCATCGTCAAAGTTGCCCTTGATGGCACAAACGGAAACGTTTGCACCCTCCTGTGTTGCCATTTGCAGCTTCTGTATACGGCTTACACCCTCGCTGGGGTAGAACACCTGTATACGAACGCGCGGCACATCCGCATAGCCTGCAAGCGCCGCCTTGCCTGTATCGCCCGAGGTTGCAACAAGTATTAAAGCATCCCTTTCCTCGCCGCATTTGTCCAGCGATAGGGAGAGAAGGCGCGGCATTATCTGAAGCGCCATATCCTTAAACGCGCTTGTGGGGCCGTGCCAAAGCTCCAGCACGTAGTTGTTGCCCGCTTTTTCTATCGGCGCGGCGTTCGCCCCGAAGCGCGCAACACCGTATGCCTCCGATGCCGCCGCCTTAAGCTCGCTTTCCGTGTAGTCGCTTAAAAACATACCAAGTATGCGCGCCGCCCTGTCAGCATATCCAAGCTCCAAAAGCTCCTTCAAAGCCGCCTTGTCAAGCTGAGGTATACTGTCAGGCACAAACAAACCACCGTCCGCCGCGATGCCCGTTTTTATTACGTATGCGGCACTGCGTCCGCCGTCATTTCCTCTGGTACTGCTGTATAACATATCTAACTCTCCGTTTTTATAACGTTTTTTGTGTGTATAACGCGCTTTGCTATGCCGCCTTCGTATAAAAGCTCCAGCAAGTCAAAGCGGATATTCCTGTATTTTCTGTGCACGTCAATGCCAAAAAGCTTTGCCTTAACCCTGCCGCCACCGCCAAGCGTTTTTGCATAATGCATAGCCGCGCGGTACATAGCCGCCTTCTTTCCCTCCGAAAGCTGGCACTTAGGCTCGCCCCTTTCCACGCTTGCTTTTGCCTTTACCTCCACAAAAACAAGCACGCCGCGCTTGAACGCAACCAAATCCAGCTCCCCACCCGCGGCAGAGTAGTTTGCCGTTAGTATATCGTAGCCCTTATCGCAAAGATAGCCTTGCGCCAAAAGCTCACCAGTTTTGCCAAATGTCCGTTTGTTCAAAGCTGTCCCTCAAGGTCTTTCTCAAAAAGCTGCGCCTGTGCAAGGGGCAAGGCCCAAGCTCCAAAACCGCCTGCTTATGCTCCTTGGTGGGGTAGCCCTTGTGCTTTGCAAAGCCGTAGCCGGGATAGAACCTGTCCATCTCAAGACAAAAATTGTCCCTTTCCACCTTGGCAAGTATGGATGCCGCCGCAATAGAGGGGCTTTTCCCGTCCCCCTTAACTATCGGCACCGCCGTTATATCAAAATCTCTTGCGGTGTTACCGTCTATCAGCGCGATATCGGGCTTTATCTTTAGCTTCGCTATCGCACGGCGCATCGCCAGCATAGATGCGTTTAGGATGTTGATAGCCTCTATCTCGTACACCTCTGCGTGCGCCACGGCATAGTCCAGCGCCTTCTCTTTTATCTCAGCGCAAAGGCGCACTCGCTTCTGCTCCGAAAGCCGCTTGGAATCATTAAGCCCCTCTATCTGCACGCCGCGCGGCAAAACCACCGCCGCTGCAAACACAGGCCCCGCAAGCGGGCCGCGCCCCGCCTCGTCACAGCCGCAAACCGTTTCAAAGCCCTTGCCGTAGTATTCGTTTTCTATATCCCAGTTAAGCATACCAAAGCTCCTTCCCGCTTCTTGAATAAAGCGTTAGTCAAGAGTTATTCTGCCTATCTTCCCACCGCGAAACTCATCAAGCAGGCAGGAAGCAAACCTTTCCGTATCGGGTACGCCCCCGCGCTGAAGGAAGCCGCGCTTAACGGTCATACGCTCCAAAAGCTCCTCCGCGCTCTCCTCCTCAACGGCTTGCACCTTGTAGCGCGCAAGCACCAAATCGGGGTACAGCCGTATCAAAAGTGCCGCCAGCCTTGCGGCTATATCGGTTATATCAAGAATCTCGTCCCTTATAGCACCCGTAAACGCCAGCTTTTCGCCAACGCTTTGGTCCTCAAACTTGTGCCAAAGCAAGCCGGGAGTATCCAAAAGCTCTATACCGCCGGGCGCGCTTATCCATTGCGTGCTTCGCGTTACACCCGGCCTATCCTCCGCCTTCGCCTTGTTAGTGCCTGTGTAGCGGTTTATAAACGTGCTTTTGCCAACGTTCGTTATGCCAAGCACCATTCCGCGTATCTTCCTGCCCGCCATGCCCTTATCGGCGTATTTTTTCAGCTTTTCCGCAACAAGCTCTTTTATCGTGGGCGTTATCCTGTCATAGCCCTGCTTAGTTTTACTGTCTATGGCTATAACGCGTGCGCCCTCTGCCTCCAAAAGCTTTTTAAGCTCGCTTGTCCTCGCAGGGTCTGCCAAGGTACACTTTGAAAGCAGGGTCAAGCGCGGCTTATCCGCGCAAATCTCTTTAAGGTCGGGGTTGCGGCTTGATAACGGTATGCGCGCATCAAGTATCTCCACAACGAAATCGGCAGGCACAAGGCTTTTTAAAAGCTCGCGCTTTGCCGCCGCCATATGCCCCGGATACCATACGATAGGCTCGCTCATCCTACCCTCCCAAAGCTGTTCTTGGGCCCTATGCGAAGAAGCACCCTGCCAAGCACACGGTCCTCCTCCAAACAGCCTACAAGCCTACTGTCCGACGAGCCGTTGCGATTGTCCCCCATCACAAACAGCTCCCCTTCAGGCACGGTAAAGCTTGCAGTGTGCAAAAACCCGTTGTCATAGTTTTTCGTAACGCTTTCATCGGTTTCTATCCAATAAGCGCTGTCCATATACCCAAACTCGCGGTTTACGTAGCTTTCTTCAAGAAGCTGCCCGTCTACCGTAACGGTCCACTCAAAAAAGTCTATATCCACCCGCTGACCACCGGTTGCTATGATGCGCTTGATAATATACCTATCCGAAAACAGCCCGTTTGCATCCAGCACAACGATATCCCCCGTTTCGGGCGTATACATCACGTCGGATATAATAAGCTTATCCTCGTTTTTAAGCGTGTTTATCATAGAGGTGCCGTTCACCGTTACGAAACGGAACACAAACACGAACATAAGCATCATTAAAACAAGCGCGTAGCAAAAGGTTTCAAAGCAATCAAACAGCTCGCTAAAGATGCCGCCCTTTTTCTTCTTTCCGCCTTCCTTTTCGCCCTCGCCGCTATCCTCTTCAACGTCCTCGTCCGGCTCTATATACAAAACGCTGCCGTCCTGCTCCTCCACGGGAAGCTTTGCCGTATCCTCAACCATATCATCGTCTTTGTAAAAATCTGCCATCAAACTAACTCCTAAACCGCGTTACGCTACACACGCGTATACGCGCACGCGCGCGAAAAAATACAAAAGTGTCCGCAATAACAGACACTTTGTACTTCGCGCAGATACTTAGATCTTTTCCTTGACCTTTGCGTATTTGCCCACTCTGCCACGCAGATAATACAGCTTGGCACGGCGAACCTTACCGCGACGGGTTACCACAACATCCTGAACGTTGGGGCTGTGGATAGGGAACGTTTTTTCAGTACCAACACCGTAGGATATACGGCGAACGGTAAACGTTTCGCTAACGCCGCTGTTTCTCTTTGCAATAACGGTGCCCTCAAAAATCTGAGTTCTCGTTCTTGCGCCTTCCACAATACGCTGGTGAACCTTAACGGTATCACCTATTTCGAACTTGGGAAGCTCTTTTTTAAGTTGCTCATCAGTAAAAGCCTTAAGGAGATCCATAAAAGCTTTCCTCCCTCCAAATCGCGTTCTTGCCGAGCCGCAGAGGACCGCAATTATTTATTTTAACGACTGATTATACCACGCTTTTTTTATTATTGCAAGCCCTTTTTTTAATTTTTTTCGTAAAGGCGCACGGCTTTGCGGAAAATGCGATTAGAATTTGTTGACAAATAAAGGTTTTAATGGTATTATACCAAATTGAGGATATATGGGGAGGCATGAACTTTTGGGTAGGATAATTTTTATCACTTCCTTCAAGGGCGGCGTAGGCAAAACCACGCTTACCGCAAACCTTGCAACTGCTTTGACCGTGCTGGGTAAAAGCGTGCTTGTGGTTGATGCGGACTACGGGAACCGCTGTATGGATTTGGTTTTGGGGATGGAAAACAGCTCGCTTTTCGATAGCTCGGACGTTATCGGCGGGCGTATACAGGCTCAAAACGCCATAGCCGTGCACGAAACCAACAAAAAGCTGTTCTTTTTGGCGGCACCTGCCGCTTCGGGCGGGGCTCTTTCCGCTACCGAAACGGAGAGGGTTTTGGCAGAGCTTAAAAAGAAATACGATTTTGTTTTGGTGGACTCCTCTGCGGAGGATAGCGAGGTGTACCGTGCCTTTGCGCGCAGTGCGGACGATGCGCTGGTTGTAAGCTTTCATCAGTCCACGGCTATCCGCGCGGCGGAAAAAACGGCAAGCGTGCTTTCACAGCTTGGCTTTTCCAATATCCGCTTGGTGGTAAACAGCTACCACAAGGAGGCTGAGGAGGCGGGTGTGCTTCCCTCGGTGCTTGATATTATCCAAAGGGCGCATATAAAGCTGTTGGGTGTTGTTCCGTTCGATTTAAGCGTTACGCTTGTGCAGGAGCAGGGGGCTTTGCCCTACTGTGGCGGCGGGCGTCTTAAGCAATACGAGGCGGCAACGCTTAACATAGCAAAGCGTATACTTGGGCAGCCCATACCGCTGCTAAAGGACGTTTATAAGCCCAAAAAGCTGAAAGAATATTTATAATTAACCAAACGTTTTGGCAAAACGTTAAGTAAGGAGGTTATTTATGGAAATAGCAATCATTGCAAGTGACAAGAGAAAAGAATTGATGACGGAGTTTTGTATAGCGTACTGCGGTATTTTAAGCAAGCATCATATATGCGCTACCGGTACCACAGGCAGGTATCTTGCAGAGGCAACGGGGCTTAATATAGAAACGATGCTTTCCGGCACCCACGGGGGCACACAGCAGATAGCATCCAGAATATCATATAACGAGATAGATTTGCTTTTATATTTCCGTGACACCGCGGATGATAACGAGTATGCAGACGCACAGCTTAACCTTGTGCGTATGTGCGATAAGCAGAACATCCCCGTGGCAACCAACATAGCAACGGCAGAGGCACTTATTATGGCGCTTGACCGTGGCGACCTTGATTGGCGTATGCTTGTTCACTAAAAATTTGTAAAGAGAGAAATAAAGAGATGGCGAATATACAAAAGCCGAAAGGCACGATGGACATACTGCCCGACAAAAGCTATATATGGCAGTATATTGAAAAAACGGTAAGGGCGGTTGCCGCAAAAAGCGGCTACGGTGAGATACGCTTTCCCACCTTCGAGGTAACGGAGCTGTTTAACCGTGGTGTTGGCGGCACTACCGATATAGTTCAAAAGGAGATGTATACCTTTGAGGATAAGGACGGCAGAAGTATGTCCTTGCGCCCCGAGGGTACGGCGTGCGTTGTTCGCAGTATAATCGAGAACGGGCTTTGTATGCAGGCAATGCCGCTAAAGCTGTATTATCTTGGCAGCTTTTTCCGTTACGAAAAGCCGCAGGCGGGCAGAAGCAGGGAGTTTGTGCAGTTTGGTGCAGAGCTTTTCGGAAGCAATTCCGCTTTTGCCGATGCAGAGCTTATTTTGCTTGCTTCAGGCGTGTTTAAGGCTTTGGGTGTAAAAAGCGTTACACTAAAGATAAACTCCATAGGCTGTAACGAGTGCAGGGGCGATTTCCGCGCCGCGCTAAAGGCTTATTTTGAGAATAAAAAGGACAAGCTTTGTGATACCTGCAAGGGCCGCCTTGAAACCAATCCGCTAAGGATATTGGATTGCAAGTGCCCCGAATGTGCGGCGGTTGCAAAGGATGCGCCTAAAACCATAGAGTATCTTTGTGACGATTGTAAAACGCATTTTGAAAGCCTAAAGGCTGTGCTTGAGGCATCGGATGTAAGGTTTGAGGTAGACCCGTTTATCGTGCGCGGCTTGGATTACTACACGGGCACGGTGTTTGAGTTTGTGGGCGGCACGGGTGCGGCACAATCCACCGTTTGCGGCGGCGGCAGGTACGATATGCTTGTTAGCCAGCTTGGCGGCCCCGCGCTTAGCGGCGTTGGCTTCGGTATGGGCATAACAAGGCTTATAGCGGTTATGGAGCTGGATGGGGTACTGCCTGAGGATGACAGCGCGCCGGATATATATATTGCGCCCGCTTGTGACAGTGCAAGGGAAAAGGCGTATCTTTTAGCGTGTGAGCTTAGGGATATGGGCTTGAAGGCTGAAAGCGATTTGTGCAAGCGTTCGCTTAAAGCGCAGATGAAGTGGTCAGACAAGGCTAAAGCTAAATACACGATAGTGTTAGGTGACAGTGAGCTTGAAAGCGGTACGGCAACGCTTAAATCCATGCAGGGCGGGGAAGCCGTGCAGGTAGCCGTAAACGCGGCAGAAATAGCAAGGATAATAAGATAAAAGAGGAGAGATAGATAATGGCAGAACTTATGGGCGAGCTTAGGCGTTCGCATTATTGCGGAACGCTTCGTGAAAGCGATATAGGCAGTACGGTAACGGTAATGGGCTGGGTACAGCGCCAGCGCGATTTGGGCAGCCTTATATTTATAGACCTTCGTGACCGCAGCGGTATAGTACAGCTTGCGTTTGATGAGGGTAGTGACAGGGGCATTTTTGAAAAGGCGTTCACCGCAAGAAGCGAATACGTGCTTGCGGCTGTTGGTACGGTAAGAGAGCGCAGCAGTAAGAACCCCAACCTCCCCACGGGCAATATAGAAATATTTGTAACCGAGCTTAGGGTGCTTTCCGTATCGGAAACGCCTCCCTTTGAAATACTTGAGGGTAGCCGTGCGGGTGAGGAGCTAAGGCTTAAGCACCGTTATTTGGACCTGCGCCGTCCCGACCTTGCAAAGAACATAATGTTCCGCCACAAGACGGCGAAGCTGATAAGGGACTATTTTGATGAAAACGGATTTTTAGAAATAGAAACGCCTATGCTTGTGCGCTCCACGCCTGAAGGCGCAAGGGATTATCTTGTGCCCAGCCGTGTTCACAAGGGCTCTTTTTACGCGCTTCCGCAGTCCCCTCAGCTTTATAAACAGCTTTTAATGGTAGCGGGCTTTGACCGTTACGTTCAGCTTGCGCGTTGCTTTAGGGACGAGGATTTGCGTGCAGACCGTCAGCCCGAATTTACGCAGATAGACCTTGAGATGTCTTTTGTGGACGTGGACGATATTCTTGGCGTTGTTGAAGGGCTTATTAAGAAGCTGTTCAGCGAGCTTTTGGGTATAGACGTTGCGCTTCCGCTTCCGCGCTATACCTATAAAGAGGTTATGGAGCGTTTTGGCTCCGATAAGCCCGACCTTCGTTATGGGCTTGAGATAACGGATATAAGCGATATAGTTGAAAAAAGCGGCTTTTCCGTGTTTACGGGCGCTATCGAGGGCGGCGGCAGCGTTAGAGGTATAAACGTAAAGAACAAGGTAAACGTGCTTACCCGCAAAGAGGTGGACAAGCTTACCGAGTATGCAAAGGGCTGCGGCGCAAAGGGGCTTGCGTGGGTAAGGCTAACGGAGCAGGGCGCGGCTTCCTCCTTCTCCAAGTTTATGACAGAGGAGGAAATGGCGGCTATTTACGAGCGTATGGGTGCCGAAACGGGGGATGTGCTTCTGTTTATGGCAGATACCGATACAAGCAGGCTGCTTTCCACGCTTGGTATGCTTCGTGTTGAAGCCGCAAACCGTGCAGGCGTTGAAAAGGCAGGCTACAAGCCGCTTTGGGTTATAGAGTTCCCGTTCTTCGAATACGACAAGGAGCTTGGCGATTTCGTTGCTATGCACCATCCCTTTACAGCTCCGCTTGACGAGTGCTTGCCCTATCTTGAAACGGACAAGGCTTCTGTTCGCGCTAAGGCATACGACCTTGTGCTTAACGGTATCGAGCTGGCAAGCGGCTCTATCCGTATAACGGATCCCACGCTTCAAAAAACGATATTCCGCCTGCTTGGTATATCCGACGAGGAAGCGCAGGAAAAATTTGGCTTCTTAACGGATGCGTTCCGTTTTGGCCCGCCTCCGCACGGCGGTATGGCTTTGGGGCTTGACAGGCTTGTTATGCAGCTTCTCGGCTGTGATAATTTGCGCGATGTTGTTGCTTTCCCCAAGGTGCAGAACGCTTCCGAGCTTATGACGGCGTGCCCTGCTACCGTACCCTGCAATTTGCTTGGCGATTTGGGCATACAGATAACCGAAAAAAAGGACTAAACATAAACAACATATATACCCAAAGGTGAAACAAGGCTTATGATTGAATTTAAAAACGTTTATAAAGATTACGGGCAAAACCACGCCTTAAAGGGCATCTGCTTTAAGGCTGAAAGCGGGGATATATTAGGGTTTCTTGGGCCTAACGGCGCAGGCAAAAGCACCGCGCTTAATATCCTAACGGGCTACCTTTCCGCAACCGCGGGCGAGGCGTACGTTGACGGTATAAGCATATTTGAAAACCCCGTAGAGGCAAAGAAGCGCATTGGCTTCTTGCCGGAGCTGCCTCCGCTTTACCCCGATATGAAGGTTGGGGAATACCTTAATTTCGTGTACGACCTTAAGGGCTGTAAGCTGCCCAGAAAACAGCATATCAAGGAGATATGCGAGGTTGTTAAGATAGCGGACGTGGAGAAGCGCCTTATAAAGAATTTGTCTAAGGGCTATCGCCAGCGCGTTGGTATAGCGCAGGCGCTTATAGGCAACCCCAAGGTTTTGGTGTTTGACGAGCCTACGGTTGGCCTTGACCCGAAGCAGATTATAGAGATACGCAACCTTGTTAAGCTTTTGGGTAAAGAGCATACGATAATCATATCTTCCCACATCCTGCCGGAGGTACAGCAGATATGCAGCCGCGTTGTGGTTATTAACGAGGGCAATATCGTTGCGGACGAGCCTATCGAAACGCTTGCAGAGGCTGTGGAGGGCCCCAGAAGGCTTATTGCAAAGATTTGCGGGCCGGAGGCAGAGGTGTTGAAGGTGCTAAGTGGCGTTTCCGCTATCCGCACGGCAGACGTGCTTGGCAGAACGGACGGGGATTCTATAAGCTACCTTATAGAGTCGGACGAGAGGATAGACGCGCGCAAGCCCTTGTTTTCCGCGCTTGCCTCTAAGGGATACCCGCTTATAGGGCTTGAGGGCGTGGAAATGAGCCTTGAGGATGTGTTTGTTCGCCTTGTTTCCAAGAAGGAGCAAAGGGCAAGAGGCAGAGAAAGGAAGGGGCAGTAATATGTTTGCTATATACAAGCGTGAGCTTAAAGGCTACTTTATAGCCCCCATAGGCTATCTTTTCACCGCTAACTTTTTGGCTATATCGGGGCTTATATTCAGTATTTGCACCCTGCAAAGGCAAACAAACAGCAGCGTTTCCGATTATTTTCAGTACTTGATATATGCGTTTGCCATTCTTTTGCCGCTTCTAACGATGAAATCCTTGTCCGAGGAGCGCAAAACCAAATCCGAGCAGCTGCTTATGACAAGCCCCGTTTCCGTTGGCGGTATGATAATGGGCAAATACTTTGCGGCGCTTACGGTTTTTGCTTCCGTTTTGCTTTGCAACAGCCTAAACTTCCTGTTGCTTGAAAAGTATGGCGACCCTAATTTTAGGCTTATTTTCTCCAACCTTTTGTGCCTGTTTTTTATAGGCGCGCTTTTCCTTGCTATCGGCATCTTCTTCTCCTCGCTAACGGAGGATACTCTTATTGCCGCGATAGCCTCCATAGACGTTATATTTGTAATGCTTGCCGTAAACTTCCTTTCGGAAATAAGCATAAGCTGGCTTAAAAAGGTTGTGGATTGGATATCCATCCTCGCAAGGTACGAGCCGTTCACCTACGGTATACTGGATATAACCTCTGTGATATATTACGTTACCGTAGCCGCGGTGTTCCTGTTCTTGGCTGTTCGTGTTTACGAGCGCCGCCGCTGGGCTTAATTGGGAGGTGTGCGATATGAATAACAACCAACAAACAAAAGCGCACCGCAAGCTTAAATACGGTACACTTTCGGCAGGCTTTGTGGTTATAGTCGTTGTTTTGTGCATAGCCGTAAACCTTTTGGCTTCCGGCCTTTCCGCAAAGTGGGATTTGCGCGTGGATATAACCGATAACGCCGCGCGTTTTTACACCATAAGCGATGCAAGCAAAACCATTCTTGGTGAGTATTTTAAGGATGAGCCCGATTGGAAAATCACCATCCGCTTTTTAACGCCTGAGGAAAAGGTTTCGGATGCGATGGTGCTGGAGCTTGCGCGCTCCTACGTTTCCACCTTTAACGGTCACGTTGCGCTGGAGTTTAACGACCTGAAAAGCGACCCCGCTTTTGCCGATAAATACACAACGCTAACGCAAACCGTGCTTACCTCAAGCCACGTTATAGTGGAGGGTAAGTACCACACCCGCGCGGTAAACTTTAACGCGTTTTACTATTTTGATACGGAAACGGGGGATAAGGTTTCCTTCACGGGTGAAAAAACCTATACCGCCGCTATCCTTCGCGCAGGGCTTAAGGAAAGCCCCAAGGCTGTGTTTACCGTGGGGCACGGTGAAACGCTGGACGGTGTTGATTTAAGCAAGCTTGAGGGTGAGCGTTCCATTGCCATTGAGCAGGCGGCGCACATGGTGCCGTTTATGGATTCGCTTTTCGATATGGGCTTTGAGGTGCAGGTGGTTGACCTTAATAAAACCGCTTTGCCGGAAATGACGCGCCTTGTTATCGTTTGCGACCCTAAGTATGATTTTCTTGGCTTTGATGCAAAGAACCCCGAAGCAGATGGGGAGATAGACCTGCTTCGCAAATATATGAACCAATACGGCACCTCTCTTATAGTTGCCGTAAACAACGCCACGCCTGAGCTTCCTAATCTTATGGAATATATGGAGCAGGAATACGGCTTGAATTACGTTCCGTTTGCTACGGTTACGGATAACGATAAGTCCGTTAAGGGCAGTGGCGGCAAGATGCTGCTTGGCAGTATGCCCGAAGCGCTTGCGTATTCCGTTGACCAGAAGATACTAAGCCCCTTCATGGGCGGCGAAAGGTTTGTGTTTAACAACGCCGTTAGGCTTACAGTTGATAAGGGCAACCGCGTTCAGGGCGAGGGCGTGCTTATGAACAGCTCTGCGGCGGCTGTGTGCGAGGGGAAAGCCGGCGTGTATCCGCTTTTTGCCTTCAACTCCAACGCTAAGGCGATTGATAACCCCGATGGCGGCTCTACCGAAAACTTCCGCTACAAAACCGCGTATCTGTTGGGCTCTACCGATTTTCTCTCCGCAAACGGCTTGGTTTCCCAGTACGCTAACCGCGATTTGCTTGAAAGTGTTTTAAGAATAGCCAACACCGTGCAGGAGTATGCCGCTATCAAGGAAGTAAAGTTTGTTTCCGAGGCGCTTGATATTACAACGGGGCAAGCAAGAACATGGACGGTTGTGGTAACCTTCGTTGTACCGCTTGCGGTGTTCTCCGTTGCCGCAGTTGTTTGGATTAAACGCCGCCACTCCTAAAGGACGATTAACCGTATTATGAAAAAACTTACAAAATTCCATAAACAACTAATAGCTATAATCTGCCTTGCGCTTGTTGCGGGGATATGCTTTACCGTGTATGCGGTGCGCTCCTCAAAGGACAACGAGGAGCAAAAGCCTACCTACAACTTTTCCGAAACGGAAATAGAGGCTATAAAGGCGTTTAACGGTACCGCGCTTTTCACCTTCAAGGTAGAAAAGGGCAAGGCGGATGCGGCTGTTTCCGAATATATGCGCCTTGCGGATGGGTATGCTTCCGTAAACGGCAAAATAAAGGTGCAGTACGGCAAGGGCGATAAGGACTGTGTGCTTACGGTAAACGGCGCGGAAACCGTGCCCGATACCGAAAAGCTTTTCCGCCGCCTTAAGGACGGTACTCCCTACGCAACCGATGCGAGAGTGTTTTTCAATAAAGCCCTTTTCGGTGCGGAGCTTGGCGCAGAAACGGATGCGCTTTCGGGCTACGACCTTGATGGCGACCGTGTGAACAGCGCGGGAAGCGCGTATATTTACGGCCCTATCGAAAGGGCGGATATAAAGTATATTTACGTTAAGAACGAGTTTGACGAGCTTACGTTTGTTCCGCTTGACGGTGGATTTTATCTTGCCGATACGGAAATGGACCTTGCAACCGCCACTACCGCAACGCTTGTGGCAGCGGCAAGGGCGCCTATCGCGGCAAGCAAGGTTAAAAACCCCGCCGCGCTTTCGGAGTACGGCTTGGATAGCGACGAAAACGCTACCGCAACCTTGCTTATACAGGACAAAAAGGACAACGCGTACTATATGCGTATAGGCAAACGCCTTACAGACGGCAGCGGCTTTTACGCCAAGTGCCATGGTAAGGACATAGTTTATATATTGCCAAGCAGTATTTCTAACTACATCCTTGTACCCAAGGAAAGCTTTCTTGTTGCAAACTACGGCACTCCGCTTGCTCAGATAACGGACGTGTTCCAGAAGGTGGACGATATAGCCGTAAACTTTGGCGATGATATCCTCAAGGCAGAGTTTATGAGCGATAGCGAAAAGAAAAACCACCCCATAAACTACACCTGGAAGATAACTGCACCCAGCAGGCTTGTTTCGGATGTTTATGGGTACTCGTTGCCCAACTACGGCAATATAGGGGACGTGTTTAACGCGCTCTGCGCGCTTGCATCGGACGAGGTTGCGGAGGCGGACGTGAACAAAGAAACGCTTGCAAAATATGGGCTTGATACCCCGTACCGCAGCTATTCGTGGGTGTATAACGGCACAACGCGTTGCACCGTTTATTTCAGCAAGGCGGACGATAACGGCAACCACTACGTTTATTCCGTGAAGGAAAACGTTAAGACAGGCGAAAAAACAACCATAGGCATCGGCTTGGTTAAGGGAACGGCTTTCCCCTATCTGGGCTACGACATTATGGATTATATGGACACTCTGCTTTACACTCAGTATTTTGACAAGCTGGACGGTATAGAGTTTACGCGCAAGGGTAAGGACTACGATATAAGCCTTAGCAAAAACAGCGAGGGCACCGTTGAAAGCGCAAAGCTTAACGGCAAGGCTGTGGAGCTTAGAAGCGCGCAAAACTTTTTCAGGGGGCTTTTGCATTGCTCTATCCTTGGCGAATACGAGGGCACTGAAAAGCCGGAGGAAATATTCAACATAAAGGTAACAAGCAACGGCAAGACCACCGAAATGAGCTTTGGCAGAATAAGCTCTATGAAGGCGTATTGCCTTGTGGACGGTAAAACGCAGTATATTATGGACTACGCTTTGCTGGAAACGCTGGTTTCGGGCGCGGATAAGCTTATAGCAGGGGAGAAGGTTGAATGGTAAAACGCCTGTTTTGCATAGCCGTTTGCTTGATAACCGTGCTTGCTTCTGCCTGCGGCGGCGATACGCCTAAGGAAAGCTTTGTGCTTGACGATGCGCTAAAGCAAGCGGTTGCC
Organism: Eubacteriales bacterium; assembly: GCA_045592105.1. Lineage (GTDB taxonomy): Bacteria > Bacillota > Clostridia > Oscillospirales > CAG-382 > SIG636. The sequence continues at coordinate 10,322 of JAZNUB010000048.1, read as the reverse complement.
GCGTATAACGAGCTTAACACGTTATCTTTGGCGTTTGCGTTTGATATGAAAAAGCAGGGCGCGGAGGAAAGCTTGCTTTTCACGCAGGGAACGGTTAGCTATAAAAACGATAGCGCGCTTGCGTTATCGGGCAGGGTAACGCAGGTAAAGAACGGTAAAGGCGTTACTTCTGATATTTTCTACAAGGCGGGCGCGTATTACAGCGATAACGGTACGGGCAAGTATTATCTTATTATGGATAAGGACGAGATGCTTAAAACCTTCTTCTGCGTGGATGTGCCGCTTCCCGATGAGGCTTTGATAAACGGCTTCCGTAAGGCGCAAACAAGCGGCGGCACAAAGTACGTTTACACCGCCGAAAAAGCAAACGCTTTGTATATGTTTGAAACCAACCTGTACGGATATAGCGGTTTAAGAAAGCCCGTGCGTGATAAAACGGATTTCTCCGCGGCGGAGTACAGCTACGTTGTGGACGATAAGGGGCAGCTTAAAAGCTTTAAGATAAGCACAACGGTAACCCTTTACGATACCGCGCCGTACTACCCAAGCTATACCGTGCCGCAAAGCGAGCTTATGCATAGCTTTAATATAAGCCTTGAGCTTACGGTTAAGGCAAGCGGCAGCGCGGTGGTTGTGGAAACGCCAAACACGAAGGACTACGTTTTTTTAGGATAAAATTTTTTGTTGACATAAGCGTATATTCTGTGATATAATGCGCATGATAGAGGTGGACGTAAAAAGTCCTCCGATATAGATTTTATAATTGGGGTGCTAAGCAACGGGTGTTTGGCTGAGATTATACCCATCGTACCTGTACGGGTAATGCCGGCGTAGGAAGATATAGCAGAGTTTTGCTGTTTTAGGCTCGCCGTGGGTTATCCCCACCGCGGGCCTTGTTTTTTTAAAAAACGAAACGTGGAAAAAATAAAGGAGGAAAACCATGAAAAACAAAAAAATCGTATTTATTGCAGAGGCAGCTGTTATGCTTGCGCTTGCAACCGCGCTTTCATTTGTTAAGCTGTACCAAGCGCGGCTTGGCGGTGCGGTAACGCTGTTTTCAATGCTGCCTATAATGTACATAAGCTTCCGCTACGGGGTGGTGCGTGGCTTGTTTTGCGGCTTCGCTTATTCCGTTATCCAGCTTATACAGGGCTTCGGCAACCTTGCGTATTTCCCCAGCGCGGCAGGCGTTATAGGCTGTATTGCGTTTGATTATCTGCTTCCCTTTACGCTGATAGGCATAGCGGGCATTTTCTACAAGAAAAACGCAAAAAACAGCGTAAAGGTTATAACCGCCGTGGCGGGCGTTTTGCTTGCCTGCACGCTTCGCTTCGCGTGCCACTATCTTGGCGGCGTTGTTTTGTGGTACGAGATAACCAAGGAGCAAAGCTGGACCGATTACGTTAAAGAGGTTGGCAAGTGGCTGTACTCCTTCGTTTACAACATCAGCTACCTCGGCCCCGATGCCGCTATCGTTATCGCGCTTTCGCCCTTTATACCGTTTTTAGACGGTGCTTTGCAAAAAGCACTTAAAAAGTAAGGCATAGCCATTAAAAGCCCCGCATACCTTCTAAACGAAAGGTGTGTGGGGCTTTGGAGCTTAATATTCAGCGTTTGTTTTTTATTGCGCTTGGGGTGGTTGCGGCTGTGTTTGCGTTGCTTTGCTTTCTCAAACGGTATGCAAAGCCAAAGCCGCTTGCGGTGCTTGGCGATATCCTGCGGTATGCGTGTGTTCAAGCCTTTTTGTCGCTTGCGTTCTTGGCTGTGTATATTCTCTACGTTAAAAACGGGTACACGCCGCGGCTTTCGGATATCGGCGTTGCAATGCTTCCGTTCTCGGTTTTGGTGTTCTGGGCGGCTTGGCGGTTTTCTGCGCTTTTGCCGTGGCGCAGCAGTCTTTTGTACCCATTGGGGTACAGCGTTTTTCTGCTGTGGCGCTTCTTTGCGGAAAGCGGCGGCATTAAGTTTTTCGGCTATGTGCTGTTAAACCCCGTGTACGGCTTTATCGGCAGCAAGCTTTTGGATAGCACGCTTCGTCCGCTGGCGGCAGTTAGCGCGTTGCTTCCGTTTGTTTGCGCCGCGCTTGGCTACGGCTTGGCTATAAAAGGAATTGACAAGAAGCGAAAAATGTGAGATAATAAAAGATACTGTATACACGGAGGTAAAAATTTATGAGTATCAAAAAACTTGTTGCGCTAACCCTTGCGCTGTTATTGCTTGCTTCTTCCTTTGCCGCTTGCTCAAACGACGGCGGTGAAAGCAGTGCCGACACAAGCAAGGAGCAATCGGCTGACACAAGCAAGGAGCAATCCGCCGACACAAGCAAGGAAGAAAAAGAAGAGCTTTTTGCCATTGATATAGAAGACTTTTCGCAGTATGTAACGCTTGGGGAATATAAGGGCGTTGAGATAGTGAAAACCGTGCTTACCGACGAGCTGATAGAGAAAAGCCTGTATGTATTGATGGACAGCCTTAAGGAGTACAAGGATATAGGCACAGAGCGCGCCGCAAAGCTTGGAAACGTTGTTATAATGGACTACAAGGGCTACCGTAAGGACACGGGCGAGGCGTTTGAGGGCGGCGAGGCTAAGGACGCAAGCTTGGAGCTTGGCAGCAACACCTTTATACCCGGCTTTGAGGATGCTTTGGTTGGGCACAAAGCGGGCGAAAGCTTTGATATAAACGTAACGTTCCCTGAGGAGTACCACGAGGAAACGCTGGCAGGCCAACCCGTGCGCTTTGCGATAACGATTAAAACTATAAAAGAAGCCGTTTACCCCGAGGTTACGGACGAGATAGCAAAAAAGCTAAACTTTGAAACCGCAGATGCGCTGAAGGCGCAGGCGCGCACCAACGCGGAGGACGCTGTTTATAAGGACAACCTGCAAAAAGCGTGGAACAAGGCTGTTGGGGGAGCAACTATTAAATCCTATCCTGAGGAGCTTTATAACTACAAGCTTGATGAGTTTGTGGAATATTATGTAGGCTACTATAAGTATATGGCGTCTATGTACGGTATGGAGCTTAAGGATTACGTTGGTATGCCTGAGGAGGAGTTCCGCAAGGATATAGAAAAAGAGGGCAGAGAGTACGTAAACAGCTATCTTAAAGAAGAGATGATAATGCTTTCCATAGTAGATGCGGAGTATGGCAGAGAATTAAGCGAAAGCGAGCTTCAGCAAAAAATAGAGGAATACGCTAAAAAAGAAGGCATAACCACCGAAGCCCTTAAAGAAAAGTATCACGAGAAGGACACTAAAACCAACGTGCTGTGGGATAAAACGCTTGTTTACGTTTACGAAAACGCCGTTATTGTTGAGGAAACGTCTACGGATGCAGAAAATAGTTCTGCGGAGTAAGCGTGTATTTTGCACCTAAAAGTTTAAAAAATGCAAATTTCTTATTGACAAAACAAGATAAATGGTGTATAGTTTAAGTATCTAAGTTTATAAAATGGCAAACAGCCCTCTTTTGGAGCGCGGCTGTTTTGGCGTTAATAACTATATATTTAGGGTGATATGCTATGAATAAGAGAATATTGATGTTTGTAGTTGCGTTCTCGTTTCTTATAAGCATTTTTGGCGGTGCAATGTCCGCTTCTGCTTACACGCAGCAGGATCTGCTTGAGGAGTTTGCTACGATTCCCGCTTCCCATTGGGTTTATGCGGATATAGAAAAGCTTTCTGCTACAATGCCTCTTACGGAGGAGCAGTGCAACCAGCTTTGGCCGCTTCTTCAAGAGGTTAAGGCACTTATGCCTACCGATAACGGCCCTTCCGTTTATCACGGCTCCAACCACGGCAACACGGGTAGAGCATATTCGGCAGAGGTTGTTGCAAGGGTGTTGGATCTTATCAGAGAAGCTTGCAAGATAACAGGCTGTACCTTTGTTAAGTCCTTGGTGCCTGAGCATACGCATGACATGGATATCGTGTTTAAGCTTTACGATTCCACGGGCACGCTTATATTTGAGTACGATGGTGACTTGATTAAGAAAACCGGTGAAGAGCAGGAAAATACCCTCCAAGCAAGTGAGATCGGTATGTTGGTTGCAGGTGTTAGCTTTATAGCACTTTCCGCTGCTTTGGCTGTTGTTCTTGCTAAGAAAAAGAAGGCTTCTTTTGCTACCGTTGCTTAACAAACACATTTAATAAAACGCCTTTACGGCATAAAGCTGCAATAATTACCCCAATAAGCCATTAGGCTTATTGGGGTATACAGAAGAAAAACGGTCTCTGCCGTACTAAGTACGATAGCGAGGTCGTTTTTTTGCGTATTTATGCTAAGCTTTTCGCTTAGCGATAATGCGCCGAAAAATCAGAGAGGTTTTTATGAAACACAAAAAAAACACATCCCCTTCCAACAAAGCCGTGCTTTTAAAGCGCAGGGCAAGCCTTGCTTTGCCGTTTGCTTTGTTTGGCGTGGGGGTTTTTCTTATATCATTGTTTGTGTTTAAAGGCTTTGTGCAGGGCTCGCCCTTGTGGGAGTTTATGTTTGCAGAGGTGCCCGTTATAGAAACCGTGGATACCGAGCTTAACTATATCGGCGCTACCAAGCTTGACCGCGACGTTAAACCTGAGATTGCGCCCGATACCGAAAAGGTGCCAAGCGTGGTGCTTCCCGCAACGCCGGACGTTGATACTTACGATTATATCCCAACTTTGCCACCGCTTAAAGAGGGGCATTGTATATCAAGCAGTGCCGTTGGCGGCTTCCCCTTGGGCTCGTATTGGGCAACTATGTCCGTTAAGGACGATGAGCGTATAGACGAGGTGCCTATATATCAGGGCGATAACGCGGCTATTTTGTCCTTGGGCGTGGGGCATTTGTACGGCTCCTGCTTCCCCGGTGAGGGCGGTGTTTGCGTGCTGGCGGCGCACGTTAGCGGCAAGGCGGACTTTTTTGCTAACCTTGCGGAGCCTGATATATACAAGGAGGGCACGCAGATAAAAATAGACACAGCGTATGGCGTGTATGTGTACGAGGTTGTTACTACCGAGATACTTAATTATAAGGACACCAAGTATGTAAAACGCTACACCTGGGTGCAAACAGGCAAGGACGAAAACGGCAACCCCGTAGGCCATATAGCGGACCGTTTTAGCCAGCTTACTGCCTCGTACAACGCGGACGAGCTTTTGGTTATGTATACCTGCTATCCCAAGGGCGCAGGCTTCCGTACACAGCGTTACTATGTGATTTGCCGCCGTATATACGGATATAGCTGGAGGTAAGCGGGATGAAAAACAAAAAAACGCTTATTAACGCCGTGCTTGGTGTTGTGGCGGCGTTGCTGGTTGTTGTGGGCATGGTGTGTATGCTTGCAAGGTTTTATATTATGGACACTGGACGGTACGAGAGATATATTCTCACGGACAGCTATTATGAAACGGTTATAGAAGCGCGTGACAAGAGCTTTGACAGCTTTGGCAGCGTTATCGAAACGGATAGCGCAGTTCTTAAAACCTTTTTTACCGACGATATGTGTAAAACGCTTGCGGCGGAATACGTGCGCGCGGTGTTTTACGATATAAAATACAACACCAAAACGGCAAACGCCGTTGTGGCGGAGTCTGATGGGCTTAAAGGCTATCTTGCAGAGCTTTTTTCGCAGTACGATTTTACCGATACCGAATATAAAACAGCCGATGCCGCCGTGCAGGGTGCCTACACCCTTATTTGCGATAACGTGAACGATGCCGTGCGCTTTATGCCCGATAAGGTTATGAGCGCGCTGACAAAGCTTATTGCGCCGTTTTGGTCTTTTGTGGATGGCTTTGTTAAGTATTGGCTTCTGTTTTTTGCCGTGGCATTTTTGGTTTACGCGGTAATGTTTTACGTTTCCGATGCAAAGCGTATATCGGGCAAGCTGTTTGGCGCGGCAAGCTCGTTTTGGTGCGCGTGTACTTGCATTTTTGTGCCTGTTGCCGTTGTTTACGCGGGCATGGCGGGCGTTAGCTTGGATTTGGATAAGAACGCGCTTTTGTATTTCTTGGATGGCTTTATCAACTCTATGCGTGAGGGGATGTTTTTCACCACGCTTGGCTTCTTTGCGGTAGCAACCGCGGCACTTGTAGCCGCAGGGTATTTTGTAACGCGTGAGGGCAGGAAAATAGAGGATAACGGCCCCATCCTAATGCGTGGGGCGGAATGAAGGGAGCGTATTTTGATTGGGTTTGCACGACGGGCATCGTGACCGATTGAGGGAACGGTTTGTAAAAGAGGGCGCAGAGGGCTTTGCGGCGCACAACCTGCTGGAGCTGCTTTTGTTCTACGCCATCCCAAGGAAGGACACGAACGAAACCGCGCATAGGCTTTTAAAGCGGTTTGGGGACGTGGATTCTGTGCTTTCCGCATCGGAGCAGGAGCTTTGCGAGGTGGAGGGGATAAACCAAAGCAGTGCGGTGCTTATTCGCCTGTGCGGCGAGCTTGGGGCGCGCTATTGTGCGGGCAGAACCGAGGATTTAAAACGCTTTTTCAGCTACGAGGATATTGGCGAGTATCTTGTTAAGCTTTATCGCGGCATTACCGAGGAAACGGTGTATGCCTTGCTTTTAAATAACGGCGGCGTGCTTATCAAAGCGGTGCGTATTTGCACGGGTAGCGTAAATTCCATATCGGTTAAGCTGCGGGATATAGTGGCAGCGGCAATCTCCGCAAACGCCGCTAACGTGGTGCTGGCGCATAACCATCCGGGTGGTACGGCGTTCCCCTCCTCAGAGGATTTAAGCACAACCAAGGCTGTTGCCGCCGCGCTTGCGGTAAGCGGCATAGAGCTTTCGGAGCATTATGTGGTGGCGGGGAAATCGTATTGCAGGATAATGCATTAAAATACATAGAAGATGTAGAAGCTTTGTTTTTGCCCAAGTGTTCTTAAGAACGCTTGGGCAGTTTTTTGTTTGGGGATTGCGCTATGTCGAATAGGGGCGCAAAACGGCGTGCGATAATTGCCTTTTTTTGGTAAAAAACTATTGCAATATTCTCCCAATTATGGTAAAATTTGGTAAAACAACAGCTCGCGGAGGGAACCAAGGGCGGAAATTGCCGATAGGGAGGATAATATGGACAACAATACAAAACCTAAAGTGATAATTGCGGAAAGCACGGCGGAAACAAGAAAGCTTCTTGCAGAGGGGCTTAAAAAGCAGGGCATAGACGTGGTGGCAGAGGCTGTGGACGGGCAGGATGCGTACCTTAAAACTGCGCGTTTAAAGCCATCGGTGGTGGTGTGTGATTTGTTTTTGCCGCGTATGGATGCCTTGCAGCTTATTTCCGAAAGTAAGCGCACTATGGGCGGTGCCTGCCCGCTTTTCGTTGTGCTTTCTGCCGTGAATAACGAGGCGCTGTTTGGTGAGTGCCTTGAGGAAGGCGCATCGTACTGTATGCTAAAGCCTGTGGATGCACAGCTTCTTGCAGAACGTATTAAAAGGCTGCAAAAGCGCGGTCCCGCAGGGCGTGACAGCATCGACCTTGAGGCACAGGTTACAAAGATAATACATCAGATAGGCGTGCCCGCACATATAAAGGGGTATCAGTATTTACGCACCGCCATACTTATGGCGGTAGAGGATGCAGGCGTGATAAACGCAGTAACGAAGGTTTTGTATCCAACGGTTGCCAAGCAGTATAAAACAACCTCCTCCCGCGTGGAACGTGCGATACGCCACGCAATAGAGGTTGCGTGGGATAGGGGAGACGTGGACGTGTTGAACGCCTTTTTCGGCTACACGGTGCAAAACAGCCGCGGCAAGCCCACAAATTCGGAGTTTATAGCGATGATAGCGGATAACCTTCGCCTTAAAAATAAGGCGGCGGCATAGGGAAATGGGGCTGTATCAAATCAAAGGATTTGATACAGCCCCAACTAAGTTTGCCGTTTTGCCCTTTGCAAGCGGCAAACCTCACTAAAATACAAAATGTGTTGCCCCAACAATTTAAATGCAACGCTTCGTATTAAAATAAAATCCCGTTGCGGTGCGTAGGGTCGATTCATGAATCGACCGCTACGAAACGGTTAAATCTTGCGCCTAATTTAAACGTTGCATTACGGTGCAAGAGATGCCTCTCATATCGTAGGGCGCACGTCTGCTCCCGCCGCGTTGCGGTTAAATACGGCGTTTGGTTTAAATGTCGCGCTCGGCGGGAGCAAGCCCCCGCCCTACGTTAAATCATACGCTTCATTTTAAAATTAAACCTCGTGGCGGTGTGTAGGGTCGATTCACGAATCGACCGCCGCGTTTCGGTTAAATACAGCGTTTGGGTTTAGGCGTGGCTGCTTAACAAAACTATTCCTAATAAAACCGCAATCAAGCAAGAGAAACCCACGCGTTAAGATGAACAGGTTCGTTATCCTGCTTTGCCATTTCTTCAAACACCAGTTTTACCCAAAGCCCATAGTCCTCGCCGCCCTTTAAGGCTGCAATTTCGCTTTTGGTTAAAAATGCTACACGGTAAATCTTTTCGGAAATAGGCTCCTCTGTTTCTGATAGCCCGCTGTAAACATACACCGTTTTATCATAAAACTTTATGCCAAGGCTATCAAGGTATTCATACATTTTTGCCGTTGTGTTTTCTCTGGTGCGGCTAATATGCTCCCATTCTTTATCCTCGTATTCATCCCAAATACGGCGGTTGGCTGTGCTTATCTCTTCAAACTCCGGCGCGGCTTGCCCCGGCCAATACTCCGGCCAACACTGCCTGTAAATAAGCGTGCAAATTTTATGGTAATCGTAGCTTTTGTAACTACTGCTAAGGTATGGGTGGTTTTCTGCTTTTGCGTATTTTTCAATAAAAGCTATTGCCCTTTCCTCGGCTTCCTTAACTTTTTCGTTCCGTTCTTTTTCTAAACGGCGCAGTTCTTTTTGGTATTCCGTTTCAGCAAAATAGTCTCCATAACCATCATAGTCCGCGCTAAAGTAAACCGCATACAAAACGTTATCCTGCAATTCGTCTACTGCCATTTGCCCTCCGTGCATAGTTCCAACGGCAACCTCTCCGTACGGAACAAAGTGCTCGCAGGAGTTGGAAACGGTTTGAGCTTTCCCACAGGAAACTATGGGCAGATTTGTTTTTTGTATCTCGCTTTCCTTTGATTCGGCACTGTTAAGCTGCGGTGCGGTTTCGGAAGCTTCGTTTTCAAGGATGGAGGGGGTACTTGTGTTTTCTCTATCGTTATTTAGAACTAAGTTATTGTTAGGATATAACTGTTTTTCGTTCCCGCCTGCAACGCTCCCTATAACCAACCCTGTTGCAACTGCAAGCGCCACTATCGCCAAGGAGGCTACGGCAAGTTTGGGGAAAGCTTTTCTTTCTTTTGCAACGTAAGCGGTTTTATCCGTTAACGCTTCTGCAGGCAGCATTTTTTCTTTTGCGGGCAAGGATAATTCATCAAGCCTTTTAAAACGGTTTTTTATCGTTCTGTTTTTCATTATGGACACCTCACAGTAATTTTTTCAGCTTTTGTAGGGCGCGGCGATACTTTTTTTGTGTCGCCGCAGGGCTTATACCCAACACCTCGCCTATTTGCTTGTGAGATAAGCCGCCGTAAATATGTAAAAGCACCGTTTGCTTTTCTTCTTGGTTCAGGGCGTTTAGCATATCGGCAAGCTCAAGCTTTGCAAGCTCGGGGTCGGTGGAAAACGGCTCTGCCTCGTCCGATTCGGCACGCCGCTTTCTTAAAACGTCTATGGCGCAGTTGCGGGCAATGGAAAGCACCCAGGCCTTAGGGCTTCCTTTTTTGTAGTTAGGGGCGGATTTTACCACCCTAAGCATCGTGTCCTGCAGGACGTCCTCTGCATCCTCCCTGTTGCCCAAAAGGGATAACGCCAAGGAGAAAACAATACGGGCTGTATTATCATAGACTACGGAAAGGGCTGCCATATCCCCCTCTGCCAAACGCTTTATAGCTTTGTTACATTCGTAGTCAGAGAAAATATATGCCATATTTTTTCCTCCTTTCGTTTAATATATCGTTTTGATGGCGTTAAAACGGACAACGTATTTTAAAAAACATAAAAATATGCCAAAAATCTAAATTTAGGCTAAATACAGGGGGCTGGCTCAAATCCATTCGATTTGAGCCAGCCCCAACTAAGGTTTCCGTTTTGCTTTTTGCGAAGCAAAAACTTCACTAAAATATAAGCGTAACGATTAAATACCGTGCCTAATTTAGATGTCGCGTGGCGGGTCATTCGTGAATGACCCCTACTACATCGTTAATATTAAAACTTTATTTCGGGATATAGGTGTTTAAGCTTAACGCGAGCATTGTCGGTAGTGAAGTGCCAAGAAATTCCTTTTTGAGCAGAATTGCGAGTTCTATG
>JAZNUB010000047.1:0-7934 GCA_045592105.1 Eubacteriales bacterium | reverse complement strand
GCTGTCTCATAGCATTAACAAATTGTGAACGCTATGTGCAACCTTAACAAAAAAATCAAGGGCATTATTTGGCTGCCCTTGATTTTTTTGTTGCTTTTGTATATGGTTTTATCTCAAAATTTCAATTTGAGACAGCCCCTTTTTTGTTATGTATAAGCTATTTTCCCAAACGTTTTACTATACAATTGTAAGGCAGCTTTACGATATACGAGGTTGCAATACAAAGCGCAAGCATAAAAAGCAAAATCAAAGCGGGGTATTTTGCGGCAAACACTAAATTTTTAAACAGCACAAGATAAAAAAACATATGCACAAGCCATGCGTTTGTTGAATGCTCCCCAAAAAACTCCAGCACTTTATTCAACCACTTGCATTTAGGGCACACCCAAAAGCACGTTAAGCTTACAATTGCAGTTATCGGTGCAACTATCAACGAAGGAACAAAGCAATGGAACACGAACGCCGCAAACACAAAAGCTATGCCTAAAACACTCTTTAGCCACGCTTTCATCCTAAGCTTTCTTAATTTCGAAACAACTTCGTGCTTTAGGAACAGTACGCCAATAACAAAAGCGAACTGCGATGTGCCAAAAAGCATAAGCTCTTCCCACAGCTTTCCTAAAATTGGGTTACCTATTTTTACAGCCATTGAAAACCTAAACAGATACGCAATAAAATAAAACACTCCGCTAAGCAAAACCACGATAACAGAATTAAACTTATAGCTAATTTTGATAATTAAAGGTGCAAAAGCAATCAAAAGCACATAGGTAAGCACAAACCACCAAGCACCGTTGTAAGAAATATCATACAAAAAGAAGTTGCCTAAAAACTTTAAAATCGAACCCGGCATTGTATGGGTACTGTCAAAGGCTAAACCAACAACAGCGAATAAACACAGCACTATCCAATAATTTACAAGAAACTTAAATACGCGCAAAAAACGATTTTTATAATACTTTTTTTCCTCTTTCCCCATCAACAAAGCTTGGGCGTATCCGCTTAAAAAGCAATATGTGGGAACACATATATCACCAAACAAGCCCAAATAGTATATTAAAGGCGTATCGCCTACCCATATAAGAGGTGTGTATGGTAACGGGGCGAAGCGGCAAAACAAATGGAGCATAAGCATACCCAATATTGCTATCCCTTTAACCGCCTTAGAATCATTTTTGCTTAATTCCATATTTACTCCTAGCCACAAATGTTGGACACAACACCCAGCACTTATTTTTATATTTGCAAACTTCCCCTAAAGGATATTTGGCGTTGCGGTTATACGATAGTTGTTCATACCGATAGTTAAGCACTTATCGCTATCGTTTCCTCGGCAGTCAAAGAACAGCCTTTCTTCCTCAAGCTCCTCTATGCGCTCACTCTGTCCGTTCAGATACTCCTCTATTGCTGTAACCGTGGATTTAAGCCTTTGCACCAAACCGCCCAATCGCAGGTCCTGAACGTCAAAGCCGCCCATACGGCTTTCGCTCATCCAGCCCTTGCGAAAAGCCTTGTGGAACTCCTCTATACGGCTGCATATCTGCGGTATAGTGTCAGATGCGATAACGGCAAGCCTTGCTTTATCGTTGGCATCGTAAGCCGCTTTAAGCTCCACGCCAAGCGTGCTTTTAAGCTCCAGCACAAAGCAAAGCTTTGCTTGCATGTCAAACAGATACGCAAACCGTCCGCCGCGAAGCGCCAGCGCGCCAAGCTCCTCTGCACAATCCTTGTAAAACGCAGGGAACTGTGCGGTGGTGTGGCGGTCAAACATACCCTTCATTGGGTCGTTATACAACAAATATTTGGTGGGGTTTGCGTAGGGAGTGCGGTTCTCGCACGGGGTTACGGAGGGCTTGCACAAAGCACAAAACTCCTCCGTGGTGTAGCCTGTAGCAAAAAGTACGTCTTCCGCCGCAAACGCCTCTGCCTTATCGGCGGGCAGATAGTTGTGCGCGCCGTACAAAGCCAAAACGGGCAAAACGCAATTGTAAAGGCACTCTGCACCGTCGTCACCCCAGCAGGTAACAAGGCAATACTTTATACCGCGCTTTCGTACCTCCTCCAGCGCAATTTGCGAAACGCTAAGGCTGTGGTCGATAGAAGGCGTGAAGCCGCTCCATTTCCAAGCACCGCCCGCAAAAGCAAGCTCGTTAGCAAACTTTTCGTGCTTTTCAAGCTGGCTTACGTATTTGGAACGCTCCGTGCTGTAATAATCCCAATAAATAAGCGTTACGTTTTTAGGCACCTTTTCAAGCAAGCTTTGGTCTATGGCGCCGTCCGTATAGTAGCCGCCGAAAACAATGCGGAAGAACATATCGCTCCACATCATCGGCTTAAAGCCATACCTTTCGCATATAGCGGCAACCTTTTCCAAATGGCGGCACATAAGCTCAAACCGCGCCACAGGCCCGTGCTTATCAAAGTACTTGCCCCTGCCTAAAAGATACGCCTCGTCCATACCGATGTTTATGTTTTTGGAGGGTGTTACTGCGCGCCACGCGGCAACAAGCTTTTCTATAAGCGCATAGGTTGCATCCTCATCTGCAAGCAGGATATCGTCTATATCCTTTATCGGCGCATAGCAATGCCAACGAAGCATCTGGTTTAAATGCGCCAGCGTTTGTATACACGGCACAAGCTCTATACCAAATTCCGAAGCGTAATTACATAGCTCCTTAAGCTCTGCGGAGGAATACCTGCCGCGCATATAGCCAAAATACGGCTCGCCCTCCACCTCAAAGGTGTCCTCGTTATAAAGGTATATACAGTTAAGCCCAAACGCGGCGCTGTATATGATATGCTTTTTCGCCTGCTCTATGCTCATTACCGCATTGCGTGAGTTATCTATCATCTCACCACAAAGCTCAAAGCTTTGCTTAAAGCTGCCCGTTACCCCGCGGGATAGCGAAAACACACCGCGGAAAAGGCTTGAAAGGCTACTGTATACCACAACCGCTTCCCTCTCCGTAAGGCTAAGACCAAGCGTTTCGCCTTCCTTAATATCAAGCGGTATACCACCATCCTCCAGCACGCAAAGCCCTATGCTTTGCATAGCCTTTAGCTGCTTTTCGTACACCTTCGCACTTTCCGTAAGCTTAAAGCCTATCATACCGTGTCCTCCTTCCGGATTTAAAGGCTTTTTTATACCTTTGTTTTTCCCTTTGGCTTATTTCTTGGTTTTGTATATACCGTTTTACTACATCAAACGTTGTTACCCCAACGGTAGAAACAAAATACGAGCTTGTGCATTGCGTAGGGTTTTACACCGTTCCCATATCTTCACGCTGCTTTCTGTAGCCCGTAATAAGCCTGTCCTGCACGTCCTCCGGCAGATTTGCAAAGTCCTTAAGGCTTGCCGCAAAAGCGGGGTCACCTATCTCTGCCGTGCCTTCGGGCTGTACGGTGTACGCCAAAGTGTTATCCGTGCATAGCACTAACGCATACTCACCATCAATATGTATTATCTCGTTATCAAGCTGAGCGTTGGCAACGGAATCCACGGTATCCCTGTTTGTTATCCACTCGTTCTCAGCCGCATCCTTCTCCAGCGGAAGCTCATCGAATAATTTTTTCATAATGTTTTTCCTTTCTAATTTTTATCTATGTAAAGCACTATATACTTAACTCTCCAGAAAGCTAAAGGAGTGGAATCTTGAGCCAATGACCACAGCCTATCATACTGTGTACTCCTTAATCGTAAGCGGCAAGAGCTTGCTTTGCGGTTTCCTTAAGCTCCTCTATTGCAAAATTGGGGCTTACTATAACTATATCCGCTCCGAAATTCATAAGCCAGGTGTAAAAATGGCTGCTTAGCATAACCTTAACCGTAAGCTCAAAATGCTCGCTATCCACCTTGCGAAACGGCACGGATTTGCCGAAACGGTCTATTATAACGCCCGCGCGGCTGTTTTTACAGCGCAAGGTTACGTGGCTTTCCCTGCCGTTAAACATACCGAACAGCTTGCCCGAATACGCGCCTATATCAAAGCCCGCCGCAAGGCTTTGCCCTGCCCTTTTTTCGTCCGCTTGCTCTATACGGCTCATTTTATCAACGCGATAGTGCTTTATTGCGCCTGCCGCGGCATCGTATGCAACAAGGTAGTAGTTTTCATCATCCCAACAAAGCGCGTGCGGGCTAACCCTGTACCGCGCACCGCCGTGGCGCTCCACCTTCTGCTTGTTTTCGTTCCAATCAAAATACGTGAAGGTTATCTGCTTATCCTCGCTTATAGCGGTATGTATCGCGTCCACGTTATAAAATATGGTTTCCTCCATGCTTTTTATCCTGCCGGAAACGTGTACCTGCCGCCCTATACGCTTTGCATCGTAAACGCTTGACAACGACGCAAGCTTATCAATAAGCGCCGCGCTTTTCTTCTCCGTTATAAACCTGCTGCTTTGCACGGCATCTGCAAGCAAAACCAGCTCCGAAAGCTCAAAATCCCTTGAAATAAGCTTGCTTCCGCCTTCCCTGCCACGCACGGTTTCTATATCAAACCCAAAAAGCTTTAGCTGCTCTAAATCGTCGTATAGCGTTTTCCTATCAACCGGTAGACCTAAAGACTCCAAATATTCAACAAGCTGTGTGGTGGTTATACCGTGCTCCTCGTCCGTTTTTTCCCACAAAGCCTTAAGCACATACAATATTCTTAGCTTTTGACCTGAATTTTTAGGCATATCTGATACCTCCCTCCATACGCAAAAAGCTTTTCCTGTGTGTAGAATACCACACGGGAAAAGCTTTTGCAACTAATTTGTTTTAAATACCGATGATATACGGCTTAAGCACCTTAAAAAATGCCTGATTACCGTTTAAAACATAGCGCGCCTTTTCACCGTTGCGGTATCTCACAAGCACCGTATACTCCGTATAGGTGGGGTCGATAACACCGCCCTTGTCCTTATAGCTAACGCAGTCTAAAACAGATGCGCTTTCTATACCGCCGCGCTTTTTAACGCTGTCCTCAGCGTAGCCCTTTACAACGGTTAATACAAGCCACGCAAGCACCATAGCAATAAGGCTTAGCCATACCTTGCCGCTTATAAGCAAAGCCGCAAACCCTGTTAATATACAATAAAACATCTTTTTACCTCCCAAAAGTGTAATTTGCTTTTCGCATTAGCAGTATGCCATACACTTTGGGAAATAAAACGGACATTTATATTATTTTGCTTTCTTTCTTTCGGATTTATCGTGCGGAGTTGTGGGGCGGGGGCTGATATCCCCTGCGCGCATAAGTGCGCCCTTTGTAAGCGTGGGGCCAACAAGCTCGTAGATAAGCACGCCGAAAAGCACTATGTTACGGATGGTTTCACCGTCCTGCCCAAGCTTTGCCGCCGCGGTCATACACATACCAAGCGCAACGCCTGCCTGCGGCAAAAGCGTTATACCAAGGTTGTTGGTTACCTTTTTATCAAGCTTCATCGCTTTTGCGCTTATATAAGCACCGCCGTATTTACCAATGGAACGGAAGATTATGTAAACAACGCCTATCAGCACTACTGCGCCGTTTTTAAGTATACCAAGATCCAGCTCGGCACCGCTTAAAACGAAGAATAAAATATATATCGGCATAGTCCATTTATCTGCCCTATCCATAATATCGGCAGAGAAATCGCAAATATTGCAGAAAACCGTGCCAAGCATCATACAAACAAGCAAGGAGGAGAAGCCAACGTGGATACCGCCCACCTCAAACTTAAGCATAGACAAAGCAACGGTAATGGTTACCATCGTAACTGCAAGACACAGCCTTTTACTGCCGGAGGTAAACATCCTTTCCGCCCAAGAAAGAACAAGCCCCAAAACGAAGCCCAAAACCAAAGAGCCAACTATCTCCACAATAGGCTCAACCACTATGGAAGCGATACCTGCAGAGCCGCTTTGCATAGCGCGCGCTATACCGAAAGAAGCCGCAAACACCATAAGGCCCACAGCATCGTCCAACGCAACGATGGGGAGCAAAAGGCTTGTAAGCTTACCCTTTGCCTTGTACTGCTTAACAACCATCAAGGTTGCCGCAGGTGCGGTTGCGGTAGCTATCGCGCCAAGCGTTATGGCAACGGGAAGCGTTATCGAGCCGCCCATAATATAGTGAAGCGCAATAAGCGCACCATCCACAACCAAGGTAGCGGTCAACGCCTGAAATATACCTATAACAACTGCCGCCTTACCCGTTTCCTTAAGATCCTTAAGCCTAAACTCGTTACCAATTGCAAACGCAATAAAGCCCAACGCCAAATCGGATAAAATACCGTACTGCTCCGCATTTTCAAGCGAGGTAAAGCCAATACCCTCAATGCCTAAGTTTCCTAAGCAAAAGGGGCCAACCAGGATACCCGCAATAAGATAGCCCGTTACGGCAGGCATACCAAACTTTTTAACTACTCTGGACAAAAGCAAGCCTGCACTTAGCGCTATACCAACGCTTAAAAGCACGCTTGCCTCGCTAAGGCTGTTCAATAATGCTTCCATATTATCACACTTTCATAATTATAATTCTCGGTGTTGGATTATAGCACCGCAAAACAAAATAGTCAATATCAATAATAGATAGAATATTGACGTAAAAAGTGCCGTTTTCCTTGCATATTTGCTTCATTTAACATATAATTATATAGAGGAGTGTAACCGAAAGCAAAAACGGCAAATACAGCGTTGTTTGCACCAAGCCGCTTAACGGTTAAAAATATCCTTGCCGCGCTTTTTAAGAAGGGCGCACAAAGCGGTGCCCAAAAAGCCGCAAGCGATTAGCTCGCCTATAAATACGCTTAGCGCAAGAAGCGGCAAGGGCGCACCTTCACCATACACCTTAACAAGCACAAACGGTATTATCAAGGTGTTTGCGGCTATCGGCGGCACGCAAGCAAAATAAATGCTTTTTTTCCTTAAAAGATAGGTGCCTGCCGCGCCGATAAGCGTTGCTATAGTGCCAAACACCACATCCCATATATGGCAGCCCATCAAAATGTTGCTTATAAGGCAGCCAACGGTAAGCCCCGGCACTGCCGCGCCCGTAAAAAAAGGCAACACCGTAAGCACCTCCGATAGCCTAACCTGTACCGCACCGCTTGCAAGATTAAAGGTGTGCGCCACATAGCTTAATACCACGTAAAGTGCGGCGATGATTGCCGCGTTTGTAACAAACCTTGTTTTTTTCATATTTTGCTCCTTAGTTTTGTTTTAGGTGAGGATGGTTACGAACTCACCGGTATACCCAAGGGGATTATAGCATTTACTTACCGCACAGTCAATGTTTTTTAAAAAAACGCTTGAAAAAAGTGCTTTGTGATGTTATACTGTATTATGAACAATTTATGTTTGAAAGGGGAATAAGGTATGGCAAAGAAAAAGCTTATACCAACATGGGTTAAGGTTGCTGCCTTAGCGGCACTTTTCGTTCCTTACAAAGTTGATATTGATAAAGACGACGATAAGAAGCTTAAAAGAATAACCACAAACAGCGTTGCCGTGCGTTTGTCCTATTCCCCCGCAAGGGATGGGAAGGAAAGTGATTTCAGCGCAGTTATCCCCGGCATAACCGCAGGCAAGTGCAAGGTTAAGGCCGGCGGTAAAACCTATTCCGTTGATGGCGAGCAGCTTATTGAAAACGCAAAGCTCGTTTGTGAAGAGGTTGCAGGCAAGGTTAAATGCTTTGCTAAAAAAGCGGCTGATGGGGTTATCAGCGTTGTTGAGGACGAGGCGACTGCCGAAGATGAGGCAGATATCCTCCAGCCAACGGTTGAGGAGGAAGAAGCCGCTGTATTTGCCGAATAACAGTTATCTAAAAGCTATGAGGCTGTCTCATTAAGACAGCTCGAAAGTAAAGAAAAAGCGGTTGTTCTAAGCCGAAAGGCATTGAACAACCGCTTGCTTTGTTGTATAATTTAATTGCGAAAAAACCTACAAGAAAGCGAGATAATTATACAACAAT
>JAZNUB010000046.1:0-58528 GCA_045592105.1 Eubacteriales bacterium | reverse complement strand
CAGCCGCTGCCCTTGACAGACATTCAATTTTCTGTTAATACTATAATTAAGAGGTGGTGTCAATGCCACCACCCCAGAAATAATATTCTGCCCTATTTTACGCCACCGATTGGAGTTTACACAAAATTTGGGATATACCCTCAGTCCATCAGGGCTGCATATCATCACACCTTTAGGTGTGTATCAAAAAACGCTTTCGCAATGATGATATACAATTCCTACGGAATTGATGATATGCAAAACTTCGCTTAATGATATGCACGGCTTCGCCGTGATTCATACGAGAGTTCAAGTTCATACGTAAGACGATCGAAAATATTTTTTTCGTAGCCCATAGACACGAAAAGTGCTCCATTTATCTACCGGATAAACGGAGTTTCTTTAATTTTTATATAAACCCAACTTTGATTTTTGGTTTTAGCAAGCAAAAGGTTTGAAAAACAACCGTGCGTTTTACCGCCCTCTGTATTCCTGCTTCAACACCTCTGCCATATCCTCGGGGGATTCTTGGCATCCACCGGCAAGCCAAAGCTTGATAATAGCATTTAAACCGTTTCTAAAAAATTCTATATGATATTTAAGGTTGCTATCTATATGCTCCTTTTCTGCACGTTTGCTGTCGTATATTGATACAAGGTGCTTATCGTCATAACACAGCTTGAAATAGGTTTTGTAGAAAAGCTGATTCTCTTTAATATGGCTAAACATCTTTAGCGCACCGGTGCGCTCGTTAAAATAATCATAGTCGGCAAAAAGGTTGCTGAACTCTCTTTCAAGCTTTTCTCTGGTTTTATCGGCAAGATCAAATATATCAATATAATTTGCGTAGAACGTGCTTCTGTTCAAGTTAGTTATTTTAATAAGCTCTGAAACGGAAATATCATTAATATCGCGCGTTTGCAGCAATTCTATAAACGCTTTTTCTATCTTCTCTTGCGATTCTCTGCGCCGCTTGTTGTTTTTTACGTTCATAAAAGCTCCATTATTACAACAGTTGTAGTTTATTTGTTGATTGATTTGTTTTTGCAAATATATTATACTGTTTTTGCAATAAAAACACAAGTGTTGTTTTAATGAAAGGAGATTTTTAAATGAAAAAAAGCAGTTTTGTTGCGCTAATTATGGGAACAATAAGCGGGGTGCTTTTTGCCCTTGGTATGTGTATGGCGCTTTTGCCTGAATGGAACGCTTTCACCGAGGGCGTTGTTTTTGGCGCTGTTGGCATCGTTTTGGGTATTATTACTATGCTTATATGGTGTAAGATGGAAAACAAGAAGATGCCTAAAATGAGTGGAAAAAACGTACTACGCACAATTTATGCCGTTTTTTCTGCATTAGTGCTTGGTGTTGGTATGTGTATGTGCCTTGTGTGGCAGCAAATAGTTTGGGGCACTATAGTTGGTTTGCTTGGCATTATTATGCTGATAGCGCTTATACCGATGATTAAAGGCATCAAATGAAGGCATTCAAAATTGTAAGAAGCCCTTATACAAGTGTGCTAATTAACATTATATACGCGCTTGGTAATAGTATATTGGGTTTTATAGCACATTCGTGGTGGTTTATCACGGTAGGTGCTTATTATGCAGTTTTGACAGTAACAAGATATTCTGTGTTGCAGATAAGGCGAAAGGCAGGCGGAAATTA
Organism: Eubacteriales bacterium; assembly: GCA_045592105.1. Taxonomy (GTDB): domain Bacteria; phylum Bacillota; class Clostridia; order Oscillospirales; family CAG-382; genus SIG636. The sequence goes on along the minus strand of JAZNUB010000046.1, from coordinate 56,881 downwards.
TGATACCGAGCTTTTTGCAAGGCGAATAACAGGTATATTATTAGTTGTTCTATCGTTTTGTATAGTGGGCGTAAACGTTTTATCTGCGGTGAAAGAGCGTGGTATAGCTTTTCACGAAATCGTAATGATTACTATCGCAACTTATACGTTCTGAAAAATCGTAGTTGCGATAATAAGAACGGTTAAATCAAAGCATACCCCTTCGCCTGTGATGAAAACGTTGTGTAATATCTCGTTAGCAGATGCCTGTGTTTCAATTTACTCAACGCAAAGGTCTATGCTTCAGTCCTTTCAGGGGATGGAGGCAATCCACATTCAGCTATTAAATATACTAACAGGCACGGCGGTATGGATTATTGTGCTGTTTCTTGGGATAAATCTAATTGGAGGTAAATATACAAATATGGCTAAATCAAAAATAGTAAAAACAAATGAAAAAATCGCTAAAGCAGTAACTGGCGGTTACAAAAAGGTTGAAAAAGGCGTGGTAGAGGGATACAAAAAAGTAGAGCAAGGCGTTGTTGACGGCTACACTAAAATAGAGGATAAATTTGTGGATGCGTATCTAACAAAGGACGGGGAAACGGTTGAAGAAGCAAAAGAAAGGTTAAAGAACCAAAAATAATCCGCCTTGGAACCCGTTAAGAATTTTGAAAAGTGCTTGCTTCGGCAAGCGCTTTTTCTGCAAAAATAGGTATTGACAATACAATAAAACCGTGATACAATACCTAACAGTTGAACAACTATTCAACTGTTAGGAGGCTATTATGGATAAAGAAAAACTAATGTGTGAATATGACAACGTGCATTTTGAGCAGGTGGAGCGTGTTGTGCGCGATATGCCGGATGATAAGTATTTTCAAAAGCTTTCGTCTTTTTACAAGATAATAGGTGATGAAACAAGGTGCAGGATAATATACATATTGCTTGAAAGCGAAATGTGCGTGTGTGATTTGGCAAAAGCTTTGGGGATGACAAAATCTTCTGTTTCGCACCAGCTAAGCAAAATGCGCGCGGCGAATGCGGTAAAGTACAGAAAGCAGGGTAAGGAAGTGTACTATTCCTTGGACGATAGCCATATTGCAGATATTTTTCGTATCAGCATACAGCACATCAAGCATAGGAGGGAAGAGGAATGAGAAGCGACAAAAGCATTTTACTTGCGTTTCTTTTAAATTTGCTGTTCTCGGTTATAGAGCTTGTTGGGGGTGCGTTTACCAATAGCGTTGCTATCGTGTCGGATGCGGTTCACGATATGGGGGATGCTTTAAGTATAGGCATAGCCTATTTTTTGGAACGCAAAAGCAAAAAGCAGGCGGATTTAAACTACACCTATGGATATGCAAGGTATTCCGTTATAGGCAGCGTTATTACAACGCTGATTTTAATGCTTGGCTCTGCCTTTGTAATATATAACTCCGTTGTGCGTATAATAAACCCTGTTGAAATTCACTATAACGGGATGATAATACTTGCAGTAGCCGGTGTATTAATAAACCTTTTAGCGGCGTATTTTACCAAATCGGGTGACAGCCTTAACCAAAAAACTGTAAACCTACATATGCTGGAGGACGTTTTGGGCTGGGTTGTTGTGCTTGTTGGCGCGGTTGTAATGCGTTTTGCGGAGCTTCCTATAATAGACCCAATAATGTCGATATGCGTTGCAGCTTTTATAATGTACCAAGCCTTTAAAAACCTAAAGGAAGCGTTGGAGCTGTTTTTGGAAAGAACGCCGCGCGGCATACAGATTAATGAAATAAAGGCGCATATTTTGGCTTTGGAGGGCGTTGCGGGAGTACACCACATACATATATGGAGTATTGATGGCAATAGTAATTTTGCAACAATGCACGTGGTTATAAAAGGCGGTGCGGAGGATATCAAGCACAAGGTTAAAGAGGAGCTAATGGAGCACGGCATAGCCCACGCAACGCTGGAGCTTGAAGCTGAAGGTGAAGCGTGCTTGGAGGAAAGCTGCGCGGTAGCATCAAGCTGTAAGCCACACGGCCACCATCACCACCATCATCATTAAAAATTTTCGCGGTTGTAATATATACGCCGAAATTGGGTATATTAATAAAAAAACAGGAAAGGACAACCGCGTATGATAGAAAAGGACACCGTGCGCTTGCTTAGAGAATGTGATGCAGGCGTGAAAATGGGCGTAGCATCAATAAACGATGTGATTGATTATGTAAACTCAACCGATTTGTCAAACTACCTAAAGGACTGTAAGAACGAGCATTTAAAGCTTAATGGGGAAATACAAAAGCTGCTTGCAGATTACGGCGACGAGGGCAAAGCCCCCAGCCCCTTTGCCAAGGGTATGAGTAAGATGAAAACGGGCGTAAAGCTTGCGGTAAATGAATCGGACCCCACAATCGCGGATTTGATGACAGATGGCTGCAATATGGGCGTTAAGTCGTTAAACAGGTATTTAAACGAATATAAAGCGGCAGACGAGGTATCAAAGGATATAGCAAAGCGGCTTATCAACCTTGAGGAAAGAATGGCAATAGATATACGCCGCTTCTTATAAAATTTGTAAAACTTAAGGACAGCATCAAGCTGTCCTTCGTTTTGTCTTTTTTAATTTTTGCTTTTTAACTACAAGTATCACTATAAGCGTTATCAACACTACAAGCAACAGCGCGGGTATGCTAAACAGCCAAAGCCACAGGTTGCTACCGTTTTGTACCTCATAAAAGATAGGTAGCTTTTCACAAACATGTAGCGTATAGCTTGCGGTGCTTCCGTCCTCCGCTGTGCATATAACGGTTATGGTACCGTCCTTTTCGTTGTACTGGGAAACGCTTACAACGGTGTTTTCGTTCTCAGCCCTTGCGCTAACCGCTATTTCAAGCGGGTTCTTGCAAACAACGTAGTAGGTAGTAACGGCTTTGTCAAACTGCGGGGAAAGCGTTGCGCCCTCTACTGTTAGCTCGGATAGGCTTGTGTTGTTGTTTTTGTAGATGTTGTTATTGTTGGGGGAGTGCGTTGTGCCCTCTGCACGTTCACATTCGTAGTTGTACTGCGTTGTGCCGCTTTCGTCCTTAACAACAACTGCAAAGCTTGCGTGATTTTCGTTTGTGAATATGGTTTCCCCTGCGATATCGCATTTCTGCTTGGGGTATGTGCCAATGTGTATTTCCTGCGTATCGGCAGGGAATACGCAACGGTATTCGGTAACCGTGCTGTCAAAGTTGAAATCGGGCAGGTTGAATAACAGTATATCCGTTTCGGGACTTTGGCTTACCTTTGCTTCGGTAGCTTTGTCCTCTATAAACGCGGCAGAACCGTCGTATACCACAAGCTCGGCACAGCTTATGCGTATCGGCGTATCAACGGAAAGCGCTTCAGAAACGGTAAACTCCGCAGTTAATATAACGTTGGTAGACATATCCTCCGCACAGCTTGTGTAAAAATACACGCCGTTTTTGCTTATTGTATGAAATCCGTCCGTCTCCGCGCCGTATACGCGCACGCTTTCAGGCTTGAGAAGCTCCGCATCAAATTTTAAAAGCCCTGATACGGCGGTAAGCCCTTTCATTTCCGTAAGAGTTATCCCAACGGTAAAGCTTGTGCCCGCCGCTAACGCTTTAGGCGCCATTATGTGAATAGAAGTATTTGTTGGGCGCGTGGGTGTTGCGTTTGTTGTGTTTATAAACGGGTTGCCGAGAAAATGCTGTTTTAAAGCAAGCAAATCAAATTCGTTTACAAATCTGTTGCCGTCTATATCCGCCGCCGCGTACACGGAAGCGGAAGCGGTGCTTGTATCCACAAGCAGCTTTTCCAAAGCATAATAATCGTTAGCGGTAACGTATCCGTCCTCGTCAATATCGCCCGTAACGCTTAGATCCCAAGAATCTATAACCTCGTCGTAAACGTTATAAAGCTCTGCCTTCATGCCCGTGTGTATCATACCCGCGCTTACCAAAACGCCGTTATAGCCGCGTATTGCAACCGTGCCGTGCGTTTCTGCGGCGGCGGCAAGGAAGGTTTCAATACCCGTACCGGGTGCTATACCTCTGACAATGCGGTTGTAGCCGTCGGCATAGAAATAGCTGCTGTCAAACCGTAAAACGCCCTTTGTTACCGTTATGAGGATAGAAGCGCTGTGCTTACCGTCCGCAGTGGTTGCGGTAATGGCGCATACTCCTTCTGCCGCGCCGATAATACTGCCGTCGGGCAATACAATAACATTTTCGTTGTCGGTAGTATAGCTAACGTCAACAACGCCGTAGGTGTAGGGGCGCGCAGTAACCTGAAGCCGCGTGGTTTCGTTAACGCTTATTATAAGCTTTTCGGAAGACAGGCTTATAGAGTTAATCTGCGCTTCTATAACAAAATCCACTTTAGTAGTAACACCAAACGGCAGGGAGATAACAAGGCTGTGTATACCGCCGTTTTCTATAAGCGCGCCGGCATTGTATGGCACACCGTCAAGGTAGCCGTACCCATAAGCAAACACAGCACTTGCAGAGCCGTGTATGGTTGTGTTTGGCGTTATCCCGCTAACGGCTGGTGTTGAATGCAGGTCTGCACGAGGGTTTGAAATTTTACATATCCTACCATTTTCAAACGAATAGTAGTTATAGCCGCTGTCAAATAGCGGAAGGGTGGTGTTGGTTTTTATATCGCCTATAAGAACGCCGTTAGAGGAGAAATATAGGCCGTTGCTTGTTAAAACATAGCTTCTATAAGCTATCTCCACGTTGCTGTTCAAGGTGTAAGCAGGCTCTAAATCGTTGGAGTAGAACGCCTTCTTGCCAAGAAAAACCATATCGTTTTCCGCAAAAAGCTTATGTCCCCCGTCTGCAACCTGCACGGCGCTTTCAATAGAAAAGCTGCTTGCATCTATCTTATAAAGCATCGGTATGGTAACGGGCTTTAAATAAGCGTAAACGTATCCTCCGCCGTAAGTGAAATTGATTACATTTTGCGCTTTAATAACGGTTTGCGTGGCTTTTGGGTCTGCGGCGGACATAGATAGTATATCTCCGCTTTCGGTTAAACCGTATAGCCTTTGATCACTGTAAAGTATTTTTGTGTAGCTTTCGTTACTGCTAAGATAGTCCCCCGCGCCGCCGTTTACAGAGCAAACAAATATACTTTCCTCGTTAGAAAAAGCAATATATACGTTTTCTCCGTCGCTGCATATCGAGGAGGGCTTAAAACGCAAGCTTGTGCGTGCGGTAACGGTAAGCGATGCACAATCAATTGTGTAAAGCATCTGCTCAGAGGGGGAAATGGCAAATATACTGCCTGTGCCTGTGGGGATAACCGCATCGGAGATATATAAGCTATCAGGAACGGAAACGTAGCTTTCGTGCACGGAAAAGCTGTTTGGTGCTCCAAACGTAAGGCTAATTACTTCTGCCGCATTAAGCAGCTTTGCGGCGTTATCAGCCCCAAGGCGCAAGCCCTGGTTGTTTATAAGCTCTATTTTCATACCCTCAATGGCTTTAAAGGTATATCCATCGCTTGTTATAACCGCATCAATAAGCCTATCGCCAAACGCAGCTATCGCACGGCGCCCCTTTAGGTCGTAAACGGAATAATCCGTTACCAAAACGTTGTTCTTTGCAAAAACAACGGTTTCACCGTCTTTTAACGAAAACAGCTTTTCGTTAGATGCTGTACCGTAAACATATTTGTTGGTGCATAGATAATCACCGCATATAGCAACGGAGTTGATATCCTCGCCAACATTGATTTTAAGGTTAAGCTTTCCTTCTTGGCTGAAAATGTAAACAGTACCGTTTTTGCTCGCTGCGGCAAGTGCAGTTCCGTCCGTACAAAGCATATCGGCGTTGCCCGAAAAGCTTGTTATAAGCGTGCTTTTTCCGCTTGCTATATCCATTCGCCAAAGCTGTGTTTCCGTAGCCGCGGGGCAGGTGTAATACACGTATCCGCCCAAAGCGGTTGCGGCACTTGCTGTCCTTTCAAACCCGTAATACAAAAGGCTTGAAACCGTGCCGGCAGCTATAGCCGAGCGTTCACACACGCTGATACCGCCGCTGTGAATAAGCACAAGCTTTTCTCCGTATAAACAATGCCCGATAACGGCAGATTGTGTACGGATAAAGCATTTTGTTCTTGTAAGGTCACCCCAAGAGAACACGCGCACGCCTGAAAGCACATCGTTATACAGCACAACCGTGCGGTATTTGTCGTCTGCAATTATTTTAGGCGATACAACCGTGGAGCTATAAATGCTTGCGTTGGGGATAGAAACCGTAAATCGAAGTGTTTTTTTGTTCTTTCCGTCTGCCGTGGAGGAAACAAGCGTGTAAACACCGCTTTGAGAAACGATTTTTTCGGCAGGGATAACTGTACCGTTAAGCGTAAGCACGCCGCCTGCGCCCGCGCTGATGCGAACGGGGTAGGTATACACTCCGCCGTTTTCCACACCAAATATTTCAGGGGCTTTGAAATTACATTCAAACTCGTAGCTTTCGGTATTACCGTACGGCCCCGTAAGCTTAAAGCAGTGCTTGCCGGACGCGGTTATAGGCGCACCGGACAGATAGGGTATACCGTCAAGCGTTGCTGTGCCTCTGGAAAACGTTATAGCGGCACTGCTTGTACCAACGCTGTATTCATATTTAAGCGGAATATTATCCGTGATAAAATCTATGGTTAGTGTGTTTCTTCCGTCTGTAACCTCAAGCGTGTGGCTACCGCTTGTTATAACCGCCTCGCCGCTTTCAAACTCCTCACCGTCAAGCGTTGCTTCGCCGCGGTTGAAGGTGATGGTAACGTTTTTGTGGTAAACGCCGCCATCTGCAACGCCCGAAACAAGCGGGGTGTTGATTTTTGTTAGCGCGCTGTATGCGTTTATATGCCCGTATCCGTAGCCCTCTGTTGCTACACCGCCGTTAATTTTGGCAATAAGCGATAAAAATTGGTCGGAGCTGAAGCGCACACCTTCGTCGATGGCGGAAAGGCAAAGCGCGGCAACCGCCGTAACGTATGCAGAAGCAAAGGAGGTGCCGTTTTCCTTCTCGTAGCTGTCGTTAGTGTTTGCAACCGTAACGTCCGCACCGGGCGCAACAAGGTCAACCGCATCGTTACGCTGAGAAAACGGACAAAGCACGCCGTTTACGTCCACCGCGCCAACGCTTATAACGCCTGTGTAAGATGCGGGATAAGCCTTCATCCCCGCGTATTGCGTGCTGGTTTCGTTATTGCCTGCGGCAGAAACAAGCACGCAACCCTTTTCGGATGCATAGCTTATCGCCACCTCTTCCATAGCGGAGTAGGTGTAGCCCCCAAAGCTCATATTAATTATATCCACGCCTGCATCAGCGGCGTAATAAACGGCATCAATAAAATCGGAGGAATGTATATACCCCGTGCTGTTGCTGATTCGTATAGGAAGAATAGAAACGTTGCTTGCGATACCTGCCATACCAATGCCGTTGTCAGTAGCGGCGGCTATAATAGAGGTTATTTTCGTGCCGTGGCCGTTCACGTCCTGACTAACGCCCTCCGTGCGCGTTACGGCATCATAGCCCGCAAGTATGGAAACGTTTTCAAAATCGGGGTGCGCTCTGTAAATGCCGCTGTCCAAAACTGCAACGGTAACGTTGCGCTCTCCCGTGGTTACGTCCCAAGCTCTGTACGCTTGCAAATGGTCAAGCTCCCATTGCGAGGAAGATAGAGGGTCGTTTACCGTGGCGGAAAGGGATAAGGTCTGCTCCTCCTCGGCGCTTTCCACTATATCTGCGTGCTCTGATTTGAAAAACGCGGTAGAAGCATCTATCCAAAACAGCCTTTCACTACTGTTGGCAAGAAGCCTGTAAGCGTAATTATTAACGCAGTTGTAAATATCCTCAAGCGTTGTATCGCTTTTGAATTTAACAATACAGCCTTGCTTTCTTTCGCTTTCGTTTGCAACGCTGTTAAACGGGCGCGCCGATAAAGAAGAGGCAATATTTTGTTCTCTTGCTTTATCAAACGCTTCAAACGGATTGGCTTTTATAAAAGGAACAGAAAGCAACACGGAAAAAACCGTGAGCACAAAGCATACGCACAGTAAAAGAGATACGGTTCTTTTCATATTGCAAACTCCTTCCTTGAAATACTATAAAAGCTATGTCTTAAATGTTCATAAACGTAATATCTGCGCCCTCAGCGCCGCCCTTTTTAGCCTCTACCAGCACAAGCGCAACCTTTCCGTTAGTGCCCGCAAAGCAAATGCGCTTTGGCTCCAACGCGTGGCTTTTAAGTGCAGATATAAGCGTGCACAGCCTTTCGGGGCGGTATACAACGTAAAAGCTACCACCGTATTTAAGCAGATACGCCGCCGCAGCACACAAGCTGTTTGGCGGTAGGTATTCCTCGTGCCGTGCTATGCTTTTTGATAGGCTTAGGTTGTGCTTGCCTGCCGCCGCCTTCATAAACGGCGGATTGGAAACAACAAAATCCGCTGTTTCGGCATTCAGCAGCTCTTTTATATTGTTAGCGTCTCCGCAAACGGCTTTATATCTGCTTGCAAACCCGTTTTGGTTAGCATTCATCTCGGAAAGAAGCGCGTATTCGGGCTGTATCTCAACCCCTGTCATATACGCCGCCTTGTCTTCTGCAAGCAGTATTAAAGAAATAGGGCCGCTTCCTGCACCGATATCCACCCCTTTTTTATGCTTTCCGCCCTTAACAAAATGCGAAAGCAAAAGGGCGTCCGTGCCGAAAAGCAGTCCGTCCGTATACTCCGTAAGCATTATTCCGCAGTTAATTTCAGTAGTTTTGGTTTCTTTCATTCTTTCAATAAATAAGATAAACGCCCACCAACCTATGTAAAACATGGTTTGCGGGCGTGTTACCTTAAAACGCAAAGTTTACGCCTTGGGAGCATCAACAGGGCACACGCCTGCACATGCGCCACAATCAAGACAAGTGTCAGCATCGATAACATACTTGCCGTCTGCATCAACGGAAATTGCGCCAACGGGGCATTCAGCCTCACAGGTACCGCAACCTATGCAATCGTCCTTGGAAATGGTATATGCCATAATAAGTACCTCCTTGAATATTTACTTCATCATTCTAACATAAATAATATAAGATTTCAATAGTTTAAGTAAATTATTTGTGGTATTTTTTGCCGCCGATTATAGTAAAAGCCCTATACAACTGCTCGGTTAGCATAACGCGTGCAAGCATGTGCGGAAAAGTCATTTCCGACATGGACAGAAGCAAATCACAATCAGCCTTAAGCGTGCGTGCCAGACCGTGGCTGCTGCCTATAACCAACGCAACAGAAGATGTGCCGCCCGAGGCAAGCGAGGATAGCTTTGCCGCTAATTTTTCGGAGGATAGCTGTTTCCCCTCAATGCACATCGCTATTTTGAACGAGCCTTTGGGGATTGCGGCGCGTATGCGCTGCTCCTCTGCCTCCAAAGCCTTTGATATTAAAGCCTCCGATGCTTCGTCACCAATACGCTCCTCCTTAACGCAAACGCTTTGGAAGGCGGTGAAAGCGCCAAGCCTTTTTTCGTATTCGGCACACGCATCCGTATAAAACTTTTCGCTGGTAGAGCCAACGTATATAAGCGTTATTCGCATTTGGAAAGCCCGTTTTCAAGATCCTCAAGAATATCGTTTATATCCTCAATACCAACTGAAAGCCTTATCATACCGGGGTTGATGCCTGCGGCAACAAGCTGCTCGTCGGTAAGTTGGCGGTGAGTTTCGCTTGCGGGGTGAAGAACGCAGGTGTGAACCGTTGCAACGTGAACAACGTTTTTTGCAAGCTTTAGCGCATCCATAAACCTAACGGCGTTTTCCTTGCCGCCCTTTATGGTAAGGGAAACAACGCCGCTTGCACCGTTGGGCAGATATTTTTGAGCAAGACCGTAATACTTGTCCCCCTCAAGCGAAGGGTAGGAAACAGATTCTATCTTGCTATGCCCGCTTAAAAACTTTGCAGCCGCAAGCGCGTTTTTGCAATGCCTTTCCATTCTAACGTCAAGCGTTTGCAGCCCAAGGTTAAGATAAAACGCGGCAGTTGCAGGCGGATAGGTGCCGAAATCGCGGATAAGCTGAACCCTAAATTTAACAGCGTAAGCAGCCTTGCCGAAATCCTTTGTGTAAACAACGCCGTGGTAAGACTCGTCAGGCTCGGAAAGGCAGGTGTAGCCGTTAGCTTCCCAGTCAAAATTACCGCTGTCAACAACAACGCCACCAACCTGTATGGCGTGGCCGTCCATATACTTTGTTGTGGAGTGGATAACGATATCCGCACCGTGCTCAATAGGCCTGCAAAGTATCGGGGTGGGGAAGGTGTTGTCTATAATAAGCGGAAGCCCGTGCCTGTGTGCAAGGTTTGCTATACGGCTGATATCCAAAACAGAAAGCGCAGGATTAGCCAAGGATTCTGCAAAAACAGCCTTTGTGTTGGGCTTGATAAGCGCTTCTATCTTCTCGTCCTCGTCGTCCGGGTCAAAGTATATACATTCTATGCCCAAACGCTTCATTGTAACGGAAAATAAATTAATCGTTCCGCCGTATATCTTTGAGGAGCAAAGAAAACTGTCCCCACTGCCGAGGATGTTTACAAGAGATAAAAACGATGCGGATTGACCGGAGGTTGTGCATACAGCGGCAATACCGCCCTCAAGTGCCGCAATCTTTTCCTCAACGAAAGCAACCGTGGGGTTAGAGATGCGGCTGTACATATGCCCGTCTGCCGCAAGGTCAAACAGCTTGCCGATATGCTCCGTAGAATCGTATGCGTAGGTTGTGCTTTGATATATAGGCATTGCAAGCGGCTGACCGTTTGCGGGCTTGTAACCTTCGTGAATACATTTAGTTCCGTTTTTCATATTGTTTATACCTTTCTTTCAAGTGTTTTTATAGCTTCGCGTATTTCGTCCCAAGCACCGCCCGTGCCCGAATAATTGATAGAAGCTTTAACGTAATCGTTAAACAAGTATAACCCCGCACCGGAATTGCCGTAGTCCCTAAACGATTTGTTAAGCATATATCCCATTATCTTCGTTTGCTTTTGCGTGTTGCCAACAAGCGTTTCGTCGTTGATGATACGGGTAAGCAAATCGTTATAAATCTCAAAAGCGTTTTTGTTATACTGTGTGTCAAGCAGCATCTTGTCATTCTGCACGTCGTTTGTCTGCCCGTTAAGTGCGTAGCTGCCCGCCTCTACCGTAATAAGCTCCATATTATCGTTGGGGTTATCCTCAGAGCTTTCGGGGTCAGCTTCGCCGCGATTATAGTTGGGGTTGGGAAACTCAAAGCTTTCTTTTATTTTGTAGGTGTATTTAAGATAGGTGCTTAACTGGGTAACGTCCCTTCCGTCACCGCTGGTATCAACGGCACAAACGGATGCGTGCTCGTCTATCTTACAGCCCGTAAGATAATAAAGCTTTGTAAGGAGAAAATCCTCCCCCTTATCGCTGTATAATTGTGAAAGCGTAGAAAACGCACCGTTGTTTTCTACGGATGCGTTACCGGGTATCGAAACGCTAACACAGGTTTTATATCCGTCATCCGTGTGCATCAGGTAAACGCCTGCAAGCTTATCGTTGGTGTCAAGGCAAATAAAAGCAAAGTTAAACTTGTTGCCCGAAACAACGGTATCCGTAGAAACCGTATCGTCGGTGGATTCAACCTCCTCCTCGGAAACCACGTCCTCTGACGAAAAATCCGCCTGCCCATCGTCATAAACAAAAGAGGGCACAGCAACCGTTGCGATAAAATGGCCTAAAATACCAAAGCCCAAAAGCGCAAGAAAAAACACAACTAAAAAGTTCCTAACAGCGCTTGACAAAAGGCTTCAACTCCTTTCTGTAAATCAAATTGTATTATACTATATTGTCCGTAAAATGTCAACAGTAAACAAAACGTACATATATATTATAGACCGAAATTGTATATTTTGGAAATTGTACTTGACTTGTAGAATGCGGTGTGATATAATTATCGTAATAAAACCTGTAAAGGAGAAAAAAGTATGAAAAAGTATTTATGCTTGCTTCTGGCTTTACTTATGGTTGCAGCGTGCTTTGCGGCATGTGGCGGCGACGGTGGTAACGATTCTTCCGTAGCACCCAGCAACGGGGATGATACTTCCGTAGTTGAAGAAAGCAAGGCTGATGTTGTTTATCATGAGATGCTTCCTGAAGCAACAGACATGGGCGGTCGTAATTTTTACATTTACGAGCGTTGGTTTGGTTATGGTAAAGAAACCATCGATTTCCAGGGCGAAGTAATTTGGCAGGAAAGCGAAGATGGCACGATGAGTAACATCAACCGTGCTAAGAGCGAAGTTTTGGAAGCAGTTCAGAGGGCTTACAACTGCACCATCACCGGTGAGATGAGCACTGATACCGCTGGCGAAATCCGTACATTTATCCAAGAGGATATTTTGTCCGGCGCTCCCACAATTGATTTTTGCTTTGAAACCTATTATTACTACTATTCCTTTGTTGAACAGGGATATCTTGTAGACCTCAAGACTCTTGGTATAGATTTTTCCAAGCCTTGGTGGGACCAGAACGGTGTAGAAGACCTTTCTGTTTGCAACAAGCTTTACTATGCGCTTGGCGATATCAACACCTATGATAATGACGGTACTTTCGTTATCCTCTTCAATAAGGACCTTTATGAAGAAAAGTTTGGCGAAGGCACTTATAGCGAGCTTTATGATCTTGCTGCTAAGGGCGAATGGACCTTTGACGTTCTCGAAGAGAAGGTTAAAGGCTTTGGCGCTGAAACCACCGGTGACAATGAAAGAGACGAGCTTGATACCTATGGCTTCCTTACAGAAACCGGCAACCTTTATCTCCATGTTCTTGCAGCAGGCGAAAAGACTGTTGATAAGAATGCTGATGACGAAATCGAATTTGCTCTTGAAAATGAGAGAGTATTCTCTTCCATCGGTGACGCCGTAGATCTTTATCTCAACGCTAATGACGTTCTTGTTGCTAACCTTGACAAGTACGTAACCAAGCACGAAGGTAAGGACGTTTACGCTGAAACCGTAATCAGAGCGTTCAAAGAAGGCAGAGGCTTGTTCTATATGACCGGTCTTATTCACCTTCCCTTCTTCAGAGATATGGAAGATGACTTTGGTATTCTTCCCATCCCGAAGTATGACAATACTCAGGACAGATATTATCACACTATGAGCCCTCACACCGCAAGCTGCGTATTCGTTCCCGTTGGCGCACTTTCCGCAGGTGAAAAGGGTAAGCAGATTGGTACCATCCTTGATGCGCTTGGCGCATACAGCAAGGATTACCTCACTCCCGAATATTATGAAAAGCAGCTTAAGCGCGGTGACGCTTCTGACCCCGATAGTGCTAAGATGCTTGACGTTATATTTGAAAACCGCACATTCGACCTTGGTGCTGTATTTGGTGCGCTCCTTCAGGATCCTATTGATATGTGTGACAATTTGGATAAGAACCTTCAGTCCCGCATTTCTTCCCAGAAGCAGTCTATCGAGTTTGCTATCGAAGATTTGATGGCTGAGCTTAACAAAGCTGAATAAGGTATATTTTCAAAGCCGCCGTTTAAACGGCGGCTTTCCTTTTGTTAAACGGCGTTTTTAGAAAAACGGGGTGTAGATTTATGCACCTTTTGTATATATTTAATACAAAACGGCTTTTCTAAAGCGTTATTTTCTTGCTTTATGCATCTTGACCGATAAAATAGGAAATAGTATACTATGCTTGTAATAATAATTAAGGAGAAAATAAAGTGAAGAAGATTATTTGTAAATGCGAATACGATACCGAAACTGCAGAGCTTGTTAAAAAGCACACTGTTGGTGAGTTTGGTGATCCCGCAGGTTATGAAGAAAGCTTGTATCAAACCCCCACAGGCTCTTATTTCCTTTATGTAAACGGCGGCGCTGATAGTGCATATCCCGCTGAGGACATTAAGAGAATTGCAAAGAACAAGGTTGAAGCTTGGCTTGCAGAGCATTGCTAAAATTTAAACAATAAAAATGCTTCGTTGCAGTTACTGTAACGAAGCATTTTTTATCTTGTTCGCGGTTTTATATGCAGTTTTTGGGCTTATTAATCGCCAACCTTGTAAAAAGTGTTAGGCTTAACGGTGCTTCCGCGGGGTTTAAAAAGCAGGTTGCCGTTATAATACCTAACGCTGTATTCACCCGTGCCAATGGCTTCGCCTTGGCTGTCCACACTGTAGCTGGTTATAGATATATCCTCACCGTTCAAGGTGTATTCTATTTTCACATCGTTAATCGTTGGAGAAGGGGAAAGCCTTGCTGTACCCGTACCGCCCTCTTCGAAAATAAGCACCAAGGTATCGTTGCCGTATTTGCACTCCCATTTGCCGATGATTTTTTCGGCATACTTGTCATTGTTGGAACAAGCTGTAAAAGCTGATAATATAAAAATTCCGATTAATAAAACTAAAAACACTTTTTTTATCATAGTATCCACCTATTACTTCGCTACTTGCTTAACGTAATGCTTTTCCGTACCCGTTTCGATGTTTTTCAAAAACAGGTCCATTTCCTCAATACGATATTCGTAAACTCTTTTTAATGGTGGGTCTTCAACGTATACATCAAACGTAAGCGTTGTATCATCGTAAGTGTAACCGATATCTAAGTAAATATCCAACGCTTGCTGGTAGCCCTTTCCGTTGCCGTAAAAGCTAAGAAATTCATATATTCCGTCCTCCGTAACCATTAGCCATTCGCCCGTAAAAGGGTCATTAGGGTCTACGATAACAGAGCTTTCGTCTTTATCCGTGCTGTCGCAAGCGCAAAACGAAAAAAGCAAAATACAGGCTAAAACTGCAATAAAAAGCTTCTTTAACATAATAATACCTCTTTATAGGATTGTATGTATTATAATACTAAAGCTGTATGTTTGTCAATAGAGCTTTCCAAAGCGGTATTGACAAATTGGGCGTAAAGATGTATGATATATAAGTAAAATTTTAGCTTGGGGTGTTGCGCCCCTAAGCAGATTTGCTATTCGTTTAGCGCAGGGAGGGCTAATGATGGAAAAGACTATACTAACGGCAGGCGACGTTGCAATGGATGTGTTGCTTAACGTGCCGTATGCACCTAACGGTGGGCGTACTGTTATTTCCAAGGATAGATATGCTTTCACTCCCGGTGGCAGCGGTGCATATACTGCTGTTGCGGCAAGGCGCGCGGGTTGTAGGGTTGCGCTTTGCTCTCGCGTTGGTGATGACGAGCAAGGGCAGCGCTTGCTTCGCTATTTTAAAGACGAGGATATTAATATAGCGCACGTTTCAAGCGACAGCGTTAATCAAACCTCGCTTTCTGTGTATTTGTTGGAGCAGTTTGGGCTTGGCGGTAAGGTTATATACAGCGGCGCCAGCGCAAGGGTAAGCTGTGCTGATATAGAGAGCGCGTTTGGCTGTTACCCCGATTTGTTTACTGCAAGCTTGAAAACCGACCGCGAGGTTATCAAATACGCCGCAGGTCTTACCCGCACGCAAGCTATTCCATTTGTTTTAGATGCTGCGGGCGCGTACGAGAACTATCGGCTTTCCGATATTTTAGGCGTTGATATTTTAATAGCGGGCGAGAGTGAGGCAGAGGTTTTAACAGGCATCCGCCCCAACAGCACGGATAACTTTATGCGTGCGTGCATCGCCTTGTGTGATAAATTGCCGCTTAGGTTTGTTGTTCTAAAGCTTGGCAAGCGCGGTGCATACATATACGATGGTAAATACTGCGAGCTGCTTATGGCACCTGCCATTCAAAGTATTGACACCACGGCAGAGCACGAGTGTTTTGTTGGCGCATTTTGTGCGCGATTCATTAAGGAATATGACGTTTACGATGCAACCAACTATGCTTTGGCTGCTTCTGCAATTGCCGCATCCCGCGTTGGCGGCTTTGCATCCATCCCAACTAACGAAGAAATAGAGAATATAATATAACTGATAACGGAGGCATTTATGCTTGGTAAAAAGGTTTTTGCCGTATGCTTCGGCGGCGCATCCAGCGAGCACGAGGTTTCGTGCGTTTCCGCCGCGTGGGTTGTTGACAATATAGATGCTGAAAAATACGAAGTTTTAAAGATAGGTATAACCAAGCAGGGTGTTTGGTTTTTATATAAAGGCAGTACCGAGGATATGCGAAACGGCAATTGGGTAAACGATAAGGAAAATCTGTTTCCTTGCGTAATCTCTCCCTGTACCGTACAGCACGGCATTTTCGTTTTCAATAAGGCCGAGGGTACTTTCAGCACCGTGCGTATAGACGTTGTTTTCCCTGTACTACACGGCAAAAACGGTGAGGACGGTACTATCCAAGGCTTGTTCACGCTTGCAGGTATACCGTTTATCGGTGCAAACACCTACTCTTCTGCTGTGTGTATGAACAAGCATACGTCAAAGCTGCTGGTTTCTGCCGCTGGCAACGTGGAGCTTGCGGATTGGATTTGCTTAAAGAAGCAGTATATGGATACCGAAAAAGCTTTAAAATGGGCAAGCGTTAAGGGCTACCCCTTGTTTGTAAAGCCTGCCTGTGCAGGCTCTTCGGTAGGCGTATCAAAGGTAAAGAACGATGCACAGCTTATAGAGGCTGTAAACGAGGCGTTTCTTCACGATAGCACCGTTCTTATTGAGGAGGCTATCGTTGGCAAGGAAATAGAGGTTGCGGTGCTTGAAACCAAGGAAGGTATAATGGCATCACGCTGTGGGGAAATAGACCCTGCCGCTGATTTTTACGATTATAACGCCAAGTATGTAAACGGTACCTCAACGCATTATATTCCTGCGCGCATACCTGCCGAAACGGAGGAGAAGGTGCGCGATGCGGCAAAGGAAATATTTGCTTTGCTTGATTGCAACGGGCTTTCCAGGGTGGATTTCTTCGTTTGTGCAGATGGCAGAATAGTGTTTAATGAGATAAATACGCTACCGGGGATGACCGCGATAAGCCTATATCCCTTGCTTATGGCAAACAGCGGAATAAACGGCAAACAGCTTATGGATAAGCTATTTGAAAGCGCGGTGAGGGATTAATATGGGCAAAACCGTTGGTATATTTGATTCTGGGCTTGGCGGGCTAACCGCCGCTTATGAGTTTGAGAAGCTTTTCCCAAATAAAAGGTACATATATTTTGGTGATACCGCGCGCGTGCCGTACGGCACTAAATCGGCGGATACGATACGCCGTTATGCGTTTCAGGATACGGGCTTTCTTCTATCGCGCGGAGCTTCCGTAATTATAGCCGCTTGCGGCACGGTTAGCGCAAACGCAATAGAGGCTTTAAGGCAAAAGTATTCCGTTCCGATAATAGGCGTGGTGGAGCCTGCCGCAGAAAAGGCGGCAAGGATATCCGCAGGCAAGGGCGGCAAGGTTATAGTTCTTGGCACCGCCGCAACGGTAAAAAGCGGCGCGTATGAGCGCGCTATCTCAGCTATAGATAAAAGCATAACGGTTCGTTCCGTGGCTTGCCCAATGTTTGTGCCGCTTGTTGAAAACGGATATACCGAAGGCGCGGCGGCAGAGCTTTTTGCTAACGAGTATCTTGGCAGCTTGAAAAGCTTTGAGGCGGATGCAGTAGTGCTTGGTTGTACTCACTATCCGCACCTTTCGGGCGTTATTGCCGAGGTGTTAAGTGGGAGCGTGCTTGTAAATTCCGGCAGGGAAGCGGCTTTGGCGGCGGCAAAGCTTATATCGGCAGATGAGGCGGAAAACGGAAACGCCGAGTTTTACGTTAGCGATTCGCCTGAAAGCTTTTCAAACCTTGCTTTCACCTTTTTAAAACGTAACGCCGTAGAAGGCGTAAAATGCATTGATATAGAAGGCTATTAAAGATGAAACTACCTGTTGAAATAATGGTAACCAACAAACGCTTGGATTATAGGGATATGAATATCACGGGCGATATACCTGAGCCGCGCGAAAGCACGGATAGCTACACGGGGTATATGGTGGTAAAAGGCAAGCGCATATCCATAGACTACAGCGAGGATTATGATGATGGCGAGCGGCTTGACACAAGCGTTATGATTAACGACGGTGTTGCGCTTATAAGCCGCCGCGGCGATATAAATACAAACCTTGTATTTCGCGCGGGGCAAAGCTGTGATTGTATATGCGATAACGGATATAGGCAGATGAGCCTGCGCGTGAACACTAAAAAAATGTCCAGCGATATAGGCCCGTTGGGCGGCAAGCTGAAAATAGATTACACGATAGAGATAATGGGCAACCTTGCAGAGAAAAACAGCATTTGCGTATCTGTGTGCCCGTCAGACAGCGCAAGCTAAAAACAAAAAACGAAGGATGTGTGTATAATGCCCAAAAAACGCACCATACAAATACAAGCTGCAAGCAATTGCTTTATAATGCAAAAATTGCCTGCAAGCGTGATAAAACAGCTAACGGCGGCAGAGCTTAAGGTGCTGCTTTACGGCGCGTCCGGCGAGAATTGTGAGCTTGCACTTATTGCCGAGGAGCTTGGCATAACCGTAGATGAGGCTGATGCCGCACTAACAGCGTTGGAAAAGCTGGAAATAATAAGCATAAAGGAAGAAAAGCAGAAGAAAAGCAAGGTACAGCACAGCTCGCAGTATGATAGCGAGGAGCTTGCAGATGCTATGGACGGGAACGACAGCTTTAAAGAGGTTGTTGATTTTGCAACGGACAAGCTTCAAAAGCAGTTAAACCGCAACGATTTAAACACCTTGTTTTCACTGCACGATTATTACGGTATGCCTGCGGAGCTTATTTGCGGTGTGCTTGAATACTGCGTTTCAATAGGTAAGCGCAATCTTTCGTACATTTTCAACACCGCCGTTGCCATGCAGGCAGACGGTGTAAATAGCTACGAGGCTTTGGAAGGATATCTTAAAGCAAAACGCTCTGCTGACAGCAAGGCAAGCCGTTTCCGCCGTTTGTGCGGCTGGGGCAACCGCGAGCTTACCAACAAGGAGCGCACGTATACCGACCGTTGGTTTGGAGAGATGCGTTTTAGCTTTGACCTTGTTAAATACGCGTATGAGATAACGGTAAACAACACGGGCGAGGTTGCTTTGCCCTATATGTCCAAGGTGCTTGAAAAATGGTATGCTAAGGGCGTAAAAACCGTGGACGATGCAAAGAATCAGGAAGAAAAGAAGCCGCCGCAAAAGGCAGAAAAGAAAATGGATCCTGAGGTGGAGGAGCTTCTTATGGCGGCGGCAGAGAAGGGGTATATAAAGCCTAAAAGGGAGGATTAAGCTATGAAGAACAACGATAATTTTTCAGTACAAGCAATGCTTACCTCAAGGCGTGAAAATGCCCATAACCTTGCAGAAGCGCGCAAGAAGGAGTTGGAGCAGAATATACCACATCTTTCCGCAGTATACCGTGAAATCGGTGCGATAATACCAAAGCTTTTGGCACTTGGGATAGAGGGCGGTGCCGACTATGAGGAAAAGTCTATGGCACTTCATAGAGAGCATCAGAAGCTTATAGAAAAAAAGAAAGCACTTATTAAAAGCGCAGGATATAGTGAGGACTATGATCTGCCGGAGTACACCTGTAAGCTGTGTAACGATACGGGCAACGCAAACGGCACGCTATGCAGATGCGTAAAGGAAGCCAAGGCTAAGCACGCGTACTATACGTCGGGCTTAGGGAAAGCCTTGGAAAAGCAAAGCTTTGATACTCTTGATATGAGATATTATACCGGCACTACAAGTCAAGGGAAATCCGTTAGAGAACTAATGGAAAAACTTGTGAAGTATAGTAAAGACTATGCGGAAAGCTTCGTACCCGGTGCGGAGAACCTGTTGTTTATAGGTTCATCGGGGCTTGGCAAAACGCATATCGCATCTTCAATAGGCAAGGCGGTAATAGATAAGGGCTACAGCGTTGTATACGAAAGCGCGCAGAAGCTTGTGGATGCCTACGAGGCGGAACGGTTTGGGCGCGGTGAAAGCGTTGATACAGGGCGTTTTTTAAGCTGTGATTTGCTTATTATTGACGATTTGGGTACGGAGTTTAATACGCAATACACTTTGTCCGTATTATTTAACGTGCTTAATTACAGAATAATCAATGGGCTTTCAACTATAGTAACCACAAATCTCGGATTTGCGGAAATAGAGAACAACTATAAGGAGCGCATATATTCAAGGTTAAGAGGGGAGTATCATCCTCTTATATTCTGCGGTGAAGATATACGACGCTTAAAAGGAAAATAAATGAAGAAAGTTAATGTGTATACAGACGGTGCGTGCCGCGGCAATCCCGGTTGCGGAGGCTATGGGGTGGTATTGGAGTATAACGGTATCGAAAAAGAGCTTTCAAAGGGATACCGCCGCACGACTAACAACCGTATGGAGCTAATGGCGGCGATAACGGGGCTTGAGGCGTTAAAGGAGCCTTGCGAGGTAACGCTTTACAGCGACTCTAAGTATCTTGTTGATGCGGTAACTCTTGGCTGGGCTAAAGGCTGGGAAAAGAAAAACTGGCGCAAATCCGATGGGAAAACCGCTTTGAATATTGATTTATGGCAAAAGCTTTTAAAACTGCTTTCCGTACACAAAACAACGCTTATTTGGGTAAAGGGGCATAATGGCCATAAGTACAACGAGCGTTGCGATATCCTTGCCACCACCGCGGCAGACGGTAACGATTTAGTGGAGGACGAGGAATATATAAAGCTTGAATTGGAGGGTAAAGCGTGAAATATCTTGTAGGCGATACTCCGATGGAGCAGGGGCAAAGGGTTGAAATAACCTTTTCCGATGGCAAAAAGCAAACGGGCAACTATAAGGACACGTTTGGATACAACCACAGCTTTGATTTGGATAACGGCGGCAGCGTTACCTTAAGCAATCATTTTATGCGCCTTAAGGGTATCCGAGTTAAAGCGATATAAAGGAGAGGGAAACCGTGATAAAAAGAACGGTTTGGGTTTTGCTTATAATTGCAACGCTTGTTCTTTCCTCTTGTGTTGACAGCAAGGTAGGCACTTATACGGCGTACAGCGTTGCAATGGACACACAAGCGGCAATAACCGTGTACGGTAACAACAAAGCTTCGGCTGAAGAATGTGCAAGGCTTTTTGAACAGCTTGATAAGCTGCTTTCCGTTACCGCAGAGAACAGTAGCGTTGCAAAGCTTAACAAGCGCGGATATGTAGAAGCAAGCGATGAGCTTAGCTATATTATCTCACAGGCAAATCGTATAAAGGAAGATACAAACGGTGCTTTTAACGTGTGCGTGTACCCCTTGGTAAAGCTGTGGGGCTTTACAACGGGGGAGTACAGGGTGCCTGCAGATGATGAAATAAAGGCGGCGGCTTTAAAAGTTGCTTCCTCAAGCGTTTGGGTGGAGAACGGCAACGCGGTTTTAAGCGAGGGCGCTTTAGTGGATTTTGGCGCGATAGCAAAGGGCTACGCTTCGGAAAAAATGGCGCATATCCTTAAAGAAAACGGTGTTGGCGCGGCAGTTATATCGCTTGGCGGCAACATCCGAACCGTAGGCAAAAAGCCGGACGGTACCGATTGGCGTATAGGGATAAACTCCTCTAACGGCAACGGAATAATCGGCACGCTTTCGCTTGGTGAGGCGGCTGTGGTAACAAGCGGCTCTTATCTGCGTTGCTTTGAAGAAAACGGAACTCTTTATCACCATATTATCGACCCCCAAAGCGGCTATCCTGCCGATAACGGCTTAGTGTCCGTAACCGTTGTGGCAGACGATGCAACCTTGGCAGACGGGTTATCCACCGCCTTTTTTGTGATGGGGATGGATAAAGCCGTGAGCTGTGCCAAAAAGCTTGGCGTAGAGGCTGTATTCGTTACGGAAACAACGATAACGGTAACACAAGGCCTTAAAAAAAGCTTCACCCCCGATAAAAGCATCGAGGGTGTGTATAAAACAATATATTTGGATTAGGCTTCGGTGCAAACAAGGCGTTCGCCTTCTTTGCCGATTATGCTAACCTTTATCAGGTCGCCCTCGTTAAGCGGGCGGCTTGTTTTTATTTTTGCTTCCAAAAAGTCCTCTGTATGTCCGATAGCGTAGCCGTCTTCTGCCTTTTCTACAAGCACGGTGTCGGTATCGCCCAGCCTGCTGTCCAGCACGGCGTTTTCCATAGCCTTGCATTCGTCAAGAAAATATCGCATACGGCGTTTCTTTTCGTCCTCAGGAATCTGCCCATCCATAACTGCGGCAGGTGTATCGGGGCGCTTGGAATAAGAAAAGGCGTGTATGTGAGAAAACTTAATGTCTTTCAGATAACGCACGGTTTCTTTAAGCTCGTCAAAGCTTTCCGAAGGGAACGAGCATATTATATCCGCAGATAGCTTAACGTTGGGGATAGCCGCCTTTAACGCATCAATACGCCTTTTGGCATCTGCGGCGGTATATGGGCGGCGCATCAGCTTTAATATCCTATCACAGCCCGATTGTAAGGAGATGTGAAAATGCGGCATAACCGTTGGCAGTGAAGCAACCGTTTTTATAAAGCCTTCGCTAAGCGCGTTAGGGTCAAGCGAGCCAAGGCGTATACGCTTAAGCCCTTCGATTTTTGAAACGCGCTCTATAAGAACGTAAAGCGGTTCGTAATTATATGCGGCTGTTTCTATGCCTGTAAGTATTATTTCTTTACAGCCGCCCGCAACAAGCCGCTTTACCTCTGCTACTATATCTTCGGGCGGGCGAGAGCGTAGCGGCCCGCGTAGCGATGGTATAATACAGTAGGTGCATTTGCCGGCGCACCCATCTTGTATCTTAACGAATGCGCGTGCCGATGAGAAAACCTTAACGTCCTCTACGGGCACGGTTGCAATATTGGCAAGCTCAAAGCCTTTTTCTGTAAGGGAAGGCGTTATACCGGAAAGTGCCGTTTTGCCAACACAGCCAACTTTTTGCGTTACAAACGGCATATTGTCAAGCTTTAAGCCTTTTCTTTCAGCAAAACAGCCGCAAACGCGCACATCCTTTGCAAAACGGCTTGCTCTGCGTATCATCTGCGCACTTTTGCGCTCGCTCTCAGCAGTAACCGCACAGGTGTTTACCACGCAAATATCGCATTCCTCGCCAAACTCTACAACGGTATAGCCTTGCTTAACAAAAAGCTCGGCAATAGCTCTGGATTCGTATTGATTAACTCTGCACCCAAGGGTGCATAAGGATACTTTTTTCATTCTTCCGTGTCCTTTATAAGCGTTTTCAAGTATTCATAGCCGCCAAGCACGTTTATAGCCTCCTTAAAGGCTTTTGCGCTAAGGCTATCGGGCAAGCCTGCGTTGCGGCATATTTTATCTCTTTCCTCGGTGCTGTTTTCGCCACCCGTTAGCTTTAGCGAATAAAGCATGGCGGTTGTAACAGGGGTATATACAGCTTGGTCTTTGTCGATGGAAAACGGAGACAGCAGGTTGTAAAGCACCTCGTCACTCATCCCCTCAACACCAAGTATTCCTGCTTTGGACGGGGCTTTTTTCCTTTTTTCCTTGCCTTCCACCCGCGGCGTGTATATGTTTATAACGTTGCTTGATATAAGCGCACCTTTAAGCTTGTTGCGTATCAGCATACCCGCACCGTCGCTATCGGTAAGCACAAGCAGCTTCCCTTGCTCCGTTATGCGGCGAAGCAACGCTTTCTTCTCCGTGGAGTTAAAAATGCCAAAGCCGTTGCAGGTAAGAATAGTACCCGTAGCAACCGCGCTAACACGATTTTTGTCATAGTTGCCCTCCACAAGCAACGGATATTTAAGCGGTATCTTTTTCATAGGCTGCAAGCTTTAACAGGAAAAACTCAATATCGCAAGCGGCATCGGTGCGGTAGCTTTTTAAGGCAAGCGCGCACTCGTTACATTTTGAAGCGGCATACTCCAGATAGCTGTAGCTTGTGCGCTTAACGTAGGGAATATAGTTTCGCACCGCCCAATCAAAGGTTTTAAGCGTTTTTGCTATCTCCTGTATCGTTTTGCCCGATTCTAAGCCGGATTTAACAACTGTCATATCCGTTATGCAGGAGGAAAGAAGGTTGATAATCATAAACGGAGAAGAGCCGCTTTTTATGAGCCCGTTATATATTTCGTGTACGGCTTGTGTGTTGCCGGCGGTAAGTGCTTTTGTAAGGTCAAAAACACGAAAGCTTTCGTTTGCACAGCACACCTTGTCCACGTCACTACGCTCAACGCTTCTGCCGTGGCAGTATGCAATAAGCTTTCCTGCCTCTCCGTGCAGGGTATACATATCCTCGCCGCATAGGGCTATAATATGCTCCAAGGCTTCATCGCTTATGGGTGTGTTTGCCACCTCAAAATGGCGTTTAACCCACTTTTTAAGCTTTGCACCTGTTTGAGTTTCAAAGTTTACAACAAGCCCGTTTTTATCTATATAGTCAATAAGTGCGCTAACAGGCGCTTTTTCTTTTTTGGCAAGCAGCTTTGCAGAAAGCTCGCCTTTCCTTGCGGCAAAAAGCACGTTTGCGTATTCGGGGATGCCGTCAAGCACTTCGCATATCTCACTAACGGTAGCTTCCGTAAGCTTTATCAGGTTAGCATCGCTGATAATCACCAGCTTGTAATCGGACATATACGGCAAATCCTCCAACGCCGCCGCAAGCGCGTGAGGAGAAAAGCTTTTTTCGTTGAAGCTAACAAGATTAAACTCCGGCATTGGCAACGCTTCAACACGCTTTAAAAGCTGTTTTATATAGTGGTCCTTGGTGTATTCTTCATCACCGCAAAATAGGTAGCACACACCCTTCGTTTCGTCTTTTATATGTTTTTTTAAAACGTCGTCATTCATCTGATTTTACCTCGTAAACTTCGGTCTTGCCAAAGCGCAATAACAAGCTGTTGCTATATAGCTTTATCTCGTTTGCTGTTTCTGTATTTTTAATGTAGCTTGTTAAAAAGCTTTTATCGTTTTTGTAAACGTAAGCTTTGTTACAGCTTAACGGCAGTAAATTCGGGTCACACGGGGAATTGGTGCAAGCGCGTGTGATAACAAGCGTGTCACAGCGCTCCCATACGTCCTTTGTGATGCCTTCACCTCTGCCAAAAACGGCAACCGTGCCGTTTCCAACCGCGCCTTTTATCAAAAACGCGCTTTCCGTTTCCTCGGAATTACCGCCGTATACGCAAATATCCGCAATAAACAAGCCTTTGCTCTTGCTATACAGCTTTATTTCGCACCCGTTGTTCTTGCAATAATCAATTATTTCAGCGGCAGTATCGCTGTTGCTTTCAGGTATATACACCGTTTCTGCGGGTGTATACGGAAGCGTTTTCTTAAGGCGAAGCAATGCGCTATCGGTGCAATCTGTTACAACGTAAGCGTTAAGATATGTGCAGCCGTTAATCATCGCGCCGTTTGCCGCGCCGCTGTTACCGCCACCGTCTATTAATACAAAGCTCTCATTATCGGCGTAGAACGCATAGCAATCCCTAACGCTGTCGCTTATATAAAGCAATGGCGCGTTTTTATAGTCGTTAAGCATAAAGCCATGGCAACACAAGCATATAATCACCATTGATACCGCCGAAAGCACCAAAACCTTAAGCCCTTTGCGAATATACAAAGCGGCGTAAGCGATGGCTGTTGCTATTGAAGGTATAATCAAAAGCCATATATGCGGCGTGTGTAAGGAAATACAAGAAAACCTAAAGCCTGCGGCTGTATCGGAAATATATCGGATAATTTCAAATAAAAACTGGCCTATTTCAGCAATAAAGCCTATGCCTATCATATCAAACGGCAAGGCTGCAATAGCGCATACCATAGCGGGCCCAACAAGCGCGTTAGCAAATATGTTGGTTATCGGAGCGCATAGCGAAACGTAATCAAACCCAAGCAGGTACACAGGCATGCAGAAAAGGGAAGTGCTAACCGATAAAGCGGCGGGGGTAATAAGCCATTTAAAGGCTTTTTTAACCTTGCTTTTGCTATAGAACCTATCAAGCTGGTCTAAGGTAAGTATAATCCCAACCGTTGCTATAAAAGAAAGCAAAAGGCTTGGGTTGATAATAGAATAAGGGCGATACAGCAGTAATATAACCAAAACAGCGGAAAGGTTAATAAGCGAATCGCTTTTCTCTTTAAATATGTTTGCGGCAAAAATCGCACAGCACATAAAGGCGGCACGCGTAACCGACGGAGAAAAGCCCGTGAACAGGGTATACAAAAGCGCCGCGCCCAAAGCAATACCGCTGCAAGCTTTCTTGTGCTTAAAAACTGACATTAAAAAGCGGTATAGCCCTATTATTATAATTGAGAAATGCTGGCCTGAAACCGCAAGTATATGCAGTATCCCTGAGCGCGAGAAGGAGGCGTTCACCTCAAGGCTAACCTTGCTTCTGTCGCCCGTTATAAGCGCGCGGTAAAAGCCTGCGGCTTCACCGTCAAAGGTATCTTCAATAAGGTTTCCCACTTTTTGCCTAAAGGCAATGATGCTGTAATACCACCCATCAGGCCTTTTGTCGGCTTGTAGCTCGTAACGTCCGTACGCCACGTAATCAACACCGTTGCTTTTTGCGCGAACGGAGCTTTCGGTAACGCTTGCATAAACTTTAACAACGTCGCACGGCTCAAGAGTACACGATGAAAGATACATATATGCACTGTGTCCGTTAAGAACACAGCTCTCGTCTTGTATATCAAGCTCTGCTCTGATACTGTCACTATATACAGAAACGCTTTTAACTGCCGCTGTAAAGCAGTAATCTTTGTTAGCTTCGGGTGTAGGTGGCTTTGTAATCGCCGTGTGAAGCATCGCGTAAACAGTGCCGCAAATCAACGCCGCAAATGTAAGTAATAACAGTATAAAACGCTTGCGAAACCCCTTTTTGCAGATAAATAGTACTGCAAATGGCACCACAAATACGGCAATAGCCCAATATTTTAAAAACAGGCCCGCCGCCATGCCTGCTGAAAATATCAGACACAAAAAGGCGGCAGGTCTGTTTCTTAACATTCCGTATTCCTCTAAGGCTTTATTTAAGCCATGCTTTCATTTAACTTTTTGCCGCCAAGCACATGGAAATGTAAATGCTTTACGGATTGGCAACCGTCGTCACCGCAGTTGGTGATAACCCTGTACCCGTTTGAAAGCCCAAGCTGTGCCGCAATAGAGGGAAGCTTTAGGAAAATATGCTGAACGTATGCAACGTTTTCGGCATCAACCGCATCAATAGAAGCGATGTGCTTTTTTGGTATAAGCAAAACGTGAACGGGCGCTTGGGGATTAATGTCCTTAAAAGCAAGCATCATATCGTCCTCATACACCTTAGCGGAAGGGATAGAGCCATCTATTATTTTGCAAAACAAGCAGTCCATAAATTTCTCCTTTTATTTGATTTGCGCTTCCAAAACAGCGTTTACAGCCGCCAAAGCCTCATTCACTTTAGAAGCATCTTTGCCGCCGCTGGTTGCGTTATCGGGTCTGCCACCGCCACCGCCGTTGCAAATGGGGGAAATAGCCTTAAGAATAAGCCCTGCGTGTGCGCCCTTAGCAACCGCATCCTTGCCACAGCCTGCAACAAAGCTAACCTTGCCGCCATCGGTGGAAGCGAATACGCATACAGCGCAAGCGTACTTATCCTTAACGGTGTCTGCCGCAGCCCTAAGCGCTTCGGAAGGCAAGCCTTCAAAGCAAGCCGTTACAAGCTTAACGCCCTTGATTTCCTCAGCACGGTCGCAAGCCTCCTGTACCTTGGAAAGTGCGGCTTTTTGATTAAGAGCATCAAGCTCCTTCTTAAGCGCCTTTGCTTCGTTTACAACGCTTTCTGCCTTGTGAACAAGCTCCGCCTTGTTAGCGGCTTTAAGCGCAGAAGCAACCTCGTCTATCAAAGCCTGCTCCTTCTTCATCTCAAGCAGAACGTTTAAGCCTGTTATACCCTCAATACGTCTAACACCTGCGGCAACAGAGCTTTCGGTTACTATGCTGAAAAGACCTGCCTTAGCCGTGTTATCAAGGTGGGTACCGCCGCAAAGCTCGGTAGAAAAGCTGCCCATCTTAACAACGCGTACAACATCCCCGTATTTTTCGCCAAACAAAGCCATAGCACCCATAGCCTTAGCTTCGTCAATGGGCATTTCTTTACAGCATATATCCTCACCCTTAAGGATTTCTTCGTTTACAAGGCGTTCAACCTCTTTAAGCTCATCCGCAGTTAGTGCAGAAAAATGAGTAAAGTCAAACCTAACCCTGTGCTCGTCCACGTAAGAGCCTGCTTGCTCTATATGGTTGCCAAGCACCTTACGCAAAGCCGCTTGTAAAAGGTGTGCGGCAGAGTGGTTTCTTGCAATAGCCGCGCGCCTACAAGCGCAAACGGATGCTTTTGCCGCGCCAAGAGAAACAACGCCCTCAGCAAGTTCACCAAAGTGCAGATACTGCCCATCGGGGGTTTTCTTGGTGTCCTCTACCTTAAACACGCCCGTGGCGGTTGTGATAACACCGCTATCACCAACCTGACCGCCCGCTTCAGCATAGAACGGCGTTTTGTCAAGCACCAAAACAGCTTTGCCGCCGCTGATTTCGGAAACAGCCTCTGTGTCCTTTATAATATAAGCAATTTCAACGTCACTATCGGTACAGCCGTAGCCAACAAACTCTGTCTTAACGGTTTTATCAAGAATTTCACCAAGGTCAGCACCACCGCCCATATAGTCGGTAGCAAAGCTTCTTGCTTTGCGTGCGCGCTCCTTCTGCTCCTTCATAAGTGCGGCAAAGCCTTCCTCGTCAACGCTTATGCCTTTTTCAGCACTTATCTCACGCGTTAGGTCAAGCGGGAAACCAAAGGTGTCGTTAAGCTTAAACGCATCCTCGCCGCTTATCTTGTTGCTACCGTCGGCAACAGCCTTGTCCATTAGCTTTTCAAGTATATTAAGACCCGCGTCAATAGTCTGAGCAAAGCGCTCCTCCTCTATGCGGATAGCCTTTTTAATATATTCCTTCTTCTCCTCAAGCTCAGGGTATCCTGCCTTGCTTTCCTCAATAACTGTGTCTGCAAGCTCGGAAAGGAACAGCCCGTTTATGTTAAGAAGCCTACCGTGCCTTGCTGCTCTACGAAGCAAACGGCGCAAAACGTAGCCTCTGCCCTCGTTGGAGGGGATAACGCCATCGCTTATAAGGAAAACCGTGCTTCTGATATGGTCCGTAACAACGCGGAGCGATATATCCTTGTTACTGCTGCCCGCATCGTAGCTAACGCCTGCCATATCGCAAACGCGCATCATAACCTTGCGGATGGTATCAACCTCAAACAGGTTGTTTACGTCCTGCATAACGCACGCAAGCCTTTCAAGGCCCATACCCGTGTCGATATTAGGATGCTCAAGCCTTTCGTAGTTACCGTTTCCGTCACCGTCAAACTGCGTAAATACTATGTTCCATATTTCAATAAATCTGTCACAATCACAGCCGGGCTTACAATCGGGGCTACCGCAACCGTACTTTTCACCACGGTCAAAATATATCTCAGAGCAGGGACCGCACGGACCTGCGCCTATCTCCCAAAAGTTGTCTTCCTTGCCCATCTTGTATATGCGTTCAGCGGGCACACCTGTTTTAAGCCAAATATCTCTTGCTTCATCATCGTCAAGATAAACGGAAACGGAAAGCCTTTCCTCCGGTATCTCAAGCGTTTTGGTCAAAAACTCCCACGCCCACGGAATAGCCTCGCCCTTGAAGTAATCACCAAAGGAAAAGTTGCCCAGCATTTCAAAGAAAGTGCCGTGCCTTGCGGTGATACCAACACGCTCGATATCAGGCGTGCGTATACATTTTTGGCAGGTGGTAACGCGCTTTCTGGGCGGTATCTGCGTGCCTGTAAAATAGGGCTTAAGCGGTGCCATGCCTGCGTTTATAAGCAAAAGCGATTTGTCGTTTTGCGGAACAAGAGGGAAGGAGTTAAGGCGCAAATGCCCCTTGCTTTCATAAAAGGAAAGAAATTTTTCCCTCAACACATTTAAAGATTCACTTTTCATTTTCTATATATACCTTTCAATATAATTCTACAAGTCTTTATTTTACACTTGTTGTCCTCTTTTGTCAACACAAATAAGCAACAAAGGCTAAAAATTACGTTTAAGGCATCTCAACGGGAACCAATTCCCAATATTCATAAAGTAGGTGGCTTTCGGTTGCGTTGCTTAGATAAACGCTCCCCGATAACGAATTTGCATTTCCGCCCTCTCCGTTGTAATTGCCGCACACGGTAAGGGCTATGCTTGGGTCTTTAGCCAAGCTTATCCGCATAAATCCTTTTCCCGCATAGCTTATTTCAAAGCTTTGAAAAATATTGGCTTGCCAAGTGCCAAGTTGAATATCTAAATATGAAGCCGCAAGCGCTGTATTTGTTTTCACGTTTATAAAACAAATGCTACCGTCACTGTTTTTCTGTATGGCAAAAAGCTGTGATGCATCGTTTTTAAAAGTGCTTTGTATTATAATTTCACCGTTAATAGTGGTTACGTATTTTCCTGTTTCTGCGTTTCTGATTGCGTAAACCATTCCTTGTGACACGTCTGTTTTTTCGGCTTTATAATCGTTTCGGTGCATTAGTGCCAACGCTTGGCTTCCAAGCTCCTTAAACCTTGTTTCCACCAGCTCCATATCGTAGGCAACAAGCCCCCTGCTTTTGTAAGGGTCATTGAAATAGTAAACGCGTTCTGCTTCGTTGTATCCTACAAGCACCATACAATGCATATAAGCAGGGAAGCTATAAGTGCCGCCCGTTCTGTTTATATGCCAAGTAGTACCCTTGTATGAAGAGCGCATTAACGAGGTTGCCCATAACAATATCGGCTTGTTTTGTTTCTTTACGTATTCCTCCACAAGCTCAGAAACGGTGTAGCCCTGTTCAACAACCGCTATGTATTCATCAGGCACAACTTTTTCCACGGCGGCTTTAATTACAGGCGCAAAACAGCCTTTTCCTAACTCGGTGGTTGGGTCGCCAACGTAATACCTGTCCATATCCTCGCCGTAATAGCTGTCTGTGCGCTTGTTGTATGTAAAAGGGAAGGTGTCAAGCGTGTTCTCAAAAAACTCGTCAACGCTTATTTTAAAGCCGTGGTAATCCAAAAGCATCACAGCGCTAACTCCCTCGCAACCGCAGGGATAGTTTGGCTCTTGGCTGATGTATTTAACGTTAAGTATCTTTTTTTGGGGATATATCGGTTTGCATTGCGCATCTGTATCGGATAGCTCCATACTACTTTCGGATGTGCAGTGCATACTAAGCGGCGCTTCATCGCTTAATTCGCAATTAGAGCTTTCATTAAAGACGTATAACTCTTTTCTGCTTTTGGTAACTGCGGGGATAGCTTGAGTTGCGACAAGTAACAGTGATAAAATTAAAAATAACAAACGTTTCATAATACCTTCTTTTAAAACACTAAAGCCCAAAAATTTACATTTTCTTACATAGCTTTATACGGTTAAAAAAGAAGGTTTTGTGCAATAAAAAAGCAAGGCTTTAAGAAGAAAGCCTTGCAGGTTTAAAACGTTAAGCGCATCTGATACCAACGCGCACCCCC
Source organism: Eubacteriales bacterium (assembly GCA_045592105.1). GTDB lineage: Bacteria > Bacillota > Clostridia > Oscillospirales > CAG-382 > SIG636. The sequence goes on along the minus strand of JAZNUB010000046.1, from coordinate 25,396 downwards.
GTGCTCGGATTTGGAAACACCTTCGTTAATAAATCCAAAACGCGCGTAAAAGGGAAGCAGAGCTTCCTTGCAAGTTAGCACAACGCCTTTGCGTTTATCCCTTCTACAGTCCGAAATAGCACGCTTAAGCGTTGCGCTTGCAAAGCCCTTGCCCGTGTAGCTTGGGTGCGTGCAAACGCTAAATATCATTTGCCATTCGCCGTTTTCATCGTGTATAGCCGCGCTTTCAAACATATCGTCCGTAAGGTCTTTAGCGTTCGTGCAAAGCCCGTTTACAAAAGAAACAAGCACACCGTCAACAAAGCACAGCCAAAAATGCTTAGGGTATGTATTAACGCGATCGGTTATGGAGGAAATCGTTGCCGCCTCAGCCGCAGGGAAGCAAAGGCTTTCCACCAAAGCAATAGCGCTTATATCTTCGTTGGTTGCGTGTCGTATATCCATAATACCTCTCTAAACGTAAGGGCTTACGGTTTTCCGTAAGCCCCTATTAATTGTTATTTAGAAATTACTGACCTTTAACGAGCTTGTCAATTTCAGCCGCAAAATCGTCTTCTCTCTTTTCAATGCCTTCGCCGCGTTCAAGCTTGATGAAGGAAGCAACCTTAATGTTGCCGCCAAGAGCCTTAGCCGTATCTTCAATGTATTTGCCAACGGTGATGGAATCGTCCTTAACGTAAGCCTGGTCAACAAGGCAAGCGGTCTGGTAGAACTTGTTGATTCTGCCTTCAACCATCTTTTCCTTAACTGCATCGGGCTTGCTGGCAAGAGCTTCGTCGTTAGAGATCTGAGCAAGAAGTATAGCCTTCTCGTTTTCGATAACCTCTGCGGGAACACAACCTCTGCAAACGTAGCTTGCGTTCATAGCAGCTATCTGCATACATACGTTCTTTGCAAATTCATCAAACTCTGCGGAAGCAGCAACGTCGGTATCAAACTTAGCAACAACTGCAAGCGCGCCTGCGTTGTGAATATAGCTGCCGGTAGTACCTTCGATGATTTGGAAACGACGGATAGTGATGTTTTCACCGATGGAGAAAACCTTGTCCTTACGAGCCTGTTCAACCGTAAGCTCACCACCCTCGATGGTGCAGTCAAGAAGAGCCTCAAGAGTAGCGGGCTTGTTCTTGATGATGGTAGCGAGGATATCGCGTACGAAAGCCTTAAACGTAGCGTTCTTAGCAACGAAGTCTGTTTCAGAGTTTACTTCCAAAACTGCGGTGGTAAGCCCGTCTTCGCTCTTCATAACGTCAACAACGCCTTCAGCGGCAACTCTGTCTGCCTTTTTAGCGGCAACAGCAAGGCCCTTTTCGCGGAGAATCTTTATAGCTTCATCAGCATCGCCGTTAGCTTCAACAAGTGCCTTTTTGCACTCCATCATGCCGATACCGGTCTTTTTACGAAGATCATTAACCTGTTGAGCAGTAATAGCCATATATACAAATTCCTTTCTTATTATCAAAAAATATTAAAATAATTATTCAGCGTCTTCAGCAGCTTCTTCGCTGGAATCGTCTGTAAACTGTTCGCCCTGCTTGCCTTCAAGGATAGCATCGGTCATAACGGAAGCGATAAGCTTGATAGCGCGGATAGCGTCATCATTACCGGGGATAACGTAATCAACTTCGTCAGGATCGCAGTTGGTGTCAACGATAGCAACAACGGGGATACCAAGCTTGCGAGCTTCAGCAACAGCGTTCTTTTCCTTCTTGGGGTCAACTATAAAGATAGCGGAGGGCAAGCCCTTCATATTCTTTATACCGCCAAGGTTACGCTCAAGGTCAGAAATTTCCTTCTGAAGAGCAGCAACTTCCTTCTTGGGGAGAAGGTCAAAAGTACCGTCGGTAGCCATCTTTTCAAGATTGTGAAGACGAGCAATGCTCTTCTTAATAGTCTTGAAGTTGGTAAGCATACCACCAAGCCAACGAACGTTAACGTAGTACATTTCTGCTCTCAAAGCTTCGTCCTTGATAGCATCCTGAGCCTGCTTCTTTGTACCAACAAAGAGAACCTCACCACCGTTAAGAACGGTGTCACGAACGAACATATACGCTTCTTCAACCTTCTTAACGGTCTTCTGAAGGTCGATAATGTAGATGCCGTTTCTTTCGGTGAAGATGTACTCAGCCATTTTGGGGTTCCATCTTCTGGTCTGGTGACCGAAGTGCACGCCTGCTTCAAGCAGTTGTTTCATAGAGATAACTGACATAATGTCCTCCAAGGTTTTACCACCGACGTTTTTGAATTTACGGTTGCACCGCTAACTGATAGCGACCTTGCCCGCAGAACGCCGTGTGTATTGCTGTATAGCGCCAAACGCGCAAATTCACAGCCTTATGAGTATACCACCAATTAAACCGTTTTGCAATAGTTTTTTTAGAAAAAATGGGATTTTTTACACAAAAATAAAAGCTAAAGCCAAAATAATGCACAAAACACCGCTAACGCGGCACATATTAAGCGCAAACCGCGTAGGTTCAGCTTTTTTAAATAGCCAGCCGTGTGAAAAATACATAGAAACGTTGGGGAAGAATGTATTAAAAATTCCAACCGCAAGTAAAAATACAGTACCAAACGCACCGATATTAAATGATTTTGCAGGGGCTTCTTTTTCAAGCACTCGGCAAAGGTCAAGCCCGTTTGCAAATTCTTCTGTGTTGTAGCTGCCATCAATGCTGCCTAAGCCCGAATAAAAGCCGTTGCCTTGCTTTTGGTATGTGTACTCACCGCCGTTGGGGTAGATAAGCGTTATTGTGTAGTTATTTGCGCTTCCGCTTATGGTGTATTTATATGTGTTTTCGCCATCGGATACGGTTAAGCTTTTGGTATCAACGGTGTACGTTATGCCGTTTTCATTTACGGTATATACCTCTTGCTTTACATTGCAGGAGCATAAACATAATAAAGCCATAACGGCAACAAGAATAATTAATGCTTTTTTCATTGTGTTGTCCTCCTTCGTCAAATTCATATTTATCGGTTAGACTGTACCACACTTTCGTAAATAAATCAAGGCGTAGCCTTGTATATCTTAATGATGCATCGCCTGCGGCGATATGATGCATTTGCTTCGCAAAGATGATGTTACTCCACTTCGTTTCGCAATGATGCGATGTTTGCCCCAAAACGTGGCGAAGCCGCGCATCATTAGGAATAGCCGTCATCATTTGCCGCAGGCAACATCATTTGCCAAAGGCAAACACCATTCAAAAAACGCACTTTCGTCAGTAGACAAAAGTGCGTTTTTTGTTAGCTAATAACCCTAATTTTGATACAAAATTTTAAGGGGTATCGTTTTTATTTATCGCTTGATCTATCTTGTTAGCAAGCGTTTCAGACATATGAACCATAGACTCTATATGTACTTTTCCATTAGCTAAAATCAAAGTCATTGAATCTTGATTTACGCGCAATTCCTTTATGTCAGAAAAGCGATACACAGTTGTTTTACCTAAAAAGGTCGTGTGCTCAAAAGTATCATCGTCAACAATCCTAATTGTTTGATTTTTCCAGCAAAGCCACGCGGCAATACCGAGTCCTCCGCAAATAAGAACGCCGATAATCAATCCCCAGATTTGCGTAATAAATGTTGCAACCAAAAATGCTACTGCCACAGCATCCAGAAAGAAACCGAAATATTTCAAAAAATCGGGCAAGAACATATCGGCACGAGGTGTCGTTTTACAATCTTGAGGTTTGAAGATTTTCATAATAATACCTCCATTTTTAATTGATACCATCATTATAACACAAAAAATCAAAAACCGCAATCCCTTTGTATCGGAATTGCGTTTTTTGTTGGCGGAGAAGAAGGGATTTGAACCCTTGCGCCGCGTGAACGACCTACACCCTTAGCAGGGGCGCCTCTTCACCACTTGAGTACTTCTCCATAGTGAAAATATAAAAGCTATTTCGCTGTTCACGGTAAAAAGGTGGCGGAGAGAGTGGGATTCGAACCCACGGCCCGTTGCCGGGTCACTGGTTTTCAAGACCAGCTCCTTAAACCGCTCGGACATCTCTCCGTGAACTGCAAAAGTAATAATACCACAGCTTTGCCGCGTTGTCAAGCGTTTTTTTAATTATCTTTTTTATATTATTGCTTTGAGACGAAAAATGTGTTAATATGGTGGGGAGGTGGTTATATTGCGGATGATAAAATATACGTTATGTATTTTTCTGTGTGCGATATTGCTTGTTCCGAATATAAAGTGCGAAAATGCTTATGCATATAATGACGGGTATACTTTAATAGGGGATATTTCCATACCTTTTGCGGAATATATGCCGGGTACATATTTTACCAAAAACGGTCAAGCGTGCGTTTGCCACGAAAATTCTGCTGTAGACTGTGTTGCAAACGGCGTTTATTGCAATTGCACGCGATATGTGAATATAGACGGTGTGCAGGTGGATTTGCTTGCGGTGCAGTGCATAGGCTTTGCAAGATATTGCTTTTACCGTCTTTTTGGGTTTATAGACCATCCACAGCTAAACCCCGATTTGTATTATAATGCGGGCACGTTAAGCTATGGGCAGGTAACGGAAACGGCTGTAAAGCAGTTGTTTTCAAAGCTAAAGCCGGGCGCGCATATAAGGTTTAAGCTTGCATCTTCACAGCATTCGGTGATACTGCTGTCACAAAACGAAAACGGCTTTACCGTTTACCAATGCAATTCCGGCGGCAACGGTATTCCACAAGCAAGCTGTATAGTATCAACCAAAACCTATACTTGGCTTTCGTTTGCAAACTATGCGTATCGCGGTATAGTGCATGCCAATATGCCTTGCAATTATCCTGAAAGGCTGGAGTATTCTCAAACCCCGTATGAGCCAACCGAACGTACCGACGGCATTTATACAATCACCACGAATTTAAGATTGCGCGAAAGAGCAAGCACGGAAAGCACGTGGCTTGACACGATAAGCACAGGCGCGCAGATATACGTTGCGGAAATAAACGGAGAATGGGGCAGGGTAATATACAACGGTAAGGTAGGGTATATTAGCTTAGCATATACGTATTATACAAAGCAAGCTCCACAACTTGCATCTGATACGGAGGGCGTTTATGCCAAAAACGGCTATGTTTTCGGGTTGCCCGTAGGCGTTAAAGCAGAGGATTTGGGTAAGCTGTTTTCAAACGAAGGAATAAGCTGTGATATAGCGGATAACGAAAGCATAAAAACAGGTACGATTATCAATATAACCGAAGGTGAAAGCGTTGTTTACTCCGCGATAATAGTACTAAGCGGTGACGTAAACGGCGATGGGCTTGTATCAACCGCCGATTGTGCAGCTCTGCAAGGGATATTGATGGGGGACGCTCCAAAGGCGCATTTTTTGTACGCCGCGGACGTTAATGGTGATGGTATGCAAAGCACAACGGATTATAAAAAGCTAAAGCTTGTAATAAAGAACAAAACACAGGAGGGTGCATAATGTTTGATGCTTTGAAGGTGAAAAACGAGTGTGTTGAATGGATAAAGCAGTTTTTTGAGGAAAACGGAAAGGGCTGTAATGCCGTTGTTGGTATATCGGGCGGTAAGGATTCTTCAATCGTTGCGGCTTTGTGCGCGGAGGCGCTTGGTAAGGAGCGCGTTATAGGTGTTCTTATGCCTTGCGGCGAACAGCACGATATAGATTGTGCCTATCAGCTTGTAAACCATTTAGGTATAAAGCATTACGTTGTTAATATAGAGGATGCAGTTAAAGGCGTGCTGGAAAATATGCCCGCAGGCATGGAGATAACGGCTCAAACCCGCCAAAACGTACCGCCGAGAGTGCGTATGACGGTGCTGTATGCGGTAAGCCAATCCAACAACGGGCGCGTTGCAAATACCTGCAACCTTTCCGAGGATTTTGTTGGCTATTCCACGCGGTATGGTGATGCGGCGGGCGATTTCAGCCCATGCTCCAACCTAACCGTTGCGGAAATGAAGCAGATAGGGCATTTGCTTGGCTTGCCTTATGAGCTTGTTGAGAAGGTGCCGATAGACGGGCTGTGCGGGAAAACCGACGAGGATAACCTTGGGTTTACTTATGCAGAGCTGGATAGGTATATCCGCACGGGCGAGATAGAGGATGCCGATAAGAAAGCTCTGATAGACAAGAAGCATAAAGCAAACCTGTTTAAGCTACAACTTATGCCATCGTTTAAGCCTGAAATATAAAATTATGGGGCTGTCTCAAATTGAAATTTTGAGATAAAACCATATACAAAAGCAACAAAAAAAATCAAGGGCAGCCAAATAATGCCCTTGATTTTTTTGTTAAGGTTGCACATAGCGTTCACAATTTGTTAATGCTATGAGACAGCCCCAATTTTTATTATGCTTAAAACAGCTTCTTAATGGAGCCAAGTGCATCCTTAGCCTTGTCGGCAACTATGCCGCTTTTAACACCATCCACAACCTTGTCAAACATACCGTTGGGTATATCAACACCAACAAGCCCTTCAATTGTTGCTTCGGGGTTAGCCTTGAACTTAGCCATCAAATCCTTGTCGTTTTTGATTTTATCAACTATTTCAGAAATTTTTGCTTTGATATCGAAGCCCATAAATTATTCCTCTACAACCTTTGCATCAACAGCGTTTTTCTTAACGCTTTCAACGCCGTTTTCACAGCTTGCAAGAGACTTGTAGCCTTCGCTAACTGCGATAACCTGACCGTTGGTTGCTTTAAGACGGAAACGATATTCACCTGCTTTGTCGGTATAAATCTCAAACTTGGGGCATTTAGCTGCTTCATAACCCTCAACAGTTTGGTTTTCTACGCCTGCAACGGGTGCGTTCTTTTCAACGCTTGCGATACCGTTTTTGCAAGCATCCAAGGTGGTATAAACCTCAGAAGTAGCGATAACCTCGCCATTGCCTGCCTTAAGGTCAAACTTAATACCTGTGTTAGTATTGCGAATAACAAATTTTCCCATAACAAACCTCCGTTATTTTTATAATATGATTATAATGCAAAATCTTAAAATAATCAATATTTATTTTGCGTTTATTTGCTCTTTGTGGCTTTGCAGCGTGTAAAGCCTGTAATACCTGCCTTTTTGCGTCAACAGCTCTTGGTGCGTGCCTTGCTCTTTTATCTCGCCGTGGGATAACAATATGATGTTATCGGCGTTGCGTATGGTTGATAGCCTGTGCGCTACCATAAGCATTGTGCCTATGTTCATCATCTTTTCAAGCGAGCTTTGTATAAGTATTTCTGTTTCCGTATCAATGTTTGCTGTTGCCTCGTCAAGTATCATAACAGACGGCTTATGTATAACCGTGCGCGCAAAGGACAAAAGCTGGCGTTGACCAGCGGAAAAGTTGTTTCCGCGCTCTCTAACAGGCTCGTAAAGCCCGTGCTCTAACTTATTGATAAAGCTATCGGCGTTAACGTAACGGCAAGCTTCCATTATCTGCTCGTCTGTAAAGCTATCCTCGCGCAGGGCAATGTTGCTTTTTATAGTGCCTGAAAACAAAAACACGTCCTGTAGCATTTGCCCAAAGTGCTTTCTAAGCACGGATATCTTTATCTTGCGTATATCAATACCGTCTATAAGTATTTGCCCCTTGTTAATATCGTAGTTGCGGCATATCAAAGACAGAATTGTTGATTTGCCCGACCCCGTTGAGCCAACAAACGCCACGGTTTCACTGGGCTTCACGTGGAAGGAAACGTCCTTAAGCACCCATTCTTCGTCAACGTAGGCAAACCACACGTTGCGAAACTCTATATCGCCCTTGATATGTTCGGGCGCCACAGCATCCTCGCTATCCTCAACGATCGGCTTTATATCCATAACGGAAAAAATCTTTTCAGAGGAGGCAAAAGCGCTTTGCAGCCAGTTAAACTGCTCTGCAAGGCTTTGTATGGGGTTGAAGAACTTGTTGATATACATATAAAAAGTAACAACAATACCGCCCGTTATCGTTTGCCCTAGGAAGCTTGTACCATCGATATACCCCTTCGCGCTTATATAAAACAGGCAAAGCACCGTTGAAACGTAAAGCATATACACGGTAGGTCTAAAAACGCTGAACACAAATATTTGGTGGCGCTTAGCCTTTTGAAGCTTTTGGTTTTTATCCGAAAACTCGTCAAGCTTTTTGTTCTCTCTGTTAAATATTTGCGTTACCTTGATGCCGGAAAGATTTTCGGAAAGGAAGGTGTTTATATCGGTAGTGCAGTTTTTAACCTGCCTAAAAGCCTTACGCGTGAATTTGCGGAAGATAACCGTAAACAAAACAATAAACGGCACAAAGCAAAGCACCATAAGCGTTAGCATATAGTTTAAGCAAAGCATTGCCACAAGCACGCCAATGATAATAAAAATGTTTTTAAAAAGGTTTACAAGTATGTTTGTAAACAGCATGGAAACGGCGTTTGTATCGTTGGTAACGCGTGTAACCAGCTTGCCCACAGGCATCAAATTAAGCTGCCCGTGTGAGAGCGATTGGATATGAACAAACAAATCCTCTCTCAAGGCGGACATAATGCGTTGCCCCGTTTTTTGCAATATCACCATCTGCAAATAAGTGCAAACAAGGGAAATAACAAGGATACTGCAATACACTCCAACAAAGGTGTAAAGCCTTTTAAGTTCAAAATCTCCCTTAACCATTTCTTCGATGCTTCCAACCAAAAGCGGTGCGATAATATCGTAGGCAATGGAAAACAGCATCGTTATGCCAACAAAAACAAAGCTTTTTGTATGTGGCTTTGCGTAAACAAGCAGGCGGCGTATTATTTCGCTGTCCTTCATATTTCTGTCAAAGCCAATGTTTTCCTTTTTGTTTTTCATCGTAGCGTATGCCACGGAAAAAATCAGCGTAAAAACACCTATCAGCGCGCCGATTATCAGAAGAGGAAGGTACTCACGCATTGCCGTCTTCACCTCCTTTTGCTTCAAGCTTTTGAAGCTGTACCATACGGTGGTATTCGTCACATCTTTCCAAAAGCTCGTTGTGCGTGCCAACCGCAATAACCGTGCCGTTACCCATAAACACTATCTTGTCCATATTTTCAACGGTGGAGATACGGTGTGCAATCAGTATTGTAGTGCGCCCCTTGCGCGTGTTTTTAAGGTTGTCAAGAATAATCTTTTCCGTTTTCGTATCAACTGCGGAAACAGAATCGTCCAGTATAAGTATAGGCGCATCCTTAATAAGAGCGCGAGCAATTGATATGCGCTGTTTTTGCCCGCCGGATACGGTAACGCCGCGCTCGCCAAGTATGGTTGCGTATCCATCGGTAAATCCGCGTATATCAGCATCAACGTCCGAAAGCACCGCCGCGTTTTCAATCTCGCTTCCGGGCAGATCGTCTTTGGAGAAGGCTATGTTGCTTTCTATCGTATCGCTAAACAAAAAGTTATCCTGCGGCACGTAGGCACACGCATCGCGCACGGTTCGAATAGGAAGCTTATTTACATCGTGCCCATCGATAAAAAGCATCCCTTCGTCCACGTTATATGTACGAAGTATCAGGTCAACAACCGTAGTTTTGCCGCACCCCGTTTTGCCTACAAGCCCAACGTTTTCGCCTGCGTTTATGGTGAAGCTAAGGTTTGTTAAAGCGTTCCTGTCACCATCGGGGTAACGGAAGCTGAGATTACGAAACTCTATGTTACCTTTGATATAGTTTGCCTGTTCCATCTCGCCGCGGTCGTAAACGTCACGCTTGGCATCAAGCAGTTCGCTTATACGTTTAAGCGATGCCTTCCCGCGAGAGCGCATTTCTATAAGCTCCGATACAGCCATAACGGGCCATATTATGGCGTTAAAGTAGCCAATAAACTCAACAAGCTCGCCCGCATCAAAGCCGCCGATATACACAAGATATCCGCCGTACCCTAATATTACGCATATAACGGACTCTACAAACAGCATAACGGAGATACGCAAAAGCGTGGAAAGCCGCGTAAAATCCACGTTGGCGTTTTCGTTTTCAACGTTAAGCTTTTTAAACGCCCAAAGCTCCTTAGCCTCTTTAACAAACGCCTTAACCACGGCAATGCCCGAAAAGCTTTCCTGCGCGAAATCCGAAAGGGAAGAGAACGCCTCCTGCCTGCGGTTCCACTTTTTGGTAAGGTATCTCCCCAAAACCAACGCCGCAACCAAAAGAAACGTCATTGGAATAAGCGAAAGCGTGGTCAGTATGTGGTTCATACGCCACATTTTTATAACGGCAAGCGTGCCAAGGAAGATAGCGTCAAAAAACGTCATTACCCCCATACTAAAGCAGTCCTGCACGGTTTCCAAATCGTTGGTGAACAAGGACATCATATTGCCAACCTTGTTTACCTGATAGTATTGGTGGGAAAGGTCCTTGCAGTGGTCAAACATACGGTATCTGATTTCCGTTTCAACCTTCAAAGCTGTGCCGAAAAAGCAAACGCGCCATAAAAAACGCCCGATAACCATTGCAAGTATAACACCGATAAGTGGCATACAAATCTTATCAAGCAGATAGTCCGTGTTAAACACAACTCCCGCTTCGCTTTGCCCGTTCATACCGTTGATAACCATACGGTATATCTCAGGTATTTTTAGCTGAAAATAGTCTATCATTATAAGTGCTGTAAGCCCGATAAGCAAAGCCCAGGAGTATTTCAAATAATATTTGTTAATGTGCTTTCCGAATATCAACTTTATCCCTCCCTTATTAACATTACATTATATCACAGTGTGTTTATTAAGTCAAACAAAAGGTGCTGTAAAAAACATGGTTTTTTACAGCACCTCGCTTTAGGGGGGAGGGAAAAATGGCAGCGGTCCAGCCTTTTTTCACATTCCCCATATATGTGTTAAATTGTGAACTCGAAAACAGAGCCTTCTCCAAGCACGCTTTCGGCTTTTACGGTTCCGCCGTGTGCTTCTACTATGCTTTTAACCATCGGTAGCCCAAGCCCAAAGCTTCCGTTTTCGTCAAAGGTGCGTGCGGTATCTGCGCGGAAAAAGCGGTTCCAAACCTTGTCTATATCATCTTTTGATATGCCGATACCGTTGTCCTTCACACGGCAAACTGCGCCGTTTTCGCCCTTTCTTTCAACGCTTACCTCGGTTAAACCGCCTTCCTTGCCGTATTTAACGGAGTTGGTTATCAGGTTGATTAGAACCCTCATAAGCAAGGTTTGGTCTGCAACAACCATAACGGGCTCATTGCTTACAAGGCGCAAGCTTATGCTTTTTGCTTCCGCAAACGCGCTTTTTTCTTCAATAACCATCTCAGCAAGCTCCGTTAAATCAAAGCTTTCCTTTTCCAAAACGGTTTTTCCGTTATCAGAGCGCGCAAGGTTTAACAGCTCTGCCAACAGCTTGTTTACCCTGTGGCTTTGGCGGTTAATGCTTTCCAACGCTTCTATACGGTCATTGTCGCTTGCCTTGCTGTCAAGCGCAAGCTCGCTTTGTGCCATAATTATAGATACAGGCGTTCTAAGCTCGTGCGAGGCATCGTTTGTAAACTGCTTTTCACGCTCAAAATCCCTTTGTATAGTTTCAAGCATGCTGTCAACCGTGGAAGCAAGCTTAAAGATTTCATCGCCGCCCTCGCCCAAATTTATGCGCTTTGATAGGTCGCTTCCGTTTGCTATCTCGTTAGCGGCGTTTGTAATCTCTGCAACGGGGCGAAAAGCGCGCTTGGTAACTATGTAACCAAATGCCGCGGCAAGCAGAATAATAACGGGTAAAGCAACTATTGCGTACTTTAACGTATCGTATACTATCGTATTAACGATATCGTTGTCAATTGCGCCCACAACCCACGCGCCATCGCTTTCCTTTTTATCGCCCTCTTTAATGAATCTGGCGTATACAAGATATTCCTTTTTGTCCGTCCTTTGCTTAACGATAGCTTCGTTTTTGGCGGTATCATCATCAAAATACAGCCCATCAAAAAGCTGGCCGTATATAGTTGCATTCTCGCCTTCCTCGTATATGTATAAAGCAACGTCGCCATCTCTAAACGAATAATCCGTGGGTACAATCAGCTTATAGGTTTTGTGCTGCTCGGGGTCACGCATAGAGCCGGGGTTTTTATTACCATCATTGGGTGGAAACGGCGGCTGGTTGCCGTTCGGAGTAGAGTCCGAAGGGGCATTGGTAGGCTTATAGTATACTTTGTTGTATAAATCATCTACATGGCTTTCAAGCGTTTTCTCCAGCTCGTTTTCAGCAGAAGCCGTTGATATAGCTATAATATACCCCATCATCACCGCAGAAAGCAAAAACAGTATCAAAGTAAAATAAAGCGTTATTCTAAGCTTTATGCTCATTTTTTTCATCGTGCTATTCCTTTACTATATATCCAAAGCCTCTTATGGTGTGAATAAGCTTTTTTTCCTCGTTACCGTCTACCTTTTTTCTGAGATAGCTAATATAAACGTCAATAACGTTGCTTCCGCCCTCGTAATCGTAGTTCCATATATGCTCCTCAATTTTTTCGCGCGTAAGAACGTTGCCTTTGTTTCTAACAAGTAGCTCAAGTATCGAAAATTCCTTGGAAGAAAGCGTTATCTCTCTATCTCCCCGCGTTACCGTGTGGTTGTTAAGATTTATGCAAAGGTCGGCGGCTGTAAGCACGTTCACCACAACGCCGCTTTTACGGCGTGTTATAGCGCGAAGCCTTGCAATAAGCTCGTCCAGCGAGAAGGGCTTTATCAAATAATCGTCCGCGCCTGCGTTAAGCCCCGTAACCCTGTCGTTAACGCCGTCCTTAGCAGTAAGCAAAAGCACGGGCACCATATTTTTTTGTGCGCGTAGCTTTGCAAGTAGCTCCAAACCGGACATTTTAGGCATCATTATATCAAGTATGATAGCGTCATAGTCAGCAAAGCGCAAATAATCCAACGCTTCTTCGCCGTTAAAGCAACAATCCACGGTAAAGCCTTCCATAACAAGCCTTTTAGCAATTACAGCGTTAAGCTCTCTTTCATCGTCTGCAATAAGAATTCTCATACCAAGCACCTCCGATAATATTATAATCCCCTTTGATTAAATACCAATGAAAAAGCACAAAATGTTTTGCATTTTGCGCCTTGTTGTTGGGAGTGGTTTTTAATTGAAAAACATTTTTCGCGCTTTAAGCGCCATACCGCTATCAAACCGTGCGCTTTCACCAAGCGCTATAAATCCGTTTTTGTCATAAACACGGTAGTACACGCCCTCTGCTTCTCTGTCTATACCTGCGGGGCGTAGCTTTTTAAAATATATTTCGCAACCGTTTTTGTAAAGCGTGGAGTAAAAGGCGGGCAAAAATATCTCTTGATATTCGGAAAAAAGGCTGTCAATCGGGATAAGCGTGGCTTTAAGTGCATCTTCGTCCATCTCCGAAAGCTCATCAAGCGTGTAAGCCTTTTCAATATGGAAATCCCCCACAACGGTACGCCGCAGGGAAGACATAACCGCCCCACAGCCCATCGCTTTACCGATATCATCGCAAAGCGTGCGTATATACGTCCCCTTAGAGCAGGCAACCTTTATATAAAACTCGCCGTTTTCCTCAAAAGCTTTTATACTGCTAATAGTAACCTCACGCGGAGTACGCTCCACCTCAATGCCTTGCCTTGCAAGCTTAACAAGCTTAACACCGCCAACCTTTAAAGCGGAATACATTGGCGGCAGTTGCATAAACGTGCCTTTAAAGCTTAAAGCCGCGCTTTCAAACTGCTTAAAGCTTGGCAGTTCCCCCTCAAAGCGCGTTAAAACGTTACCCGTTGTGTCAAAGCTGTCGGTAGTAACGCCAAGCTTTACACCTGCTATGTACTCCTTATCGTGCTCCTTCAAAAACTCAGAGGCTTTAACGGCGCGCCCAACAAGGATAGGAAGCACGCCCGTTGCTAAAGGGTCCAAGGTGCCTGCGTGCCCAACGGTTCTAATATCAAATATTCGTCTAACGCGGTTTACAACCGTGTGGCTGCTTATCCCCTGGGGCTTGTCTACAATAAGTACACCGCTTACATCCATTTAAAATGTACCGTCCATCTCTTTGATTAATGCTTCCGCCGCATCCTTTACGGAGCCGCCGTATTGATACCCTGCGGCATGCACGTGTCCGCCGCCGCCAAAACGCTTTGCAAAGGCAGAAACGTCGTAATACACGTTAGAACGCAGGGAAACCTTAGTTTCGCCCTTTTTAGGGCGTATAACTGCGGAAACCTCCACACCGCAAAGCTGGCGCGGTATTTGGTTTACAGAGTCAAAATCCGTGTCAGAAGCACCGCATTTAAGTGCAGTTTCCTCGTCTATCGCAACAACTGCAAGCTTACCGCCGTAATGCACGGTAAGAGCGTTGTAGGCTTCACGCTCAAGCTTTATTTGCGTTTCGCTTTTCTGTTCAAAAAGCCTTCTGTTTATATCCGCAAAGTCAATACCCGCACGCAAAAACTCTGCGGCGTATTCGTAGGTTTCGGGCCTTGTGTTAGAATACCTAAACCCACCGCTGTCAGAGCATATTGCAGTATATAAAGCCTCTGCTATATCAAAATCAAGCCTTGCGCCCATAAAAAGCGCAAGCTCGTAGATAATTTCGCCGTTTGCAATATATTCGGGCTTAACAAGCAAACGCTTGCAGGGAAGTGTGTTTACCTTGTGATGGTCAATAGAAAGCTCAAAGCCTTCACCATCGCAAATATCGCCTAACCCGCCAAGCACCGCCTTGGAAGCAACATCAACGCTAACAGCCGTTCCGATATTTTCGGGAAGCGCGTTTGCAAAAACACCGTCCTTATCCAAAAAAGAAAGCTTTTGCGGTATCCTGTCCGCACATACGGCAACGGCACTTTTGCCCATCGCACGCAGTATGCGTACTAACGCCGCGGCAGAGCCTATGGTATCGCCATCGGGATTAGCGTGTGTAAAAACAACAAAGCCGTCGCGCTCCGCAAGGAACGCGGCAGCTTCGGCATAACTAATGCTATTCATTCGTTTCACCATTTTCGCCGTTAGGGTCGGTAGAGTAGGTTGTGGATTTCAGTATATCCGATATCTTCATAGCCCTCTCTGCCGTATCGTCTTTTATAAAGGTTAGCTTCGGCGTGTTACGCAGGTTAAGGCGCGCGGCAAGCTCGCCTCTAATATAGCCGCTTGCAGAAACAAGCCCTTTAGCAAGCGCGGGGTCTGCCTTGCCAAGCACGCTGTAATGCACCTTGGCAAATGCCAAATCTGCCGTAACCTCAACACCTGTAATGCTTATAAACGCCGTAGAAACCCTTGGGTCTTTTACGTTGCGAAGGATGTCTGTAAGCTCCCTCGCAACGCTTTCGTTAATTCTGTCTAATCTGTGTGCCATTAAAATTCCTTCTTACGCTTTAATTTCCTCCATAATGAAGGCCTCTAATATGTCACCAACCTTGATATCGTTAAACTTATCAAGACCGATACCGCATTCAAAGGACTGTGCAACCTCTCTAACGTCATCCTTGAAGCGGCGCAGGGAGGAAATCTTGTCTTCGAATATAACAACGCTGTCACGCACAACGCGGATAGAAGCGTTTCTTGTAATCTTGCCGTCCTGAACGTAAGAGCCTGCAATAGTACCAACGTTGGGTACGTGTATAGTCTGTCTAACCTCAGCTCTGCCAAGGATAACCTCTTTAAATTTAGGAGCAAGCATACCCTTCATAGCAGCCTCTATTTCTTCAAGGCACTCGTAAATTACACGGTATGTTCTTATATCAACGTTCTTTTCATCAGCGGAAGCAAGCGCGGATTTATCGGGCCTTATGTTGAAGCCGATGATAATAGCGTTGGATGCATCAGCCAGCATAACGTCGTTATCGCTTATGCCGCCAACACCTGCGTGTATAACCTTAACCTTAACTTCCTCGTTGGAAAGCTTTTCAAGGCTGGATTTAACAGCCTCGGCAGAGCCTTGAACGTCTGCCTTAACGATGAGGTTAAGCTCCTTAACACCATCGCTGATCTGGCTGAACAAATCATCCAAATTAACCTTGGCGTTACGGCTAAACTCAGCCTCTTTCTTTTCCTGCTTGCGCTTTTCAACAAGCTCTCTTGCCATCTTTTCGTCCTTAACGGCATAGAAAACGTCGCCCGCATCAGGCACTTCGGAAAGACCGGTTATCTCAACGGGGCAGGAAGGACCTGCTTCCGTAATGCGCTGACCTTTATCGTTAAGCATAACTCTTACTCGGCCAACGGAGGTGCCTGCAATAACAACGTCACCCATCTTCAAGGTACCGTTCTGAACGAGAATGGTTGCAACGGTACCGCGCCCCTTATCAAGCTTAGCTTCTATAACAACGCCCTTTGCGGCTCTGTTGGGGTTAGCCTTAAGGTCCATAACCTCTGCATTAAGCAGTATCATTTCCAAAAGCTCGTCTATACCCTCGTGCTTAAGCGCGGAAACGGGCACGCATATAACGTCGCCACCCCACTCCTCAGGCACTAATTCGTATTGAACAAGCGCGTTCTTAACGTTGTCGGGGTTAGCTGTGGGCTTATCCATCTTGTTTATAGCAACAACTATGGAAACGCCTGCGGCTTTAGCGTGGTTGATAGCCTCTACCGTTTGCGGCATAATACCGTCGTCTGCCGCAACAACAAGAACGGCTATATCCGTGATATTTGCACCCCTTGCACGCATAGCGGTAAACGCTGCGTGGCCGGGCGTGTCAAGGAAAGTGATGTTTTCGTTATTTATGGAAACGCTGTATGCACCGATATGCTGTGTAATACCGCCTGCTTCACCTGCAGTAACTCTTGTATTGCGTATAGCGTCAAGCAGGGAAGTCTTGCCGTGGTCAACGTGACCCATTACAACAACAACGGGCGCTCTGTGTTGAAGCTGTTCAGCGGTATCAACGCTTTCGTCAAACAGCTTTTCTTCTATCGTAACAACAACCTCTTTGTTTACCTCTATACCCATTTCATCACAAAGCAGGTAAGCGGTATCAAAATCAACGGTTTCGTTCACGGATGCCATAACGCCCATCTTCATCAGGCGCTTAATAACCTCGCCAACTGCCGTTTTCATACGGGAAGCAAGCTCGGAAACGGTAATCTCTTCGGGTACGCTTATAACAAGCTTAACAGGCTTGGGCTTGAACTGCGGGTTCTTTTTCGCGTTGTTCTGCTTGTTCCAATCGTTCTTGCCGCCCTTAAAGCCTTCGTTTTGACGGTTTTGACCGTTCTTTTTCTTTATACGCTGAACACCCTTGCTTTCCTTATCGGAGCGGGTATCGTATTTCTCAAGCTTCTCATCGTATTTGGAAAGGTCAACGGCAACGCCGCCTCTGGTGTCAACATGGCGAACCTGAGTTTTATCCTTCTTTTTAACAGGGGCTGCGCCCTTCTTTTGCGGCTTGTTTTGCTCTTGCGCCTCTGCCGCGGGCTTTTCTTTAGCTGCGCTTTCTTTGGGAGAAGCCGCCTCCTCCGTAGCCTTAGCCGCCGCCTTCTTTTCATCGTAAAACTTGAAAAACGCCGTTAAATCAACCTGATTGCTTTGTGTAACGTGTTCAAATATCAGGCTAAGCTCAGGCTCCTCAAGTACGGACATAGAGCTTCTTCTCGGCATACCGTGGTCGCTTAAAAGCTGCACAAGCTCTTTGTTTTTAACGTTAAGGTCTTTTGCAAGACTGCTAATTCTATACTTTTCGATTGTTGCCATATATCATTACACCTCCATATTTAAGGAAAGCTCTTCCAACGCGTTTAATATTTCAGCCGGTACCTGCATCCGAAACGCTTTTTCAAGCCTTCGTGTTTTAATTGCCGCCTTAACACAGCTTGTGTCCTTGCAGATATAGGCACCTCTGCCTTCAGCCTTGGCGGTATCGTCAATAAAAAGCTTGCCTTGGTATTTAACCACCCTCAAAAGCTCTGCCTTGGGTTTAGAGCTTCTGCAGGCAACGCATTTTCTTGTTGGTATATGCTTTGCTGTTACCGACATAAATATCATACTCCGTAAAACGCAACACGCGTTAATAATATGCCACACACGGCGGGGAAATAGTACTATTATTCTTCCGTAGCTTCCTGTTCAACGCTTTCTTCGTTTTCAGCTTCTTCAGCCTCAAGTGTTTTTGCGCTCTTTATGTCTATCTTACACCCTGTAAGCTTTGCGGCAAGCCTTGCGTTTTGCCCTTTTCTGCCTATGGCGAGAGAAAGCTGGTCGTCATTAACGATAACACGATAGGAGTTATCACCGTCGGGCAATTTAACAACGGAAAGAACGGTAGCAGGTGCAAGGGAAGCGCTGATAAACGCATCAGCCTCCTCGCTGTATTTGATTATATCAATCTTTTCGTTGCCAAGCTCTGCGGAAATGGCGTTCTTACGGGCACCCTTGGGGCCTATGCAAGCACCGATAGGGTCAACCTCCGGATTAGTGGAGCTAACCGCTATCTTGGTTCTGCTGCCTGCTTCTCTTGCAACGGCGTTGATAACAACGGTACCGTCCTTAATCTCAGGCACCTCAAGCTCAAACAAGCGGGAAACCAAGCCGGGATGCACGCGGGATAGTATTATGGAAGGCCCACGCATTTCCTTGCGTATCTCGGTGATAAACACCTTAATACGGTCACCAACCTGGAGGTTTTCTTCTGCAATCTGCTCGTGCTTGTAAAGCACCATTTCGTTCTTGCCTATTTCAAGCGAAGCGTTGCCTGTGGTGGGGTCAACACGGGTAACGATGGCAGAAACTATATCTTCCATCTTTTCATCGTATTCGCGTATCATCATTCCGCGCTCTGCTTCTCTAATAGCCTGTATAATAACCTGCTTGCCTGTTTGTGCGGAGATACGGCCAAAGTTCTTGGGCTTCATTTCTATCTCAAAAACGTCACCAAGCTTATATCTTTTGGATTTCTTTAAAGCCTCCTCCAAAGAGATTTGGGTTTTATCATCCTCAACCTCTTCAACTATAAGAAGCTGGCGATACATACGCGTTTCCTTCTTTTCCGGGTCCAAACGCACGCGCACGTTATCCTGCCCGGCGTTGTCACGCTTGTAAGCAGAAACCAAAGCCGCCTCTACCTTTTCAAGCATATATTCTGCCGATATACCTTTTTCTTTTTCAAGCATCTCTAAAGCTTCAAAAAATTCTTTGTTCATTTTAATATCCTCTTTAGATGTTATTATATTGTTAAGGGCGTTATGCCCATAGATAACTTAAGCCTCGTGCATTATATAAAGCTTTGCAACGGATTTTTTAGGCAAATCAAGCTCCTTTTCGCCGTATTGAAGCTTAAAACCGTTTTCGTCAAAGCCAAGCAACACACCGCAAAGCTCTTTAACCCCGTCAACAGGGGCAAACAGACGAACGTTGCAGGGAAGCTTTGTGCGTACAGCGTAATCGTAATGCTCACGCCTGCGCAAAACACGCTCAACCCCAACGCTGGAAACCTCAAGACAATACGAGGTAGGGATAGGGTCCGCCTCGTCAAGCATAGGGTCAATAACGCGTGTAACCTCGGCACAGTCGTTAATTGTAATCCCCTCGTCCTTGTCGATAGTAACAAGCAGATTAAGCCCACTGCCTTCCTTAACAAGCTCAACGTTCCAAAGCGTGATACCAAGCTCCTCAATAGAAGGCTTGATAAGCGCCTCCACCTCTGCAGGGATGTTTTTAGCCATAAAAGCACCTCTCAAAACAAATGCACATTAAAAGAGCGAGCATTAAATAATGCTCACTCTTTATACTATACTATCATCATTAATGTTATTATACCACAAAAAACGTTAAAAGCAATAGCGTTTATTAAAAAAACGGTACATTTTTATAATAAATAAGTAAAAAATTCGTTAAAACAGCTCGTTTTCAGCGGCAAGCTCCCAATCAACAAACAAAGCATCCTTAACCGTAAAGCCTTGCCCCTTAAAGCTGCGCTTGGAAATAACGTTGTTTTTAATAAGCTTATCAAGCGCGATAACGGCTTTTTTGCGGTCAATACGTTTGTCTTTAGAAAGTTCGTCAATACATTTAGCGTATGTAGGCAGTTTTTTTGAATTTTTGTTTTCTTCTGTTTTTAGATATTCAAGTATTTTTTGATAATAAAGCCCAAAAACATCAGCTTCGTCAGGCAAAGTAACACACCAAGTAGAAGTTTCCTGAAGCTGTCTTGAAAAGCAGCCTTTGATGGCGTAAACGCCAACCTCTTTGCCGTAGATGTTTTTTAAGAAAGAAGTTACAGAGCTAAAATGCCCATCACCCGAAAACAAAATGAATGCTTCTATATCGTCTGCCAGCAACGCCTTTTGATAAATGTTATCAAGAATAATAAAATCCGTAAAATCCTTTTTAGTGCCTGTGGGGCTGCGCGTGTCAATAATTTTATTGGTAAACGGGCGGATACGCCCAATTTCGTCTGCCAAATTTTTGTGCGAGAAATCCGCAAAAAAAACAACCTCTTTAATGTTCACGCGCTTTTGCAAATTCTCAAACCAAGATTTAATGTTTGGCCTAATACCGTAGTTGTTGTTAAGCGAGATATACCAATGTTCGTAATCTACAAAAACAGCGGCGGAAGGCAAGCCTTCTTTGCCGGTTTTAAGCGGCACGGGTGTTTGCTTAACGTCACCACTGCCTTTGCCAAATAAGCGTAAAATAGTACCTTGCACCTCCTTTTCTATAATAATAGTACAGCGGAAGCATTCACAAAAATATTATATCACCGCGCATATTTTTTGTCAAGAACTAATGAAGCCCCATACGGCAAAGCTCGTCCTTAAGCTTTTCTATTATGCGCTTTTCAAGCCTTGATATATACGATTGTGATATCCCCAAAAGGTCTGCAACCTCTTTTTGCGTAAGCTCCTTACCGTCGGCGTTGCCAAAACCAAACCGTTTTTCTATAATAAGCCTGTCCCGCGCGGAAAGCTTATCAAGCGCTTGGCGTATTATTTTTTTGTCCTCTCCCGTTTCGATACTGCTGTAAACGTAATCGTTCTCGGTGCCTAACACGTCCGATAGCAAAAGCTCGTTCCCGTCCCAATCGGTGTTCAAAGGCTCGTCCAGCGACAGCTCTGTTTTTCCGCAGGTTTTACGCATATACATAAGTATTTCGTTTTCAATGCAACGGGAGGCGTAGGTTGCAAGCTTGATCTGCTTATCGGGTCTAAAGGTGTTCACAGCCTTCATAAGCCCTATCGTGCCAATGGATATCAAATCCTCAAGCCCTGCCGCGGGGCTTTCAAATTTTTTGGCAATGTATACAACCAGCCTTAGATTATGCTCTATAAGCACGTTTCGCGCGGCGGGGCTGTCTATAGCTTCTTCAATAAGCCGTGCCTCCTCCTCGCGCGGTAGCGGAGGCGGTAGCGTGTGCGGCCCGTTTATGTAATAAACCTCGCTTTTCCCCAACGCCAAGCATCTAAGCATCGCTTTAATAACAGTTGTAATAATTCCTTTTTTCTTCAAAACGCTATTTCCTTTCTGCTCTTTTATAATACACACGGTGGTATTATCCCATCGCTTCCGCCAAAATCGTTGCTTTGCAGCCTTATCGCGATACAAAGCCTTGTCTTTTTGTATTTGCTTTTCCCAAATGCTCTCGCTTCCGCCTCGTCGGGTATAAAGGAGGGAAGCAGGGTGTTTCCTCCTATACCGCCGGCGGGTAGCGGCCTAACCCCGTTTAATACGGGCACTTCGCAAAGTGCCGCCAGCTCTGCATCGCTAAAAAGCTTTTTTGCGGCGTTAAGGCTTATAACCGCAACGGGTAAAGCCGTGTATGGGCAAACAAGCAGGTTGCCGCTATCGCAAAGGCAATGCAGTAAGCACGCCTTCCCACGGAACACAAGCTTTATGTCAGCATATTTAGATACTGCTTTTGTTTTTGCTTTAACTAAGCACAGTGCAATACAAGCCATTGCAACGCACGCTCCTGCTATAAGCGCGGCGGCGGAAAGCTCTGCATAAAATGCGCCGTTGTATACCGCGTATTTTCCCAAAAGGCTGTATATGGCACAAAGCATACCGCCCAAAAGTGCGCTAACAAAGAAAAAGCAAACGGTGTTAGCGGCAGCCTTTGCCGCGCTTTGCCATTTAAATGCGGCAATACATATAATAATCGCGGCGCACAGATGTAAAAGTATTTGCAAAACGGTGTTGTTAATGGGAAGCCAAAGCGCAAAAACAGAGTACAACCCGCCCAAAACGCTTCCTAAAGCTAAACGCCATTTACTTAACGCTCTGCCCAAAATAAGCGCGCTAACCGCAAGGCAAAGCCCATCAATAACAAAATTGATAAAAAACAGCGTATCTGCGTATATAACTGTTTCCATAAGCAAAGCCCCCTTACAGAAAGTATATACCGTAAGGGGGCTAAAAAATGTCATATTTACAAACGGAGGTTAATATTTTTATAACGGAGGTGCCTACTATGAAAAGAATAAGGATAAAGGGTAAGCTAAGCCTTGTGTGGCTGTTGGCGCTGGCGGTGCTTTTGTATACAGGTATAAACCTTGTGTGTGAGGCAAGGGAGCAACAAAACAAATCGGCAGAGGTGTTTGCGGGTGGCGGTGTTTACCAAAAGCCAAACGCATCGCTAAAGGATCTGTTGGAGTGATTAGATGTATATAGAAATACGTGACTACGGTATACGGCTTAATATTTTGGCACTTGTTGGGCTTGTATTTGTGTTTTTGCTTAACGGTGTTGCCTCAAGCCTTGTAATGCTGCTTGCGGCAATATTGCACGAGCTGGGGCATATTCTTGCGGCCAACGCTGTTGGCGCACCGATAGTGCGTTTTGATATAGAGCCTTGGGGCGGCAGAATGTATTACGGCGGGATGACCTCGTATAAGCAGGAGCTGTTAATTGCTTCGGGTGGCGTTGCTTTCAATTTTTTGTTTGCACCGATAGGACTAATACCGCTGTTTGGCATCTATGGAAAGCTGTTTTTCTTTAGCTGTGTGTGCTATGCGCTTGTAAACCTTATACCCGCAAAAACGTTAGACGGCGGCGAGATGCTGCGTTGCCTTTTGTGTATGCAAAAGGGAAGTATTGGCGCAGAAAGTGCGGAGAGGGCAGTGTATTTGCTGTCGCTTATATTTATGCTTGCCTTGGGAGCAACTTTGTGCCTTATAACGGGCTTTAATTTAAGCGTTGTGTTCCTTTGCCTGTTCAGCCTTGTTATAACGGTGTTAGATTATGCAAAAAAGCCTGCTTAAGCAGGCTTTTTGGTTGGTTTTGCAGGTATTAAATTAGCTTTTTCAAGCGCTATTATCACAAGTGGGATAAGAACTAATTGCAAAGCGATGCCGGGCAGTGCGGTGGCAAAAGCGTTTGTCCAAAATACGGAAAGAGTAAACCCTTTGCCTTGGGCGTTTAAAACAATATACTGCGCTATTCCCCATACAAAGCGCCCCAATACCATAGCGGAAGCGAGCGAAAGATATGTATAGGGTGCTTTTTTTGGAAGTGCTTTATAAAGCAACCCCGCAAACACAGCATAAGCGCAAAGCTCAAACGCCATACAAATACCGGTTGGCATAAACGGCGGTTTACCAAAAATAAGCCCTCTAAGCAAAGGCGCGGCAAACCCAACGGCTCCGCCCCAAATCGGGCCGCAAATGAATCCGCAAATCAGTACGGGTATATGCATCAAGCAAAGCATATTCCCAAGCTTCATATCACCGCCCGTTAAAAGCGGCAAAAGCAGCGCGGCGGCAAGCGCGGCGGCGGAATACGTTAATCTTTTAATCCTGTAATCCATCATAACCTCAAGCTAAAATAACGGTTTATTACAGCGATTATAGCACCCATTTTTAAATTTGTCAACGAAAGCAGGAAGATTTGTGCTTTTAAATCGAATCAATAAAAAAGGTAAGGAATTTTAGTGCAAGATCTTTTTTCTTTTTCGGTAGCGATTGAAGGTATTCAATCAGCTCATTTTCGTGCAAGGAGAGGTCTTCGCTAACTAAAATATCGTCCGGTGTTATCCCAAGACCTTCGCATATCTTCAAGAGGGTTTGCAAGCGCATATTAACTGTACCTCTTTCGATATCGGCGTAGGTTCGGTCGGAAATGCCTGCGATCTCTGCAAGCTCGGCTTGTGTAAGACCCGATTTTTTTCTGTGTGCCAGCATATTGTTGCCAATGTCACGCAAATCAAATATTAGCATATTCTTCCCTCCATTACCATTTTATATTTTAATTATAATGTCGAAAGAATGTTGACAAACAGGAGCTATAGGTGTATAATCACAAGAAGAATAGTTCTAATTCGAAAAAGCGTTTTTATTATTAAGAAAGAAGTGCGGTGCTTATGAAGTGTGAAATTTGTTCTCACGTAGGCTTGATAAAAAAGAACGGTGCATTTATTTGCGAAAATTGCGGCGTGAAATACACAGTTGATGAAGTTAGAGGTATGGTTGAGAGCAACGAAGCAAATATGTGCGGTGAGGATACTGAAATTCAGCTAAAACTCGCACGTAACGCCTTGTCTATGCATGACTATGCGGCGGCAGGTCAACGCTACAAAAAGCTTGCCGATACATATAGGAGATGGGAAACGTGCTTTTATTCTGTATATTGTGAAGCCGCGGTATGTGCCGTTTCCGATATTTCGGACAATTGTTAAATACTTAAAGACTGTTTGAGCGAGGCTTTTTCTCTAATAGAGCTGCAAGTAAGCCAAAATGAGCGCGCTGAGGTAAAAAAGTGTTCAAGGATGCGGTGAATATTGCTTGCAAGCAGTATTCCGGAGCGTTGGACACTTTTATAAAGGTGAACCCATCTATTAAAAGCAGCTTTGTGAAAGACCTATCTGCACAGCTAAACTCTTCCATGGCTATTATAACGCATTGCTGTGAAATGATACGTGATTTCTTTGATGATACCTTGCATACGGATACAAAAAAATGCTTAAGTGCAAGCTTA
The DNA here is from genome assembly GCA_045592105.1 of Eubacteriales bacterium. Classification (GTDB taxonomy): domain Bacteria; phylum Bacillota; class Clostridia; order Oscillospirales; family CAG-382; genus SIG636. The sequence goes on along the minus strand of JAZNUB010000046.1, from coordinate 566 downwards.
TGCAAAGATACATAACATTTGCGGTTGACCACGACTGCGGACGAGATGCTTGAGCTTCTTTCCTTGTGGCACTTGCTTTCAGCTTTTGAAAACGTTGGTGGGATAAACGAATGATATTGAGAGGGCATAAACGAAAACTTAACGTTTATACTCTTTTTGTTGGTGCGATTTTGCACAAAAAAAGGGCTGCTTTTAAAGCAACCCTCAGATTACTGACAAACCCGTCTTTCGAGGCGGGTTTGTGTCATAAAAAAAAGGATTTCAAATTTAGCAGGGGTATATCCCAAATTTTGTGTAAACTCCAATCGGTGGCGTAAAATAGGGCAGAATATTATTTCTGGGGTGGTGGCATTGACACCACCTCTTAATTATAGTATTAACAGAAAATTGAATGTCTGTCAAGGGCAGCGGCAGTAAGGCCGCTTTTCATTTTACCCTTGACAGGCAGGCGGTTTTCTGTTACTCGGGCATACGGTCCTCAAAATAGACCGCCATTTGTGCGTGGATCAGGCTCCAGTCCTGACGGCGTCCGGTCCACTTTTTCGTGATATCTATCATAGCCAGAT
>JAZNUB010000045.1:0-77921 GCA_045592105.1 Eubacteriales bacterium | reverse complement strand
ACCTTGTCATCAAGCTGGCAGAGTGCTGAGAAAGAGTGCAGACAAGACGAACCGAGGCGAGAACTGTACTAAGTACTGTGAGCCGAGGTTCGTTTTGAACGAAAAAATACAATAATTGAAGAAAATTCGAGGATGAAACTCCTCGAATTTTCTTCTTTATGGGAATGAAATTTTATTTTTTCGTGTTCTGTGCCTTTGTCAGCGGTCTGAAGAAACGCAGGCTTTAACGTCTGCGTTTCTTCTTATCATTCGATGTATGAAGCGTTTTCTCCTGCCAATGCGCCTGTTGCAAAGGCTATTTGCAAATTATAGCCGCCCGTGTAGGCGTCCACGTCTATAACCTCGCCCGCAAAAAACAAGCCGCTTACCAGCTTAGACTCCATAGTGGAAGGATTTATCTCGTTTACCGCAACGCCGCCGCTTGTTACTATTGCTTCATCAATGGGGCGTTTTCCGTTAAGCGTAAACTCCAAGCCCTTTATCAGCCTTACAAGTGCTTTCCTTTCCTCCTTGGTTATGGAATTAACCTTTTTATGCGGTGCTATCCCGCTTTTTCTAACTATTACAGGTATCAGCTTCTGCGGCAGAAGTGCAGAAAGGCTGTTGCAGTAATCTCTGTTTCGGTTTTCCTCAAAATCACGAAGTATGCGTTTATCCAAGGTTTCCTCGTCCAAGGCGGGCTTTAAATCTATAACCGCCTTTACGCCAACACCGTCCCCTATATGTGCCGAGGCAGAAAGTACAACAGGCCCGCTTATGCCGAAGTGAGTAAACAGCATCTCCCCCATCTCGCTGTAAAGCGGCTTACCCTCAGCAGACGAAAAGGACACCTTCACGTTCTTAAGCGAAAGCCCCATACAGTCCGCACACAAAGCATCGTCCGAGCAAAGCGGCACCAACGAAGGCTTCAACGCCACAACGGTGTGCCCCACCGACTTGGCGAAGGCGTAACCGTCACCATCGCTGCCTGTACGGGGGTAAGAAGCACCGCCCGTTGCAATAATGCACGCATCGTGGTGCGCCTTTTTTCCGCCACCCAAAGCTATATGTGAAAAGCAACCGTTTTCCGCGTTCACACCGCGCACGCGGGCGTGAACAAGCTTTACGCCCATAGCTCTGCACGCGTTCACAAGTGCCGCAGTTATATCCGCCGCCCTATCGCTTACAGGGAAAACGCGCCTGCCGCGCTCCACCTTAAGCGGCACACCAAGCATCTCAAAAAACTGCATAACCTGCTCCGGCGGGAAATTGTTAAGTGCCTTATATAAAAACCGAGGGTTCACGGGCACGTTTTGCAAAAAGGTTTGTATATCGCATTGGTTGGTAAGGTTGCACCTACCCTTGCCCGTTATATTAAGCTTTTTTCCGCAAGCTTCGTTACGCTCATAAACGGTAACCGCCGCACCGCCTGCCGCCGCAAAATACGCCGCTGTAAGCCCTGCCGCGCCGCCGCCTATTACACATACGTCCGCCATTGTATACCACCTCCGTTTTCCTTGTCAATTATACAACAGCCTAAAAAAATATGCAACACCGTATTGCAAACCGCAACGATTTGTTTTATAATTTCCTAAAACACAATTATTTCTTTAAGGATGGGCATATTATGAAAAACAAAGCTTTTCTGCTTTTTGATTTGGACGGTACCGTATCCGATTCTGCTCCGGGGATAATGGATTCCATAGAGTATTCGCTTAACAAAATGGGGCTTACACCTCCAAGCAGAGAGTTTTTGGCGCGGTTTGTAGGCCCACCGCTTAGGTATTCCTACACCCATTACATCGGCTTGTCTGAGCAGGACGCCGAAAAGGCTATCGCGCTTTACAGAGAGCATTACGCAGAAAAAGGCATATACAACATCAGCCTTTTCCCCGGTGTGAGAGAGTTTCTTGCAGAAGCAAAGCAAAAGGGCAAAACCATAATGCTTGCAACCAGCAAGCCGGAGGTTTTTGCAAAAAAGGTGCTTGATATACTTGAAGTTAGCACGTATTTTGACTATGTTTCCGCCGCAAGCTTTACGCCCGATTTGGACAGCAAGCCTAAAATTATTGCAAGGGCAATCGCTATGGCGGGTGCGGACAAAAACGATTGCGTTATGATAGGCGACCGTGTTTACGATATCGAAGGGGCAAAAGAAAACGGCATAGAATGCATAGGGGTTGTAAACGGCTCTGATTTCAAAAACGAGCTTATTGACAATAAAGCTTTCGCCGTTTTAAACGATTTTTACGAGCTTGCTAAATATTTACTGTAATTTATCTTGCTTTAGCGCATATAATATAGCTGAAAAACTAAAAATGAAAAAACTATTGACAAGGCTTATATATTATGGTAATATGAAATATCTAATGGAATAATTTTCCCTTAGCGCAACTTTTCATCAAAAAAAATAAAATCAAGAAAGGAAAACGAACGATGAAAAAAATCACCGCAATTCTTCTTGCTGTTGTTTTGGTAGCTTGCTGCTTCGCAACCGTTGCTACCGTTTCCGCAGCAGACGAAAACCTTCTCCTCGGCGCAAGCTATACCGTTACCGGTACTACACCTTATGAGTCTAGCAATTGTCTTGACCCTGAAAACAAACTTTTAACCAACGGTGCTTTCCGTGGTGACGGCACTAACAATTTCAACGGCATCAATGGTGTTCCCGGCGTTTCCTTGGAAATGGCTGGCTCTTCTTTGGACACTGTAATTGAATTTGCATTTGAGGATGCTACTACTATCGGTGCTCTCGTTATCAAAGGCACAAGAGCATTCTTCGTTGATGCTTCCGTAAACAGGCATCTCGACGTAGTTTCTGTTGAGTATACTACTGACGGTCTTGTTTACACCGCAGCAGAATTCACCGATGAATATGTTGCTATCGAAGGTGCTCCTGAATGCACCGCTGGCGACCAAGTTACTAGCGCTCCCCAGTACTACGATGTTGTAATCAACGTTACCGGTGCTACTGACGTTATGGGTCTTAAGCTTACTGTAGACACTACTCGTCCCGATGGCTCCAACGCTTACATCGTTCAGCTTGACGAAATCGAAGGCTATGCTAACGCTATCAGCGGCGATACTTCTGACGATGTAACTTCCGATGATGCAACTTCCGATGATGCAACTTCCGACGACGTAACTTCCGACGACGTAACTTCCGACGATGCAACTTCTGACGATGCAACTTCTGACGATGCAACTTCCGACGACGTAACTTCTGACGATGCTCCCGCTTACACCAACGTTGCTCTTGGCAGACCTTACACCTACGCTAACAGCGACAACGAAGCTAACTTCTTTGGTCCCTCCGCTCCGGATGAAGATTGCAAGCTTCTTACCGATGGCGTTGTTCGTAAGCTTTTCCAACTTAAATCCGGTGGCGACCCCATAAGAACCATCACCTCCGAGCTTGCCGGCACCAACAGAGAACACTTCATCACCCTCAACCTTGACGGTCTTAACACTATAGACAAGGTTGTTCTTGATGGTGCTCGTCGTGGCGGTAACAGATTTTGTAACATCAAAGCAATCGAAGTTTCCGTTAAGGGCGGCGAATTTGTTCCCGTTACCTTTACCGAAGAAAAAGTTGCTATAGAAGGCGCTGGCCAGTACAGCATTGATGATGGCGTTACTAATTTAGATCAGTTCTTCACGCTCAATGCAAACTTCGATGCTATTGCAGACGTTACTGCAGTTAGAGTTACTCTCAATACCGATATTTCCGCAGCAGCCGAAGGCGAATACGCTGTTACCGGCCGTGGCTATATCGTTCAGCTTGACGAGTTAATGGTTATGGGTACCAGAACCGGCGATTTCGGCGGCGGCTCCAACAACGGCGGCAGCACCGGCAACACCGGCGACCTTGGTCTTGGCATATTCGCAGTACTTGCAGTTGTTTCTCTTGCAGGTGTTGTAGTTGCTAAGAAGGTTAAATAATTAACCTTAGCTTTAACTAACTAACAATATATCCCACGGGGTTCTTCCCCGTGGGATTTTATTTGTTCTATTACTTTATTTCCACGCTTTTCTCAATTTGCTCAAACGCTTCTCTGTAAAAATCCGCCTCGATATCGTTACAGCAGAACTGCAAAAGATAATATGCGCCGCTACCCCTATATGCGTATACAAAATACCTGTATTGCTCGCCGTCCATTTCCTTAACGTACTCAAAATAAGCGTTTCCGCCTTTATCAAGCACCGTTGCTTGCACGCCGTCATCCGCTTCTATAACAAGCTTTGCATATTCGCTTGCAGGCATATTTGCGTCCATACCCGCGCTAAGCACATCGTAAAAGCTTTCAGCCAACAGCGCAATTACGCTTTTGTCCTTTTCAACAGCGTACAAGGCAAACCTCTCGTTCTCCTGCCTAACATAATTCTCAGGCAAAACCACGTAGAAGCCCTCGGATGTATACAGCCCGTTTTCTTTCTCCTCGAAGCTGTTTGTGTCCATATAAGCATACGAGCTTTCGATGCTTTCCAAAACAATTTCACTTTCCTCGCTTTGCGCATCTGCGCTTGACAAGGCGGGCGGTGCTTCGTTTCCGTCGCACGCGCTAACGGCAGAAAGCACCGATATCAAGCAGGCGAACGCAAAGGCTTTTAATTTGTTCATAACTTGCTCCTATTTACAAGCAAAAAGTCCGTTTTATTTCCCTTTCGCTTTGCTAAAATGCAACTGTGAAAGGAAGTGAAGCAAAATGGCACAGCCCATCTACAAAAGCTACGATGAACTGCCGATAGTGCTTTCGGCAAAAGAAGTTTCCGCCGCGATGTGTATATCGCGCTCAGGCGCATACGCGCTGATGGCACAAAAGGATTTCCCAACCGTTACGGTGGGCAACAGAAAGCTTGTTCCCAAAACCGCCTTTATCAAATGGCTTGAAACGGTTGCAGAGCCTTAATATCATAAATACACAACCCCATCGCATACCTTTACGGCAGGCCCTGTCATAAGCACGCGCTCTTGCGTTACGTTTATGATAAGCTTGCCGCCTTTTAAATTTACGGTAACATCCTCGCCGTAGGCGCAAAAGCCGTTTGCACAAGCCGCCGCAACACAAGCACAGCTACCCGTTCCGCAAGCCCAGGTTTCACCGCTTCCGCGCTCCCAAACGCGCATATCAAGATTACTCTTGTCTATAACACGCACAAACTCCGCATTAACACGGTCGGGAAAAGCGGGGTGGTTTTCAAACGCGGGGCCGTATTTTTCCAGCGGGAAAGCCGCTGTATCCTCCACAAAGCACACAGCATGTGAGCTTCCCATAGACAAAGCCGTGCAGATAAACTGCCTGTCAAGCACGGTAAGCGGCACGGAAACAGTACCCTCCGCTTCCCAAACCACGGGCACGTCCTCTTTCTTAAACGATGCCTTGCCCATATCAACGGTTGCGCCAACCGCTATACCGTTTTTTATCTGCATATAAAGCGTTTTTATGCCGCTTAGGGTGTCCACCCTTATAACTTCCTTTTTAGCGATACCGCTATCGTACAAATACTTGCCCACACAGCGTATTGCGTTGCCGCACATTCTGCTCTCGCTACCGTCTGCGTTAAACATCCTCATCATAGCATCTGCCGTGCTTGATGGGCAAATCATCACAAGCCCATCCGCGCCTATTGAAAAATGCCGCTTTGCCAAGGTTTTTGCGATATCGTTTGGGTTGTTAAGCTGTGTTTCAAAGCAATTGATATATATGTAATCGTTTCCGCATCCGTGCATTTTTGTAAAGTTAAGCTTCATTCGTCAATTCTCCAATCTATCGCGTTTTCGCCAAGAAACTTGTTGGCGGCAGAAAAGTGCCTGCAACCGAAAAAGCCGTTGTATGCCGAAAGCGGGCTTGGGTGCGCCGCCGTTAATACAAGATGGCGGTTTTGGTTTATCAGCGCCGCTTTTGCCTTGGCGTAGTTCCCCCAAAGCAGAAAAACTATTGGCTTTTCACGCTCGTTAAGCAGCTGTATAACACGGTCGGTAAACACCTCCCAGCCTCTGCCACGGTGGCTGCCTGCAAGCCCCTCGCGCACGGTAAGCACGCTGTTAAGCAACAGCACGCCATTTTTTGCCCAATCGGTTAGGCACCCGTGTGAAGGGATGGGCACGCCCAAATCAGCGTTAAGCTCCTTATATATGTTCACCAACGACGGAGGTGCCGCCACGCCACGCTCCACGGAAAAGCAAAGCCCGTGCGCTTGCCCTGCACCGTGGTATGGGTCCTGCCCAAGGATAACCGCCTTAACGTCGTTATAATCAGTATATTTAAGTGCGTTGAAAATATTATCCATTAAAGGGAAAATGCGCTTGCCCGAATGCAAATACTCCTGCTTTAAAAATACACGCAGCTTTTGATAGTATTCCTTTGCAAATTCGTCCTTTAAAAGCTCATCCCAACAGTTGCCCAACAACACCATCGGCAAACACCGCCCTTTCTTACTAAAAGAATAACATAAAAGCGATAATAATTCAATACAGCACTTGAAAAAACACATTTTTTTTGATATACTATAATATAAAATCAAAAGGGGTAGGTGTGTGCTTGTGCGTAGGGGCTTGTTTGTAGCATTTGCTGTTGCAATGCTTATGCTTTTTGCCGTTCCCGCACAGGTGCAGGCGGCAGATACCGCGCCCGTTTCCGATAAAACCGAGGTGTTTATTTCGGTAACGGACACGGTTGTGGCGCACACCGCGATGGATAACCCCGTTAAGTATACGCTTGTGCCCGAAAGCGCGGCTGAAAGTGCAAGGGTTACGGTTAGCTACCGCGCTATAAAGTTTTTGGCGGACACGGGCGTGGAGGTTGCCGTGCCTAAGGATATAGGCAAGTACCTTGTTTATATCGAGGCGGAGTTTGATGACCCAAGTCTGTACTGTGCAGGTAAATACCTCATATACGAGATAGCAGAAAAGCAGGGCGCGCCTTTATCTGAGGAAAACGCCTTAAAAAGCGTGCCTGACGAGTTTAATGCAACGGTAGAAAGCATTAGCGCAACCTATTCCGTAAGCTACAAGCAACCAAGCTTTTCGCTAAACGTTTCGGGCGTTAAAGCGCGCCTTATGTATAGCCACCTTTACGCCAACGGCACCACGGGCGAGTATACGGAGCAGCTTCCTACCGAGCCGGGGGATTACATCGCCTCCTGCTTTGTGCTTGACACGGTGGTTGGTACGGGCAGGCTTATTATTGATAAGCTATCGCCTGAGATAATAATGGACGATGCAAGCTTTACCTACACGCCAAGCGGGATATATCCTGCCGAAGCGATTGTATCGCCCGCTGGTATTGAATTGGAGTACCAAGCATATATTTATGAAAACGGCTTAGTGGGGGAAAGCGTTGAGTTTCCGCTTGTTAATTGCGGCACCTATCTTATAAGCGCTTGCCCTGCCGATACAGCGCATTACAGCTTTACGCTTTCGTACTGCTATATAACGATAAACAAGGTTACGCCTATTATATCGGCAGAAAGCCTTGTTTACACGGCAAACGGCAAGCCTAAGGCGCTACAGTACACCGTAACGCCCGATTTTGTTGAGTGTAGCGTATGCTACTATCGGCTTGAGAACGGAGCATCAATCCCGCTTGAAGCACCTCCCGTTGAGATAGGGGAGTACTACGCTGTTGTTTCAACCAAGGCCACTTCTACCGCAAGCTCTGTTACCAGAGTTTTCGGCATACGCATAATAAGCGCAGAAAGCAGTATGCAAAGGTTTTTCCGCATCTCGCTTAAGGTACTATGTATCGCCACGGCGCTTTCGGCGTTGAGCTTTGGCGGCGCGCAAATCTACACGGCTATATGCCGTAAAGGAGAAAACAAACGATGAACGTATTTGAAGCTATAATATACGGCTTTGTTCAAGGCGTGGCAGAGTTTTTGCCCATCTCCAGCAGTGGGCATCTTGCGCTGGCGCAAAACTTTTTCGGCACCAAAAGCGCGGAGGAGTTCTTCTCGTTTAACATCCTTCTGCATTTTGCAACGCTTATTGCCGTTTTTATTATGTATTACAAGGACATAGTATGCCTTTTTAACGGCTTCTTCTCTATCTGCGCAAGGCCTTTTAGAAAGGGCGGCGCAAAGGGCGCGCTTTCAAGCAACGAAAAGCTGTTTCTTATGATATGCATAGCAACGCTTGTGCTTGTTCCCGCCGCGTTGCTTTCCGATAAGGTTAAGGCTCTTGCGGACGTTAGCTGGGCGATAGGCGTTTTACTGCTTGTAAACGGCGTTATGCTTTTCGTTTCCGACAAGCTTAACAAAGCAAGCGAAAGCCTTGAAGGCTCTTCCCTGCTTCGCGCTTTATACATAGGGCTGTTTCAGCTTGCGGGCATACTGCCCGGCATTTCCCGTTCGGGCGCAACCATAACGGGCGGCCTGTTTAACGGCCTTAAGCGTGAGGATGCGGTTAGGTTTTCGTTTTTGATGTCTATACCCGCAATCCTTGGCGCAAATATATTGGAGCTTGCGGATATCGGTAGCGGCTTTTTTGATGAGGTTGGCGTTTTGCCGTGCCTTGCAGGGATGTGCGCCGCTATTATCTCCGGCATTTTTGCGATCAAGCTGCTTCAGTTCTTCGCTAAGCGCAACAGCTTTACCCCGTTTGCCGTATACAGCCTTGTTGTAGGCACTGCGGCTATCGTGGGGGATATTTTCATAAAATAACTTTCGGATAGGTAAAATTTATGCAACAAAAAAAGACCTCCTCGGGCGCAAAAAGCAAAGCAAAAGCCACAAAGCCCGAAGCTAAAAAAAGCACGGCTAAGAAAGCGGCTGCACCCCAAAAAGCCCCTGCAAGCAAGCAAAGCAAGGCCACCGCTCCCGCCGCAGAAAACAAGGGCACGCCCATTCTTGGCTTTTGTATAACCGCGTTTATAGCGTTAATGCTTTTGTTCCTGCTTATATTTGACGATATGGCGTTTTTCGGCAGCGTAATGCGCCCGTTCCTTTGCGGCCTTGTTGGCGAATGGGGCTTGCTGTTTATGCCCGCGTATCTTATAGCTATACTTGTTACTTGGTTTAAGGACAGGAAAAACGATAAGGTTGCTATGAAATGGGTGTTCGCAAGCATAAGCTATCTAACGCTTATAATGGCTATACACTATTTCGCAACTGACGATACGGCACAAAGCCTTGGCGCAAATATGTGGAAGCTGGGCAAGGCAGGCGTTGGCACGGGGCTTATAGGCGGCAACGCATACGCCGCGTTGCACGATTTTATTGGTGAGGCGGCAACCATAACGCTGCTTATAATAGTGTTTATCGTTACGCTTCCTTTGCTGTTTAACTCTACCCCCTTGCGTGCGGCACGCGCGTTTATACGCAACCTACGCACGCTAACCGTGCAGGTGGCAGACACTACGGATAACGAAGAGGAGGAGATAACGGCGTACGTTCCTGAGGAAAGCGATAGGAAGGGGCGCGCAGGCGTTGAGCTTAGGGACCCCAAGAAGTATAAAAAGGCAAACGAGAAGGCGCAAAGTAAGAAAAGAGCACTTCCCGATTTTGAGGACGAAGATGATGGCAACACCGCAGAGGAGCCTGTAAGCATTCCGCGCCAGATAGAAATAAACAGAACGCGCACACAGCCCGAAAGCGAGCCTGCGGAGGATTATAAAGAAATCTTTGCGGATGATGGCAAGCGTATGCCTGAAGCCGCGTTGGAGGAGGAAGCACCTCAGCCGCCATTTGATTTTAAAAGCTCTGCGCTGTTTGAAAGCAACGCCCCTGATACGGAGGACAAGCCTACCGAAGCAGAGGAGATAAAAACAGAGGAAGAGCCAATAGAAGAACCTAAAGAGGAGCCGATAGAGGAGGTTGCACTTGAGGTTGAAGCAACGCCCGTTGTATCGGAGGAGGCGGTTTACGTATTCCCGCCCATCAGCTTGCTAACAGCAAAAAGCGTGGATAAGGAAGGCTTCTCCCCCGAGGAGGTACAGCGTACAAGCGATATGCTTGTGGAAACGCTTGCAAACTTTGGCGTTAGGGCGAAGATAATCAACACAAGCTGTGGCCCTACGGTTACAAGGTACGAGCTACAGCCCGATGCGGGCGTGCGCGTAAGGCAGATAGCTAATCTTAGTGACGATATAGCCTTGCACCTTGCCGCAACAAGCATTAGAATGGAATGCCCAATACCGGGCAAATCCGCGGTGGGCATAGAGATACCTAACAAGAACAAAAACGTTGTGCGTTTGCGCGAGCTTATAGAGGATGCGGCATTCAAAAGCAGTAAAAGTAATTTGCTTTGCTGTTTGGGTATGGACGTGGTTGGTAACCCCGTGTTCCTTGATATTGCAAAGATGCCCCACCTGCTTATTGCGGGTGCTACGGGTATGGGTAAATCCGTTTGTATTAACTCGCTTATCGTTTCCCTTTTGTACCGCGCTAAGCCGGACGAGGTTAAGCTTATACTGATAGACCCCAAAAAGGTTGAGTTTGCGGACTATAACGGGATACCGCACCTGCTTGTTCCCGTTGTAACAGAGCCTAAAAAGGCGGCAGGCTCGTTAAGCTGGGCGGTTATGGAAATGGAAAGGCGCTTCTCCGAGATACAGGAGGTTGGCGCAAGAAACCTTGAGGAATACAACGAAATAACTGCGGATAACCCCGAAAAGGAATATATACCGCAGGTTGTTATAGTTATAGACGAGCTTGCTGACTTGATGATGACCGCACCGGGCGAGGTTGAAAGCTCTATCTGCCGCCTTGCACAGAAGGCGCGTGCGGCAGGTATGTACCTTATCATCGGTACGCAAAGGCCCTCTGTGGACGTTATCACAGGCTTGATAAAGGCAAACGTACCCTCCAGAATAGCGTGCAAGGTTGCCTCTCAGGTGGACAGCCGAACCATCCTTGATATAGCGGGTGCAGAAAAGCTTATGGGTAGGGGCGATATGCTTTATAACCCCGTTGGCGTTTTGAAGCCTATAAGAGTGCAGGGCGCGTTTGTTGAAGGGCGCGAGGTTATATCCGTTTGTACCTATCTTAAGCAGGCGGCTGAAGCTAAATACAGCGAGGACGTTATGGCGATTATTGAAAAGGAGGCTCAGCTTTGCGGTGAGAAGCCTTCCAAACGCCAAGGCGGTGAAGCCGAGGGGGACGACGGCAGCATAGACCCGCTGGAGATGGATGCTATCGAGCTTGCTTTGGAGTGTGACACGATATCCACCTCCCTTATACAGCGCAGGCTATCCGTGGGCTACGGGCGCGCGGCGCGTATAATAGACAAGCTGGAGCAAAAGGGTATTGTTGGGCAGTTTGATGCTTCCGCAAAGAAGCGCAAGGTGCTAATAACCAAGGAGGCGTTTATGCAGATGAAGATGAACGGTGCAGATGCGGCAAACGCCAAGGAAAGCACGGAGGTTGCACAATGAAGCGATTAACGGCGCTTTTACTGCTTACGGCGGTGCTTTTATGTGCCTGCGGCTCGGAAGAAAACGCGATTGTTATAAACGGAAGCGATGCGGAGGTGGCTGTGCTTACAGCCGCGCTTACCGCTTTGATAAACGGCAACGCCGCGGAGTATCTGTCCGCGTTCCCGCCCGAAATGGTTAAGGATTACGAAGAAACCGACGTTTATGGGTACTTCTTCAACATAAGCGATATGGGCGCATGGCTAAAAGGCAGTATTACCTCGTATAAAGAAGCGTACGGAAGCGGTATAACCGTAAACGGCGCGCTTACGTCCGTTGCCGAAACGGAGGTGGACAAGCTTGGGGACGCCAACCTTGATTACTACACCTATAAGCGGTACGTTACGGAGGAGAACACCCAAGCCGTGCACACCGCCACCTTTGAATACACCATAAAGGGTGAAAACGTGGTTGAAAACAAAACCGCACAGATATATTTTATAAAGCAAGAGGGCAAATGGTACTTGCACCCCTGCTTTGCGTTCTATTCGTTCCTATAGAAAGGGGGATATAAATGGCTTTAAACAACGCACGAAAGGCTTTGATTTTTGAGTTTTTGCGTTACGTTTTGGTAGGCGGCATAGCCTTTTTGGTGGATTTTGGCACCTTTGCTTTATTCCGCGAGCTTTTGTTTGGCGGCAAAGCGGGCACTGTGGCTATCACCGTATCCACCGCGGCAGGCTTTGTTGCGGGCTTGGCTGTTAATTACATTCTATCAATGCTTATAGTTTTTAAAACGGAAAAACAGCAAAAGCAGGGCAAAAACGCGCGCGCCGTGTTTATATTCTTTGCGGTGGGCTTTATTGGGCTTTTGCTTACGGAGCTTTTGCAATGGCTGGGCGAGGCGCAGTTTTTAACCACCAAAATAGGAGAAGGCTTTAACGATATGATACTTGGCTACGGTAAATACGCGGTTAAGATAGTTGTGGCGGGTATCGTTTTGATATGGAATTACGTTGGAAGAAAGACACTTGTATTTAAGGAGAGCTAAAATGCAAAAGAAAAGAAAACACGCTGTTATAATAGGTGCAGGCCCTGCGGGGCTTACCGCCGCTTATGAATTGCTTAAAAACACCGATATATTGCCGATTATTATTGAAGAAAGCCCTTATATAGGGGGTATATCTCGCACGGCGCAGGTTGGCGGTTACCGTATGGACTTGGGCGGCCACCGTTTCTTCTCTAAGGACGAGCGCGTTTGTGAGTTTTGGCGCAACCTTATGCCCGCACAGGGCGCACCCGCTGCCGACGATATAATTACAGGCAACGAAAAGCCTTTGGAAAAGGGCGGCCCCGACCCCGAAAAGGAAGATAGGGTTATGCTTGTGCGTACCCGCGTTTCACGCATATTCTTCTTGCGTAAGTTTTTTGATTACCCCATCTCCATGAAGCCCGAAACCTTTAAAAATATGGGCTTTAAGCGCACTATGGTTAGCGGCTTTGGCTATATAAAAAGCGTTATGTTCAAGCAGCCCGAAACCAACCTTAAAAATTTTTATATAAACCGTTTCGGCAAGCCGCTTTATGAAATGTTTTTTGAGGATTATACCACTAAGCTTTGGGGCGTTAATCCCGAAAACATCTCTGCCGATTGGGGCGCACAGCGCGTTAAGGGCTTATCGCTTCGCAAGGCGCTTTGGTCTATGATTAAAAAGCCCTTCACCAAGGGGGGCGACAAAAACGTTGAAACCTCGCTTATAGAGCAGTTCCTGTACCCCAAAAAGGGCCCCGGCCAGCTTTGGGAAACCTTGGCGGACGAGGTGGAAAAGTTAGGCGGCGTTATACTTATGGAAACCAAGGCAACGGGCGTTGTAACCGAGGGCAATCGCGTTGTTGGTATAAAGGTACACCGCGAAGGGAAGGACAGCGTGCTGGATTGTGACTGGGCGCTTTCCTCTATGCCGATAAAGGATCTGATAGCGGGCTTTGACAACGCGCCCGCCAACGTGCGCGAGGTTGCAAACGGCTTGCCCTACCGCGATTTTATTACCGTTGGCTTGCTTGTGGACAAGCTTCTTATCCAAAATAAAACCAAGATGAAAACCGTTGGCAACATCGTTCCGGACTGTTGGATATACATCCAAGAGCGTGATGTGAAGATAGGTAGGCTTCAGATATTCAACAACTGGTCGCCCTATATGGTGGAGGACAGAGATAAGGTTTGGATGGGGCTTGAATACTTCTGCAACGAGGGCGACGAGATGTGGAATATGCAGGATAAGGACTTTATAGATTTTGCCATCTCCGAGCTTGAGAAGATAGACATTATTAAGAAGGAAGACGTTAAGGCAAGCACTCGCATCCGCGTTAAGAAGGCGTACCCCGCATACTTTGGCGTTTACAACCGTTTTAACGAGGTTAAAAGCTTTCTTGATGGGTATGAGAACCTATTTTGCATAGGCAGAAACGGCCAGCACAGATACAATAATATGGACCATTCTATGCTAACGGCTATGGAAGCGGCAGACGCTATTGCTAAAGGCAGCTTTGATAAGAGCGCGGTTTGGAACGTAAACACCGAAAAGGAATACCACGAAACCGCAGAAAAGAAAAACGGTGAACAATAATGATAACCAAAGCAGTAAAAAGCTTTAGCTTAGAAAGCTTTATAGAAAAGCATCCCTGCGTGGCAACGATGCTTTTGTGTACCTTCTCTCTGTTTTTTACACAAATGCATCAGGTTGCACGCTCCGCAAGGGACGGTATAAGCGGTGAATACGGCTTTATATGGCAGATACCGGTGTTTGTGCTTTTTGCGTTGCTGGCGTACGCTTTAAGCGCGTTTATTAAAGCCATAGAAACCAACGTGGTTATACGCGTGGTTTACGTATTGGGTACTTGCGGTGCGGCGTTTCTTGCCTTCCGCCTGATAATGGCGTTAAGCGGCACACCGCAAAGGATAGCTTTGCTGGTGATAGCACTATCGTTGTTTGCACTTTTTGCGTTTTTTATCATAAAGAAAAATAAAAGTGCAAGTATTCTTGCGCTTGCGGCGGCGCTGGGTATTTGCGCGGTGTTTGGCGTTGGGGTTGTGCTGTTAACCTTTGCGTTGGTTTTGTACTGCCTTCACATATACACCGAAAACGAAAACGGCATTATCAAAACCGCCTGCACGGTAGGCACGCTTTTGCTTACCACCGTTGCCGCATACCTTTGTTTTGTGCTTATCGAAGCTCCGAAGGAAAGGCTGCTTGTAACGGGCTTTGTTCTTTGCTTTGGGCTTAGCTTTGCTTCCGCCTTGAGGGAGAAGAAGGCTATATCCCCCGTTATAATGCTGATGTTTGGCTTAGGGCTTGTTATGCGTTTTTTGTACGTTTTGGATATCACCCTGCCCGAAAACCAGCACGACGTTTTCAACCTGTTTAGCGAACATCCAAGGCATAACACCTATATAATGCACATCTACAACAACTGGGCGTTGCCTACTGAAAAAGTATATAACGCTGGTCTTTCGCAATACTACCACCCCCCGCTTCATCACTTTTTGGCGGCTTTGTGGATGAGGGCGCAAACCGCTTGCGGATTAACCGTTTATCAAGCTTATGAAAACGTGCAGTATCTTACAATGGCGTTCTCCGCAACTATGATGGCTGTTGGCTACAAGCTGTTTTGTGAGTTTAAGCTTAAAGGCGTTGCGCTATATACGGCGTTTGCCGTGCTTGCGTTCCACCCCAGCTTCTACATCTTCGCGGGCAGCGTTAATAACGACCCGCTAACAACGCTGTTTTTGTTCCTTTCCGTGCTATACACGGTGCGTTGGTACAAAAAGCGTAGCGTTAAAAACACAGTTATCCTTGCCTTAACGATAGGGCTTGGGATGATGACAAAGCTTTCAGGCGCAATGATTGCGTTTGGCACGGGCTACGTTTTCCTATACTCGCTGTTTACAACAAAAACGGGCGGCTTTATTAACAACCTTAAAACGCTTTGGAAAAAGTTCGCTTTGTTTGCGGCAATTTGCTTCCCCTTGGGGCTTTGGTGGCCTATCCGTTGCTTCATCAAATACGATATGCCCCTGGGATACGTTCCCTCGCTTTCACAAAACAGCGATATGTATTTGGGCAAGTACTCGTTTTTGGAAAGGCTTACGGGCATTGGCTCGTGGCATCTGTCTAATATGTACCCCAACGTTGGCGCAACTGCGGCAAACGGTGCCGTTGCAGGGGAAAAGTTTTACGATTACGGCATAGCACCGTACATTGTAAAAACCTCTTTGTTTGGGGAATACTTTAACTTAAAAAACGTTTCCACAACGCAAAACTTCTTTGGATACGTGCTTGTTTTCTCCGCCTTGGTGCTTATTGCAATAAGCCTTATCGGCTTGTTTATGGGTGTGCGCTCATCCCTAAAGGCGAACGACGAGGGCAGCGTTATAAGCAAGGAAAATATTATACCCTTCATTTTCCTTGTCGTTTACTATGCGTTTTTGGTTGGTAGCTACGTTTCCTTCTGCTTTAAATATCCGCATACCTGCACTATGGACTTTAGATATATAGTACCAACGCTGCTTATAGGCGCGGTTTGGTCGGGGCTTTTGGTAAACGGCACACAAAAATGGGTTAAGCCCGTTAAAGCGGTTTTAGTTACCGCAACGGTGCTGTTCAGCTTTTCATCTATTGTATTTTACTCTATTAGCTATATAGCATAATTTTTGGGTGCTGTAAAAAAACACGGTTTTTTTACAGCACTTTTGTTGAGGATAGGAAAAAATGGGGGGAATGGACGAACTGAAGCTCGTTCATAGCAAGAAAATATAATTATAAGGAGTTAATTATGGCTTTAGCTACAATTAACAACAATATTAGTTTTTTTGGTTTTCTTGCGGTCCGGGCTTTTTTTACATCCCCAAAAATTTTTCGCTTTTTTTGTGTTTCTTTATGTACTATTAATGTTTGGCTGTTATACTTTAGCCGTTAAAAGAAAAAAACTGGCATAGGGGGGTGCTTTATTTGAGCGATATCTGTATTTTTAAGCGCATAGAAAAGAAATACCGTATAACAACACAGCAGAAAGAAGCACTTCTTGCGATAGTTGGAAAATACCTTAAGCCTGATGAATACGGCAAAAGCACTATATGCAGTATCTACCTTGACACGCCGAATTACAGGCTTATACGCAATTCTATCGAGGCGATATCGTACAAAGAGAAGATACGCCTTAGAAGCTATGGCGTTCCCAAGGAAAACACAAAGGTGTTTTTGGAGCTAAAAAAGAAATACAAGGGCGTTGTTTACAAACGCCGTATAGCCATGACCTTAAAGCAGGCTATGGACTATTTGGAAAACGGGGTGCGCCCGGAGGAATCGCAGATAATGCGTGAGATAGACTATTCTATGAAGTTTTATGAGCATCCTACGCCCTCCATATACATTGCCTACGAGCGTGAAGCGTTCTATGCAGAGGATATACCAAGCCTGCGTATAACCTTTGACAGCAACGTTAGATACCGTGGGGACAACCTGCTTTTGCAGTACGGTGATGACGGCAAAAAGCTAATAAAGGACAACGAGCTGCTTTTGGAAATAAAAACGGATGGGGCAATGCCGTTGTGGCTGTCAAGCGCGCTTACCGAATGCGGTATACTTCCCTCCTCTTTTTCAAAATGCGGCACGGCGTACCAAATACTGATGGGTAAAACACCAACACAATATATAAAAGGAGAACTAAGTTATGCTAGGTCTTAGTAAATCATTTATCGAAAGCACTAATTTGCTTAACAACTTTTCATTAAAGGTATATTTTATAGGTTTGCTTTTTGCGCTTGGCTGTGGTATCCTTGCGGCGGTTGCATCCTCTATACGTTCAAGAACCTCTAAAAGCTTTGCAATGTCGCTTGTACTGCTTCCTATGGTAGTGCAAACGGTTATTATGATGGTTAGCGACAACGTGGGCGTTGGCGTTGCAATAACGGGCGCGTTTTCGCTTGTGCGTTTCCGTTCCGTTCCCGGCAAGGCAAAGGACATAGCCGCTATATTCCTTGCTATGACGGCGGGCTTGGTTTGCGGCGCGGGCTACGGCTTGCTGGCGTTGCTGTTCACCTTGGTGGTTGGTGCTATTATGACCTTGCTTACCTTTGTTCCCATGCGCGATCAAGCTATGGTAGAGCTACACATAACCGTTCCCGAATCGCTTCGTTTTGCAAACGGGTTTGACGATTTGTTTGAAAGATACACGCGAAAGCATTGGCTTGTTAAAGCAAAAACCACCAATATGGGTAGCCTTTACAAGCTGTTTTATAAGATAGAGCTTAAGGACGAAAGCAAGATGCAGGAGTTTATTGATGAGCTCAGATGCCGCAACGGCAACCTTGAAATAGTTATTTCCGAGATACTTGAAGGAGGAGACGAGCTGTGAGGAAATCCACAATTATCACCATTGCGGGCGTTGTGGCAGTTGCAGTACTTCTTAGCGTTATACTTATCTTCTTTAAAGACGAGCTTTCTGATACGGACGTATCCACCGCGCCTACCGTTGGGATGGACTTTTCGTTTGACGATGGCGATATCGCCGCTTCCTACGATGAAAGCGACGTGGTTAGCGTAATACAGGGGGACCCTATTTCCGCATTTCCCTCCGAGGATGAAAGCAGCGAGGATATAAGCGAAGCGATTAGCGAGGAAAGCGATGCTTCCTATGAGGACAGCAGCTATTCCGATACAGACAGCTCCGTTGCAGATATCCCCTCCAAGCCCGAGGACAGCTCCGTGGCAGATACCCCTTCCGAGCCTGAGGATAGCTCCGTGGCAGAGGATAGCAGCGAAGAGGTTCCGCCTGCCCCTGCCGAGGACATATATATAACAACGGCAGGCACGCACGAGCTTAAGGGTGCTTTTACAAACCGCATGATAATTGTTGAGGTTGCGGCTACCGAAAAGGTTCAGCTTGTTTTAAAGGGCGTTGTGATAAACAACGCAAACGGCCCCGCTATAGTTGTTAAAGAGGCTGACAAGGTTACTATAACAGCATTCGACGGCACGGAAAACTACGTAAGCGACGGTAACTCATACACGCTTACAAGCGGCACAACAAACGTGGATGCGGCTATTTTCAGCCTTGCGGATATGACGATAAACGGCACGGGCAAGCTTACCGTTAAGGGCAACAAACAGCACGGCGTTGTTTCTAAAGACAGGGTTGTTGTTTCCGAATGTACGCTTAACATAAGCTCTAAAGGCATAGCGCTAAACGGCAAGGACTACGTTAAAATCAAAAACGGTGCTATAACCATCAACAGCGGTGATGACGGTATCACCTCCGACAACACAGAAAACGCCGCCAAGGGCTACATTTACATAGAAGGCGGCGCTATCAACGTAACGGCTGTTCACGACGGTATACAGGCGGAAACCGTACTTAAATCCGACGTTGCAAGCATAACCGTTAAAAGCGGCGGTGGCGGAAGCGTTGCGCTTGGCACCGAAACGGCAGAGTCTTACAAAGGGCTTAAAGCGGTATCCGATATCCTTATATCGGGCGGTAGCTACAACATAAGCTCCAGAGATGACTGTATACATTCCAACGGCACTATAAGCATAACGGGCGGCACGCTAACGCTATCCAGCGGCAACGATGCCTTCCACGCTAACAGCGACCTTGCCGTAAGCGGCGGCACTATAACAGTTGAAAACAGCTTTGAGGGTATGGATGCATCCCGCGTGATAATGTCCGGCGGTGCGGTTACCGTAAATGCCTCGGACGATGGTATTATGACGGTAAACGCGTTCACACTTACAGGCGGTACGCTTTACATAGACGCCGATGGTGACGGTATAGACTCTAACGGCACTCTACAAGTGCGCGGCGGCGTTATGGTGATAAGCGGCCCCACCTCTGATTTAGACAGCTCATTGGACTGTGCAGGCAGTTCTGTTATCAACGGCGGCGTGGTTGTTGCACTTGGAAGCGCGCCTATGGCACAGGGCTTCTCTAACTCCCCAAGCCAGGGCACGGCGTTTTGCAAGTTCAAAACTCAAGCAGCAAACACCCTGCTTACGCTCCGCGATAGTGAGGGGAACGCAATAGTTGCTATAAGCCCCGATAAGGCGTATTCCTCTGCGGTAATATCCGCGCCCTCCATAAAGAAGGGCGGTAGCTACACGCTTATGGCTGGCGGCAACGCCAACGGGCTTGATAGCTTTGGTTTTGCACAAAACACCACCTGCACAGGCGGCGAGCTTATTATGAATGTTACTATGAAGGCAAACATCTTTCAAGGCGGAAGCACTAATTAAATCAAATGAGGCTGTAAAAACCGGCTGGATCGCAAGGAAAAATATATATTACATAATGGAAGCTAATCGTGGCGAAAGCCACGATTAGCCTTTTATAATATATTTTCTTGCTACGAACGAACTTCACTTTGCAGTACTATCGGTACAGCTTCAGTTCAGTTCGCCCGTTCCAACCATTTTTTCCTATCCCCAAGCAAATGGGCTGTATCAAATCGAATGATTTGATACAGCCCATAATTCTATCTATTTCGTTTTTTACGCACGAAAACATAAAGCAATGCGCCTATGGCTATACCTACCGAATCAATAAGCACGTCCCGTACTGATGCGCCGCGGTGCGAAATAATCTGCAAGCACTCGTCTATGCAAGCGAAACCGAACGCCAAAGCCGAAGAGCATATCACCGTTACGTTTATGCTTTTGATAAGCAGGGCAAAAAGCGCCGCCAACAGCAAAAACAAAACGAAAAACTCAAATATATGCGCCGCCTTTCTTACGGCTATTTCTGCAACTGCCTCCGCGTTGCCGCTAAAGCCTAACGAGCTTAATATGCGGCGCAAAAAGCCTTCTGCCGCCTCGCTTTGGTTGGCAGACTGTACGCTGTTTTTAAGCGAATTTCTAAATATAAACCGCAACCAAACAGCTAAGCCTAATACGGCAAGGCAAATCTTTATTGTTTTTTTCTTGCGTAGCGTCATAGCATAGCCGCCTCACTAATAAGCTCTCTTGCGGCGTTAAGCGTTGCTTCGCCAACGTTTATGCCGCCTATAATACGCGCTATCTCCTCAACACGTCCGTCGCTGTCAAGCGCGCGCACAAGGCTTTTTGTACGCCCCGCGTCCTCACGCTTGCTAACAAGCAAATGCGTATCGGCAAGTGCCGCTATCTGTGCAGAGTGGGTTACGCAAAGCACCTGCGTACCCTCACGCGCGGAAAGGCGTTTAAGCGCAAGCCCCGTTTTCTGCGCGGTCTTGCCAGATATACCCGTATCTATCTCGTCAAACACCATAACAGGTGTTTTTTCTGTTTCCGCCAGCGCGCTTTTAAACGCCAACATAATACGCGCCAGCTCACCGCCCGATGCGATTTTTGATAGCGGCTTCGGCTCCTCACCCGCGTTGGGTGCAATAAGCAGCTCCGCCTCGTCACAACCGTCCGCCCGCGGCGGTATTGCGGTGAACATAACCTTAAAGCCTACCGAGGGCATATCAAGCTGTGCCAAGCACTCCTTAACTCTTTCCTCAAGCCCCAACGCCGCACTGCGCCTTTGGGCAGAAAGCCGCTTGCCAACAGCAAGCATCTCCTGCTCGCACTGCTTTCTTTCCTCCGTAAGCTCCTCTATATACTCGGTACTGCCTTCTATCTGCTCAAGCTCCGCAAGCAAACCGTCCCGCGCGGAAAGCAAGCCCGCATAATCCGTTGCAAAACGGCGCTTTAGCTCCGCTATAAGCTCAAGCCTTGTTTCAACCTCGTCAAGCTCTATAGCCGCGGTGTTTGCATCCGTTTGAGCAAACTCCTTTAAGGTATCGGCAATATCGTCTATCTCACATTTAATGCTCTCAAGCCTTTCCAAAAGCTGTGCCGCTTCGGGCAATGCATCCTTCAGGGGCGAAAGCGCGGAGATTGCATCGTAAACGCGCTCCCCTGCCGAGCCGTCCTCCTCGTAAAGCAGGCTGTACGCGCCGCTTGCGCCTGCACAGATGCGCTCTGCCGCACGCAAACGCTTCCTGCTTTGCAAAAGCTCCTCCTCTTCATCGGGGCGAAGCTTTGCCTTTTTAAGCGACTGAAGCTTATACTCTATCATCTCTTTGCGAAAGGCGCTATCCGCTGCCTTTGCCTTTTGCGCCTCTATCTCTTTTCCAAGCTCGGTATAGCGCGCGTAATGCCCGCTGTATTCCGATAACAGCTGCTCTGTTTTGGCATAGCTGTCTATAAGCGGCAGATGGCGCGCCTTGTCTGCCAGCAGCAGCGTATCCTGCTGACCGTGGATGTTCAAAAGCAGCTCCGCCACACCGCGAAGGCGTGAGGACGGAACCTGCCTATCCCCTATGCGTGCAACGCTTCTACCGTCTGCCGATACACGGCGGCTTAAAAACAGCACGCCGTCCTCGTCAAGAGTAACGCCAAGCATAGAAAGCTTTTCCACAATTTCATCGTCCAGCCCGTCAAAGCAGCCCTCTACAAAAGCGTAGCTTTCACCTGTGCGGATAAGCTCCTTATCGCTTCTGCCGCCGCAAAGCAAGGAAAGCGCGTCTAATATAATGCTTTTGCCTGCGCCCGTTTCACCCGTTAGCACGGTAAATCCGCCGCCAAACAGCAAGGTATTCTCTTTTATCAGCGCCACGTTTTCTATATGTAGTGACGACAGCATACTTCTTTCCCTCTCTTACTTTAAAAGCTGTGATAACTGCTTGCTTATCTCCGTTGCCGCCTCAACCGAGCGCGCTACTATAAACATAGTGTCGTCCCCAGCAAGTGTGCCAACAACGCCGTCCATCTGCATAGAGTCCACAGCCGCACCTGCCGCGCTACCCATGCCCGCATAGGTTTTAAGCACCACCATATTGCAGGCACTGTCCACCCTGTAAACCGCCTCTGTAAATATGGTTTTCAGCTTGGAGGCAAAATCCCCATCCCCCATAGAAAGTGCCGCGGAATACTTGTAGCCGCCGTTACCGTCCGATGCTTTTACTATCTTTAAATCTCTTATATCGCGGGAAACGGTTGCCTGCGTTGTATCGAATCCCATCTTTTTTAGATGCTCCAAAAGCTCTTCCTGCGTGCGTATGCTTTTCCTTTGTATAAGGTCAAGTATAGCGGCGTGTCTTTGAGATTTCTTCATTTTATACTCCTTTTTTTGCTCTCAACCGGTGCCAAACTTTTGATAAAGAGTGTTGCCGAAGGAGCTGTTTTTAAACCTTATAAGCTTTATTTTGCTTTCAGAGCGAGTTAGCGTTATAGCCAAATCGCCATCGTTTATTCTGAAAAAAGTTCTGCCGTCCACCGTTACCATTGATTCTGCATATTTAGCGGAGGGAACGGTTATTTTTATCACGGATTGCGGGCCGAAAACAAGCGTGCGCGCAGAATCCAAGGAATGGGAGCATACCGGCGTTACGCTTATTACCTCCAGCGATGGGTCTATTACAGGGCCGCCCGCCGCCATTGAATACGCTGTGGAGCCTGTTGGCGTTGCAACGATAAGCCCATCCGCACGGTAGCGGTTTACCAAGCTGCCGTTACAGCTAACGGTGAAATCCGCAAGGCGCGACACTATGCCGCGCGTTACTGCCGCCTCGTTAAAAGCGCGGGCGAAAAACAGCCTTCTGCCGTTTTTACCAACGCTTATGTCCAGCATCATACGCTCGTCTATATAATAATCCCCCGTGCTTAAACGGCGAAGCATATCTACCTCGCTTTCCTCAAGCTCCGTAATATAGCCTACGTGCCCAAAGTTTACGCCAAGGATAGGCACGCCCGTTTCCGCCGCCTTCTTTGCCGCGCCAAGCACCGTGCCGTCGCCGCCAAACACTATCACTATATCGCTTACCTTATACAGCTCGTCCAACGGCATACAGCTTATGCTCTCGCCCAATGCGGCAAAGGTAGGCTGCTTGCCCTCGTCTATCAGCGGTTCTATCCCCACCTCACGAAGCACGCTTGCCGCACGGATAGCACAGCGTAGCGCACCGGGTTTGGTTATGTTGGGTATTAAAGCTACCCTTTGTACGTTCAATATATCAACCCCTAATTTACTGCTTTTTTAAAAGCGCCAGATATTCCGTATTACCCTTACTGCCCTTTATAGGTGAGGTTATCGTTTTTAAAAGCTCAAAGCCGTTTTCCTCTGCCGCAAGCCGTATTTTAAGCATAACAAGCTGTTGCAAGGTACCCTTTTTGTCCTTTACTATGCCGTTTTTGCCTATATTTTCACGCCCAACCTCAAACTGCGGCTTAACAAGCGTTATAAGCGGTGCGCCCGTTTTAAGAAGCCCCGCCAATGCGGGATATATAAGCGTTTGCGATATAAAAGAAACGTCCATCACCGCACCATCTATATCCTTGCCAAGCGCCTCTCTTGTAAGCGTGCGTGCGTTCACACCCTCCATTACGGTAACGCGGCTGTCTTCCCTAAGGCTTTTGTGAAGCTGGTCGCGCCCAACGTCTATCGCAAACACGTGCAAAGCGCCGTTATCCAAAAGGCACTGCGTAAAGCCGCCCGTTGATGCGCCGATATCTGCAAAAATCTTGCCGCTAACATCTGTGCCAAACGTCTCCAGCGCGGCGCGTAGCTTTTGCCCCGCGCGGGATACGTCCACGGGGGTATCCAAAGCAAGCGTTAGCTTTGCGCTTGTATCTATTAGTTGTGAAGGCTTTTCTATAAGCTTACCGTCCGCAAACGCAACGCCCTCTTTTATAAGCGCGTGCGCCTTTGTGCGGCTTTCAGCCAAGCCCGATGTGCACAGCACAACGTCTGCCCTTTTAAGCTCCATAGCTTTTACCCGTTATCTCAGCCACCATTTGTGCCGCTGTAAATCCACATTCCTCAAAAAGGCGCTCCGTATTGCCGTGTGCAACAAAGCACTCGTCCACCGCGCGGATTACCACGCGCGCGCCCTGCATGGCGTTGCTTTCTGCCGCAAGCGCGGCAATATGCTCCGCAAAGCCGCCGTTTTTAACGCCCTCCTCTGCAAGATAAAGCGTTTTATAGCCTTCCGCTAACGAAATAAGCTTTGTTTTATCCAAGGGCTTCAGCTTAAGCACGCGGATAACGCGCACGCCCAAGCCCTGTTTTGCAAGCAGCCTTGCCGCTTCTACACAATTATACGCAAGCACGCCGTAGGTTATTATAGCCACGTCCTTGCCGCTACCGAAATCCGCATAGGACATACCGCCAAGGTCGGTATATATACTGCGGTCATACTCACGCTCGCCCCCGCGCGGATAGCGCACAGCCGCCACGCCATCGTATTCAAACGCCTCGCTAAAGGCTTTTTCCATATCCTCGTAGCTTTCAGGCGCGTACAAGGCACTGCCCGGAAGCTGAAGCATAAAGCCAACGTCAAAAAGCCCGTGATGTGTAGGCCCATCCTCGCCAACGATGCCCGCACGGTCCAGCCCCAAAACAAGCGGAAGCTTTTGAAGCGCCGCATCGTGTATAAGCTGGTCATAGCAACGCTGTGCAAAGGTGGAGTACACCGCAAACACAGGGCGCATACCACCAGCAGAAAGCCCCGCGCAGAAGGTTAGCGCGTGCTCCTCTGCTATGCCAACGTCAAAAAACCTGTTAGGGAAGCTTTGCTTAAAGCCGCCAAGCCCCGTACCCTCACACATTGCAGCAGTAACCGCGCACAGGCGCGCATCCTTCTCCGCGCGCTTGCTTACTATATTGCCAAACACCTCGGAAAAGCCGCCGCCCGCCTTAAAAACGCCGCCTTTCGGAACGCCGTGGTACTTTTCGGGCTGTTGCTCCGCAGGGGTATAGCCCTTGCCCTTTACCGTGCGAACGTGGATTATACTGCTTTTTTTATCGCGCATTGCGTCCTTAAAAACGCCCTGCATCCTTTTTATGTTATAACCGTCTACAGGGCCGTAATAGTTAAGCCCCAGATTTTCAAACATATTATCGCGCCATACCAAACGCTTTATAAAGTTCTTTATACCGCGGCACATAACCGTAAGCGGCCTGCCCACAAGCGGTATTGCCCCAAAAAACTTTTTTATATGATACTTTAAGCCAAGGTAGCGCGTGCTTGTGCTTAAACGGCTTATATAGCGGTTTATACCGCCGATATTATGGTCTATTGCCATATCGTTATCGTTAAGCACAACTATAAGCCTAAGCTTCTGCTCGGCTATATTGTTAAGCGCCTCGTATATCATACCGCCCGTAAAGGCTCCGTCTCCCGCAACGGCTACGGTATAATTGGTTTTACCCGCCAGCGCATCCGCCGTGGCAAGCCCCACCGCCGCAGACACAGAGGTGCTTGCGTGCCCTGCACCAAAGCTGTCATGCTCGCTTTCCTCGCGCTTCGGGAAGCCCGAAAGACCGCCGTAAGTTCGGATGGTATCTATCCTGCCGTTTCTGCCCGTAAGCATCTTGTGAACATACGCTTGATGCCCCACGTCCCAAATAATCCTATCGTTAGGGGAATTAAACACGGAATGAAGCGCAACTGTTAGCTCCACCGCGCCGAGATTAGATGCAAGATGCCCGCCGTTTTTAGGTACAACCTCCAACAGCTTTTCCCTTATCTCCGCAGATAAAATATTCAATTCCTTTACCGATAGGCTTTTTAGGTCGGCAGGTGATTTTATATTTTCAAGCATAATAAAAACGTCTTTCCAAAGCCTGTAAAGGCCTTTTCTCTACTTCCTTTAATACTCGCGGCAAAGCAGATATTTGCAAAGCCGGCACAGCATATAGCCGCTTTTGTTGTTGATGCGCTCTGCCCTGCTTATTGCACTGCCCGTAAGCGCCTCCGCCGTAAGCCGCGCAGAATCCAAGCCCGCACGTGTTACGTATGTATTTTTGCCGCTTGCCGCATCCTTGCCAACGGTTTTACCAAGCGCATCCGTTTCACCCGTTGCATCAAGTATATCGTCTATTATCTGAAAGGCAAGCCCTATCTCCTCTGCAAACTTGCCCGCTTGCGCTATCTCGCTTTCGCTTGCGCCTGCGGCTATACAGCCAAGCTTTGCCGATGCCTTCATCATTGCCGCAGTCTTTAAAAGATGCGTTTTCTCCACAGTCCAAACGCTAACCGTTTGCCCCTCGCAATACAAATCCAGCTCCTGCCCGCCGCACATACCGTCCATACCCGCACATTCGGCAAGCACCGCGGTTGCCAGCGCGTTTTGTGCCGCCGTGCAATAGCGGTTTCCGCTGATCGCGGAAAAGCTTTCTATAATAAGCGCATCGCCCGCAAGAATTGCGGTGTACTCACCAAACTGCTTGTGGTTAGAGGGCTTTCCGCGCCTAAAATCGTCGTTATCCATTGCAGGCAAATCGTCGTGTATAAGAGAAGCCGTATGCATAAACTCCACGGCGGCGGCATAGGGCAACGCCTGCTTTTCGTCACCACCGAAGGCGCGGCAGAACTCCACACACAAATAGGGGCGAACGCGTTTGCCGCCTGCAAACACCGAGTATTCCATAGCCTCTTTTAGCCTCTCGTAGCCCGCACGGTCAACGTCACGCCTGTCAAGTATACGGTGCATCTCCTCCTCTAAAAGAAGCGCAACCTTGTTAAGCTCTTCTATAATAACGTTATGTTCCTTTGCCGTTTGCGGCATAATAAACGCCTTCCTTCAAAAAAGTATTATTGTTGCTGTTCGCTGTTTACCTTGATAACCCTTTGCTCTGCATTGCTTAGCGCCTTCTCGCAGTAATCCACAAGCGCCTTCCCTTCCTCAAACAGCTCAAGCGTTTTGTCAAGCGGTGCTTTGCCGCTTTCTATCTCTCTTACAACAGCCTCAAGCCTTGCAAGCGCACTTTCAAACGTTTTCTCCATAAAAAACCTCCTCAGGTCTTGCTTTAACCGTACCGTCAGACATACGCAACGTAAACGGCTTATCGGTGTCAAGCGCGTTTACACCCGTTATCGGCACGCCGTCCTCGCTAAACACAGCCGCATACCCACGCTTAAGCACGGATAAGGGGTCCAAAAGATACAGCCTTTCCTTTGCCGATTCCACGCCAAGCCGCGTATAACGCAGCCTTGCTTCGATGGCGCCGTTTAGCCGCGTGGCAAGCGTGCTTAACCCCTGCGCGCCTATATTAACACGCGCACCTACCGCGTTTTGCATCCTTGCCTCCAAATCCGCAAGGCGCATACGCTTATCGTCAAAGCCCGCCGTGGGCGACCTTAGCGCAGGTGATGCCGCCAATGCGGCAAGCACGCGCCGTTCTGCCGCTATGCGCTGTGTAAGCAGCACCGTCATACGGTTTGCGGCGTTTTCAAAACGGCGCAGTATATCCGCCACGTCGGGGAATACTATCTCCGCCGCCGCCGATGGCGTTGGCGCACGCAGATCCGCCGCAAAATCGCAAAGCGTAAAATCCGTTTCGTGCCCAACGGCTGATACAACGGGTATCCTGCACGCGGCTATTGCGCGCACAAGCTGTTCATCGTTGAACTCCCACAGCTCCTCTATCGAGCCGCCGCCTCTGCCGATTATAATTACATCCACAGGATGCTTTTCGTTAAAATATCTGATGCCCGATGCAAGCATGCTACCCGCACCTGCGCCCTGCACAAGCGATGGGTACAAAACTATCTCCGCCGCAGGGAAACGGCGCGCCGCTACGTTAATAATGTCCTGCACAGCCGCGCCCGTTGCGCTTGTTATAACGCCAACGTGCATAGGTATCTTGGGCAGGTGCTTTTTCCTTGCGGTATCAAAAAGCCCCTCTGCCGCCAGCTTTTTCTTTAACTGCTCCAAGGCAACGAAAAGGCTGCCCTCTCCGTCCACGCTGATGGCATCGGCATACAAAAGATACTGCCCGCCCGCGGGGTACACCGAAATGCGCCCGCTGCACTGCACCTTCATACCGTTTTCGGGCTTAAAGCTTAGCTTCTCCGCGCGGCTTTTGAACATAACGGCACGAAGAACCGCCGCATCGTCCTTTAGCGTAAAGAATATATGCCCCTTGCCCGACGGTGCGGAAACGTTCGAAAGCTCGCCCTTAACGCTAACCGCCCTTAACTGCGGAGATGCCTCTATATAGCTTTTAATAAAGCCCGTAAGCTCCGTTACGGTATAAACGCTTTCCATTAAGATACACCCTTAACGGCTTTGTAAACGCCGCCGAGAACGCCGTTTGCAAAGGAAGCACTTTCCTCCCCATCAAACTTCTTTATAAGCTCCAACGCCTCGTTTATGGCTATCTCGCTTTCGATATCAGTATAGCAAAGCTCGTACACGCAAAGGCGCATTGCCGATAGCGCAACCTTGCTTACACGCTCACTCCTCCAATTGTGAAGCGCCGTTTCAAGCTTGGCGTTTATTTCCTCCAAATGCTCACAGGTGCCAAAAAACAAGCCCTTTCCGAAGCCGCTTATTTTAAGCTCCCTTTCAGTAGCGGCAAGCGCTATGGTTTCATCTGCGGGGTTTGCGCCGAAATCCTGCTCAAACAGCAGTAGAAACGCCGCTTCCCTTGCTTCTTTTCTCGTCATATATACCTCATTCTCCGCCGTTTTACGGCGGCATAGCTATTACACAATATACCAAATAAAGTATAACAGCAAACCACTTTATTGTCAAGGCAAAAAGGGGCAAAGTTTGTGTTTAAAACCCTTGCAAATAGTACAAAAATATAGTATAATATGCTGAATACACAGATTTTAAAAGGAGTAATTTTAAAGAGCTTATGAAAAAAGGTATTTTTGGGGGCGAAAAGAAGCCCGTTCTTGTAATAGTTATGGACGGTATCGGTGAAACCGAAAGAGTTGAGGGTAACGCTATCGCGGCGGCACGCACACCTACCTTGGATATGCTTGCGGCTAAATGCAAAAAGTTTTCACTAAAGGCGCACGGCACCGCCGTTGGCCTTCCCGGTGACGATGATATGGGCAACAGCGAGGTTGGCCACAACGCGCTTGGCGCAGGGCAGGTATTTGCACAGGGCGCAAAGCTTGTTACGCAGGCTATCGAAACTGGCAGGATGTTTGAGGGCGATAGCTGGAAGAACGCCGTTGCACGCGTTAAGGATGCGGGCGTGCTTCACTTTATAGGTTTGTTTTCCGATGGCAACGTTCACTCTAACATAAGCCATTTGCAGGCTATGATAGTACGCGCCAAGGAAG
Organism: Eubacteriales bacterium; assembly: GCA_045592105.1. Classification (GTDB taxonomy): domain Bacteria; phylum Bacillota; class Clostridia; order Oscillospirales; family CAG-382; genus SIG636. Next base: position 48,491 of record JAZNUB010000045.1, on the reverse strand, counting down.
AGGGCGTTAAGAAGGTTAGAATACACGTTTTGCTTGACGGGCGTGACGTTGGTGAGACCAGCGCGCTTGAATACATAGACCCGTTTGAGGCCTTTTTGGCAGAGCTTAACGATGGCGGCTTTGATGCACGCATCGCATCCGGCGGTGGCAGAATGACCATCACTATGGACAGATATGAGGCTAACTGGGCTATGGTAGAGGCAGGCTACAACACGCACGTGCTTGGCGAGGGCCGCGCTTTTGCTTCTGCAAGAGAGGCTGTTGAAACCTACCGTGCCGAAACGGGCAAGATAGACCAAGACCTGCCTGCTTTCGTTATTGCTGAAAACGGCGCGCCCATTGGCACCATCGAAGATGGTGACAGCGTTATTTTCTACAACTTCCGCGGTGACAGAGCGATTGAGATATCGCGCGCGTTTGAGGACGAGTCCGTTCCCTTTGCAAGAAAGCGCGTACCCAACGTTTACTTTGCGGGTATGCTTGAATACGACGGGGATAAGCACATACCCTCTCATTACCTTGTTGCACCGCCCGAAATAAGCAACACGATGGGCGAATACCTTGCAAAGAAGGGCATAAAGCAGCTTGCAGTTAGCGAAACGCAGAAATACGGCCACGTTACCTATTTCTGGAACGGTAACAGAAGCGGATATTTTGACAGCAGCGTTGAGGAATATATAGAGGTTCCCTCCGACGTTGTTCCCTTTGAACAGCGCCCGTGGATGAAGTGTGCGGAGATAACCGATATACTTGTTGATAAGCTTGAGAATGGGGATTTCAGCTTTCTTCGCGTAAACTTCCCCAACGGCGATATGGTTGGCCACACGGGCAACTTTGAAGCAACGGTTATAGGCGTTGAGGCGCTGGACCTTTGCTTGGCACGCATACTTTCCGCTGTTGACAAGGTTGGCGGCGTTGCAATTATCACCGCAGACCACGGTAATGCAGACGAGATGTATGAGATAGACAAGAAAACGGGCAAAGCAAAGCTTGGCGAAAACGGCCGTGCAAAGGCGAAGACCAGCCACACGCTTAACCCCGTTCCCTGCTATATTTACGATAGCTTTTACGGCGAAAACTATGAGGCGGTTGAAGGCTCATTTGGGCTTGCAAACGTTGCCGCTACCGTGCTTACAATGATGGGTGAGGACGTTCCCGCTATGTGGGAAAAGAGCATGATACGCGTTAAATAAGCACCCTTATAGTTTTTTCGCTTTCCCCACGATGAAAGGATTAATACTATGCTTAGAACCTTGCTAACCTCCGACGGAGATTTTCGCACCACGCTTGCGATAATTTTGCTGGAGATACCGATAATACTTATATCGCTATCCGCGCACGAGCTTGCACACGGCTACGTTGCCTACAAGTGTGGGGACGGTACTGCCAAAGCGTTTGGCAGGCTTACGCTTAACCCCATAAAGCATTTAGACCCTGTTGGTGCGCTGTGTATGCTTGTTATGGGCTACGGCTGGGCAAAGCCCGTGCCCGTTAATATGCGATATCTAAAGAAGCCGCGCAGAGATATGGCGCTTGTTGCGCTTGCAGGGCCGCTTACCAACTTTTTGTTGGCGGTGTTGTTTGCCCTGCTGTATGCAGGTATAATCATTGTTGTAAACCTTATAGAAGTACCCTCCTCTGCTGATACGGTGGTGTACGTTCTATTTACGCTTATACAGCTTGGCATCCTGCTAAATCTGGGCTTGGGGATATTTAACCTTATCCCCCTCCCCCCGCTTGACGGTGCTAATATACTAATGTGCTTGCTTCCCAACCACCTTGCGGCTAAATACGCAAAGGTTGGGCAGTACACGCGCTATATAATGCTTGGCGTTGTTGCGGCGTCTTGGTTTGCGCCTTCGTTAACAAGCCTTGTGTTCTTCCCCATCAACTGGTCCGTGGATATGCTATACGCTTTGCTTGCAAAGCTATCGTTGGCTTTGGCTTCGTGGGCTTTGTAATATGGAGGCTTTAAATTTAAAGGTACAGCATTACGAAGGCCCGCTTGACCTGTTGCTGGCGCTGATAACGAAGAACAAAATTGATATATTTGATATCCCCATAGCCGAGATTGCAGACCAGTATATGGAGTATATTGACGGTATGCGTGCGCTTAATATGGAGATAACAAGCGATTTTATACGCATGGCGGCGGAGCTTATGCTTATTAAATCCAAAATGCTTCTGCCCGTAAAGGCGGAGGAGGAAGACCCAAGAAAAGAGCTTGTGGATACACTTTTGGAGTATCGCCGCGCAAAAGAGCTTGCGGCTTTCTTGAAGCTGCAAAGTGAAACCTATTACGACCGTTTTACCAAACAGCCCGACGAGGGGGACGGTGTTTACACGCGTGAGCACGCGGTTGCACTGCTTACCGAAGCGTTTGAGCGCATACGCATACGCAAAAACGCAAAGCCGCTTGAGAACGTGGAGCTGTTTGAAAAGCTTGAGAAGGAACGGTACTACACGGTGAACGAAAAAATCGTGTTTATTATCCGCTTTATGTTCCGCAAGGAGCGCGAGGATGAGCAGGCGGAGTTTACACAGCTTTTCGAGCAATGCCACAGCCGTAACGAGATAATTGCTATTTTCCTTGCACTGCTTGAGCTTGTTAAGGCGGGCAGAATAGACGTTAAGAAGCGTGGGGGCGATTTGTTCCTTATGCTTTCCAAAACACATACGGGGGGTTCAAGGTGACCTTACAATCAACAATAGAGGCTATGCTTTTTGCCGTTGGCGCACCGATGACGGTTGAAAGGATAAAGGAGCTTACGGGCGAAACGGAGGAGGCTATACGCGCCGCCGCCGAAGCGCTGGAGCAAAAGCTTTCCGCAGAGGAAAGCGGCATACAGCTTATACAAATAGAAGATGGGTTCCAGCTTTGCACCAAGCCCGAAGCAGGGGATTTGGTTAAAAAAGCGTTGGAGCTTAAAAAAGCGCCACCCTTATCCAAGGCTACCTTAGAGGTGCTTGCGATAGTGGCATATAACCAGCCCGTAACCAGAAGCTTTATAGAGCAGGTTAGGGGGATAGACTCCTCTTATATCGTTGCAGGGCTTGTGGACAAGGGGCTTGTGTGCGAGCGCGGCCAGCTTGATGCACCGGGCAGGCCAACGCTGTTTGGCACCACGGATGCGTTTTTGCGTTGCTTTGGGCTTGCCTCGCTTTCCGACCTGCCCGAAACAGAGCTGCCTAACCCCGAGCAGATGACTATGCCTGAGGATGCAAACGCCGCAGAGCATAGCGAGCAGGCGGTGGCAGAAGAATGATTGCGCTTTATATCATCGGCGGCATTGTTTTGCTTTTGCTTATTATCCTTATGCTTCGCATAAAGATTTATTTTCTGTATTACGGAAGCGTGCTTCAGCTTGAATACAGCGTTCTCGGCTTCAGGTTCGAGGAGGATCTTGTTGGTACCGAGGAGGCGGATATCCTTATAGAGGATTTCACCGAGAAGCAAAAGGTTAAAAGCGCGGTACGAAAGAAAAAGCTTAAAAAGGTTAGTAAAACCGTTATTTTAAAGGAAACGCTTATTATCCTGCGCGATGGGGTTATTAGCTTTTGGAAGCGGTTTAGAAAATACGCAAAGCTTGAAAAATATATGCTAAAGATCAATCTGGGTACTACCGACCCCGCAAAAACAGCCGTTCTTTACGGCTCGCTTTCGGGCGTGGTTTGTTCTTTGCACGAGTTCGCGCAGTCTATAAAAAAGCGTTCCCGCAAGGCGGACTGTGTTTATACCGAGTTCACGCCCGATTTTTACGCGGATAAAACTGATATCGCGGTGGAAATAGGGTTTTCACTACGCATCTGGCAATTTATAATCTGCTTGATTATAATTTCCAAATACTACAGCAAGTACGAACGCTTGCCGATGGAACTGAGAAAAAATTTGAAAGGTGATACAGAAGATGAACGAATCCTCTCTTAACCAAATCATTGATACGGCTCTTAGCAAAATTCGCTCCGTAGCGGATTCCAACACCGTTATAGGCGAGCCGATAAGGCTTAACGATGAGGTTGTGGTGCTTCCCTACTCCAAGGTAAGCGTTGGCTTTGCCGCAGGCGGTGCGGACTATGATTCTAAAAAAGTGCCCACGCCCGAAAAGAAAAACTTTGTTGGCGGCAACGGCGCAGGCGTTTCCGTTACGCCCCTTGGCTTTATAATCGTTAAGGGTACAGACGTGCAGGTTGTAGACCTTAACAATCCCGTACCCGCAGGGCAGGACGATAACCCTGTTACTCAGGCGATTGAGGGCATAAATGTTTTAATCGACAAAATACCGGAGCTGTTTTCTAAATATAAGGACAGAAAGAAGAATAAAGAGGCAGAGCAAAAAGAAGCCTCAGCGGAATAAACGCACGCCTACCGCAATAAAATATTGCGGGGTGAGTTGTTTTGAACAATAAAAGCAAGGCTTTTTGGTGTATTGCGATAGCTTTTTTGCTTGCTATGCTTACGCTTGCAGGTTGCGGCGGCGGGCGCGTTGTTTCCGAAGATAAAAGCACCGTGGCGGTATACACATACGCAGGCAAGGGCGGGGTTGAAATCTCGGCGGTTTCCGCGGTGCTGTACGATGCGGAAAGCGGCAGGGTACTGTTCGCGCACAACTGCAACAGCGAGCTTCCGATGGCAAGCACCACCAAGATTATGACCGCTGTTATAGCCTTGGAGTATGGGGATATGCAGGCGGAAACCGTTATAACGCGTGAGGCTGTTAACGTGGAGGGCTCGTCCATTTACCTTTCGGAGGGCGAACGCTTTACGCAAGAGGAGCTGCTTTACGCCTTGCTTTTGGAGTCCGGCAACGATGCGGCTGTTGCGCTTGCGATAGCCGTGGCAGGCAGTACCGATGCGTTTGTACAGCTTATGAACGAAAAGGCTTTATCCTTGGGCTTAACAAGCACGCGCTTTGCAAACCCGCACGGGTTGAGCGCAGAGGGGCATTACACCACCGCCAAAGAGCTTGCGGCTATAACCGCGTACGCGTTGCGGCTTGATGGGTTTGTAAAAGTTGCCTCCACCGTTTCTGCTAAAATAGAGGGCGATGGGCATTTACCGCGTTATCTGATGAACCACAACAAGCTTTTGCGTAGCTACGAGGGGCTTATCGGTGTTAAAACGGGATACACGCTTGCGGCAGGCAGGTGCCTGGTAACGGCGGCGCGCCGCGCGGGGATGACGCTGATTGCCGTAACGCTTAACGACCGTAACGATTGGCACGACCATACGGAGATGCTTGATTACGGCTTTAGCGCGTTTCGTATGGAAACGGTTTACACAGCTAAAGAGCTTGTGGCTGTGCCGATAATTGGCGGCAAGAAGGGCTCTACCGTGGCGTGCTGTGAGGATGACGTGCGCATCTGCACCCCTACCGACAGCACCATAACCAAGCTGTACGTAACGGATGCGGTTAATGCGCCCGTACAAAAGGGCGAGGCGATTGCCGCTTTAAAAATATTTGAAAACGGAACACTTATAAAGGAAATACCGCTTTTTGCTTGCCATAACGTTGCAAGAAAATAAAAAAGCGCTGTAACAGAGGATATGGAAAAAGTACGATTGCATAAATATATGGCGGATTGCGGCTTAATGTCACGCCGTGCGGCAGAAAAAGAGATAGCTGCGGGCTTTGTAACGGTAAACGGCGTTACCGCCAAGGTTGGGGACAGCGTTGCCCCCCACCGTGACCGCGTGCAATACAAGGGCAAGCCCGTTATACTGAAAAAACGGATGCTTTACTATTTGGTAAACAAGCCGCAGGGCATCGTTACTACTATGAGTGACGAGTTTGGCCGCGCCACGATACGCACGCTATTGCCCGATGGGGAGCGCATTTATCCCGTGGGTAGGCTTGATAAGGACAGCGAGGGGCTTATTATTTGCACAAACGATGGTGAGCTTGCCAACAAGCTTATGCACCCCGCATACCACCTTAAAAAGACCTATATGGTAAACGTGCGCGGGCACGTTGAAGGTAGCGTGCTTGACAAGCTGCGTGCAATGCGTGATTTGGAGGGCGAGCGTATTGCGCCCGTGGAGGTTACGCTTATAAGCCGCAACGAAAACGCAAGCGTTTTGCGCTTTGTGCTAAGCGAGGGCAAAAACCGCCAGATACGCCGTATGTGTGAGGCGTGCGGGCTTTCTATAATGCAGCTTAAGCGCGTGGCGATAGGGCCTTTAAGCATAAACGGGCTGGAGAACGGCGGGTGCCGCCGTTTAACCGAGCAGGAGCTTAAATCGCTTATAGCGGCGGTAAACAAAAAAGGAGAGGGTAGAAAATGATACGGGTTTCACCTGAGTTTGATATAAACAAAATCAACGCGCTGTGCGAAAAATGCGGCATTACCGCCGAGGAAAACGCGCTGTGCTACTTTATATACGCCGAAGAGGTGTTGTGCGGCATCTGCCTGTTTAAGCTTATAAAGGGTGGCGGCAGGATTATAGCGCTACGCAACATCAAGCGCAACGAGGACAGGGATGCGCTTATTATAGCAGGGCGCGCTTGTCTTGAGTTTGTGGAGAGAACTGCGGGGTTTGACGCGTTCTTTGAAGAGGACGACGCCGAAACCGCAAAGGAGCTTGGATTTAAAGAAAGGAACGGGCAGCTTTATCTTGATATGCACGGGTATTTCGGCACCTGTGCGGGCTGTGCTAACAAGAAATGATAACTACTAAACAGCGCGCGTATCTGCGCGGGATAGCAAACACAACTGAAACGATAATGCAGATAGGCAAGGGCGGCATAACACAGCCGCTTGTTGATACCGTTAGCGATGCGCTTGAGGCGCGTGAGATAGTGAAGCTTTCGGTATTGGAAACAGCTCCGCTTACACCTAAGGAGTGTATGCAGGAGATAGTTCCCCTGCTTGGCTGTGAGGCGGTGCAGGTTATAGGCAGAAAGATAGTTTTATACCGCGAAAGCAAGGAGAACAAAAAGATAGTTTTGCCGCGTTAAGGAGTTGGTGAAGGATGGACAAGCTGTTGGGGCTTTACGGTGGCACCTTTGACCCACCGCACAAGGCACATTTAGAGGTGGCAAACGCCTTTTTAAACGGCTTTGAAGGCGCAAGCCTTACCGTTATGCCCTGCCTTATTCCGCCGCACAAAATGCGGGACACGGGCGGTGCCGACGAACACCACAGGCTTAATATGACAAGGCTGTGCTTTGGCTCGATTAAGGGTGTGAACGTTTCGGACTATGAGCTTAAAAGCGGCGGAACAAGCTATACCTACCTTACGGTAAAGCACTTACAAGCAGAAAACCCTAAAGCGAAAATATGCCTTGTAATGGGGCAGGATAACCTTTTGATAATAGAAAAATGGCGTGAGTACCGATATCTGCTTGACAACTGCGTTATAGCGGTGGCTGTGCGCGGAGGTGAGCCGTTAAGCCCTATGGTACAAGCCTTGGGCGATAAATACGGTGCCGATATACGCATTTTAAATATGGATAGCTTCCCTCTTTCGTCAACGGCGGTGCGCCGTGCTGTACGGCTTGGGCTTCCGTTTGGCGATATGGTAACCAACGGGGTGGAAGCGTATATAAAAAGTGAGGGGTTGTATAAGGATATGGCAGTAGATATTCCAACAGAGGATATATTACAATACATACAAAAGCTCTCTAACAAGCGTTTGTCTCACACGTTCGGCGTAGAAAAAGCGGCAATACTTCTTGCAGAAAACCATTATCCCTCTCTTGATACGCGCCTTGTTAGCGCGGCGGCTTTACTGCACGATTGCACAAAAGAGCTTGATGCCGAGGGGCATAGGGCGATAGCGGAGGAGTACGGCGTTTGCTTTGACGAGATAACCGCAAGCACCCTAAAGCTTCAGCACGCGGTAACGGGCGCGGCTGTGGCGGAAAAACGCTTTGGTCTACCCGAAGCGGCACAGGCTATACTTACGCACACTACCGCGGCGCCCGATATGAATCCGCTTGCAAAGATAATATATCTTGCCGATTTTATAGAGCTTGGCAGGAAAGACGAGCTTTGTATTTCCGTGCGGGAGGAATATTTTAAAAATCTTGCAGAAAACAAGGAAACCGCGATAGACAAAACGCTTTTGTTCGCGCTGGACGAAAGCATTAAGGCGCTTAACGAGGAATGTAAAGCAGTTCACCCGCATACACTTGAAGCAAGAACTTTTATAAAGGAGAGTCTTGCTGATGAAGATAATAACGGGGGGCTTAAGCAATAAAACGCGGATATTAACGGTGCTTACGGTGTTTGCGCTGTTGGCATCGGTGCTAAGCCTTGGAACGGCGGCGTACCAAAAAAGCCTGCAAAAAACGGATAACAAAGGTGAGGACTACATATACCAAGCCTTTGAGGGCAGTACGGAATCACCACCGGCAGAGGACGCGCAAGCAGAAGCAGGAAAAGGCGTGCTTGTGCTTGGCAAGGACTATGACAGTAACCGTACCGATGCGATAATTTGCGTGTACTTTAACTATAAAACGGGTGCCGTTTCCACCTTGCAGATACCAAGAGATACCTACGTTAAGGATGGGGACTATTCGGGGCGCATTAATTCGCTGTTGCCAAGATACCGCACCATTGCGGCTAACGCAGGAAGCGCGAACCCGCTTGAAGCAGGCATCCACCGCCTTATGGAAAAGATAGAGGCTGATTTTGGCGTTAAGCTTGACAACTACGTTTTTCTGGACAGTGCCGCTATAGAGGCTATAACCAATGCCGTTGGCGGAGTAACGATAGAGATACCCACCAACATCCACTATACGGATATAGAGCGCGGCATTGACCTACATCTTAAAGAAGGCGTACAGCGGCTAAACGGCGCGCAGGCGGCGCAGTTTGTTAGGTACAGGCAAGGATATCCGCAAGCGGATATAGGGCGCATAAACGCGCAAAAGCTTTACGCCGCGGCTATGCTTGACAAGCTTATGAGCTTTTCCACGGCTACGGCGGCGGTAAGTATAACGGATGCACTTTCCACCTATATTAAAACAGACCTTGATGCGGAAACGGTAGCCTTGCTTGCAACAAAGCTTTGCCTTGCAAAAAAAGCAAGCGTTGTTATGTATACCCTACCGGGGGACGGTGTAACCGTTGGAAGCGGCAGCTATTACGGCACATATACCGATAAGCTTGCCGTTATACTAAGCAAGGGCTTTGCGCCTGTAAAGGCAAGCGAAATAGGGGCAGAGGATTTTTCCCACCTTGGCGGCGGGTATACTGATACGGAAGGGGTTAAGCTATCATCTGTGCTGGAGCACGGGATAGCAATACCCGTATATGCAAACTGATAACAATAAAAAATATATAAGTTCTTAAAGAAAGGACATTGTAAAAATGACAGAGAACAAACAAAAAGCAATTGCAGCCGAAATGGCAAAAATCGCTTCCGAAGCGTTGGACAGCAAAAAGGGCGTGGACGTTAGCGTGCTTGCCGTTGGCAACCAAACCGTGCTGGCGGACTACTTTGTTATAGCAACGGGTACTTCCTCTACCCACGTTCGCTCTCTTGCGGACGAGGCGGAGTACAAGCTAAAGGAAGCAGGCTATGAGTGCGGACATATAGAAGGCCACGGTGATTGGATACTTTTGGATTATCATTCCGTGATAGTACACGTTTTCACCAAGGCGGCAAGAGAGTTCTACAAGCTTGAAAAGCTATGGGACGGTGCCGAAACACTAACTGAGGAAGAAATTGGTTAAAATAAAAAGACCGAAAGGATAAAACAAATGAAGTATTCACATAAGGAAATAGAAAAAAAGTGGCAAGACCGCTGGGATGCGGAAAAAGCGTTTGCCGCTGTAAACGATAAAAGCAAGCCCAAGTATTTTGCGTTGGTAGAGTTTCCGTACCCCTCCGGCGCAGGCTTGCACGTTGGGCATCCCCGTCCCTACACCGCGCTGGATATCGTTTCCAGAAAGCGCCGTATGGAGGGCTGGAACGTGCTTTTCCCCATGGGGTGGGATGCGTTCGGTTTGCCTACCGAAAACTACGCTATAAAGAACAAAATGCACCCGCGCACGGTTACGGAAAACAACGTTAAGCGCTTTAAGGGCCAGCTTAAGGCTTTAGGTCTTTCCTTCGATTGGGATAGGGAGATCAACACAACGGACGAAAAGTATTATAAATGGACGCAATGGATATTCCTTCAGCTTTTCAAAAAGGGCTTGGCATACAAGAAGGAAATGAACGTGAACTGGTGTACCTCCTGCAAGGTTGTGCTTGCTAACGAGGAGGTTGTTTCCGGCAAGTGCGAGCGTTGCGGTGCAGACGTTGTGCGTAAAGCAAAAAGCCAATGGATGCTTAAGATAACCGAGTATGCTGACAGGCTTGTGGATGACCTTGAAACCGTTGATTATATCGAGCGCGTTAAGCTTGCAGAACGCAACTGGATAGGCCGTTCCTACGGTGCAGAGGTTAATTTTGAAACAAGCATGGGCGATAAGCTTACCGTGTTTACCACCCGTCCGGACACGCTTTACGGTGCAACCTATATGGTTATTGCGCCTGAGCATCCGTACGTTGAAAAATGGAAGGATAGCCTTAACAACTATGCCGACGTTGCCGCATACCGTGAAGCTGCCGCAAGGAAAAGCGATTTTGAGCGCACGGAAATGGCAAAGGATAAAACCGGTGTACGCCTTGACGGTGTAACCGCCATCAACCCGCTTACGGGTAAAGAGATACCCATTTTCGTTTCGGACTACGTGCTTATAACCTACGGCACGGGCGCAATAATGGCTGTACCTGCACACGATACGCGCGATTGGGAGTTTGCTAAGGTATTCAACCTTCCTATCATAGAGGTTGTTGCAGGCGGCAACGTTGAAGAAGCGGCGTTTACCGACGTTGAAACAGGCATTATGGTAAACAGCGGCATACTTAACGGCCTTGAGGTTAAGGATGCAAAGGTTAAGATAATAGAGCACCTTGAAGAAAAGGGCATCGGCACAAAGAAGGTAAACTACAAGCTGCGTGACTGGGTTTTCTCCCGCCAGCGTTACTGGGGCGAGCCTATTCCGCTTGTATGGTGTGATTGCTGCGGATGGCAGCCCATCCCCGAAAGCCAGCTTCCGCTTACCCTGCCGGACGTAGACTCTTATGAGCCTACCGATAACGGTGAATCTCCGCTTGCCAATATGACCGATTGGGTAAACACCACCTGCCCCAAGTGCGGTGGCCCCGCTAAGCGTGAAACGGATACTATGCCTCAGTGGGCAGGCTCCTCTTGGTACTTCCTGCGCTACTGTGACCCCTATAACGATGAAGCCTTCGCTTCCAGAGAAGCGCTTGATTATTGGATGCCCGTTGACTGGTACAACGGCGGTATGGAGCATGCAACCTTGCATTTGCTTTACTCGCGCTTCTGGGCAAAGGTGCTTTATGACCTTGGGCTTATCTCCTGCCCCGAACCCTATCTTAAGCGCACCTCTCACGGTATGATACTGGGCGAGGATGGCGAAAAGATGTCTAAATCCCGCGGCAACGTTGTTAATCCCGATGACGTTGTTAATGAGTTTGGTGCGGACACGATGCGTCTTTACGAGATGTTTATAGGCGACTTTGAGAAGAGCGCGCCCTGGTCTACCAACAGCGTTAAGGGTTGCCGCCGCTTCCTTGACCGTTTTGCGGCTCTTATGGATATGATTAAGCCCGCAAGCACGCCTGAGGTGGAAAAAGCTCTGCATAAGACTATAAAGAAGGTTACCTCCGATATAGAGGCTATGAAGTTTAACACCGCAATAGCCGCGATGATGACGCTTCTTAACGATATATACGATGCAGGCGGTGCCGATAAGGAAACGCTTAAGGTGTTCACCTTGCTGCTTTGTCCGTTTGCGCCCCACCTTGCAGAGGAGTGCTGGGCAGAGCTGGGCGGTGAAGGGCTTGCTTCGCTTGCGCCGTGGCCTAAGTACGACGAGGAAAAGATTAAGGATGACAGTATAACTGTTGCCGTTTCCGTACTTGGCAAGTTCCAGGCAACGGTTACCGTGCCCGTTGATGCGGATGAGGACACCGTTTTTGCAGAAGCTATGAAGCTTGATAAGGTTGCCGCACGCGTTGCAGGTAAAGAAGTGTTCAAGCGCATCTACATTAAAGGCAAGATGCTTAACATACTTTGTAAGTAGTATTTAAACGCTTTCCTCCTGCCAAAAAAAGCAGGAGGAAAGTTTTTTAGATTTATTTTTTAGGGTTTTGAATGGTTTTGCCGTTTTCAATCGTATTAGTAACAGAACAATAAAAAACGGAGGTACATTATCATGAAAAAAATCCTATCGGCAGTTATCGCGTTGGCGGTTGTTTTGTCCGCTTGCGGTATCACAGTTTTGGCAAAGGGCGGTATGCGCAAGCATAACCATGTAAAGCTTGACGGCACTGAAAGCGTTGATTTTGTTGACGAAAACAGTGACGGCGTTTGTGACAACAAGCCCCAAGGCGGCAAGCACCACAGAGGTGAAAGACCTGTAGATGCAGAAATCAGCGGTGACGTTGAAGGCTCTGAAGGCGTTGAAGGCGAAAAGCCCGCAAAGCCCAACAAGGAAGACTGCGTTGACGAAGATGGTGACGGCGTTTGTGACAACAAGCCCGAAGGCGGCAGAAAACAGCACGGCAGAAAGCACGGCAAAAAGCCCGCTGCTGATGTTGTTCCCGATGAAGAAGTAGAAGTAACACCCGAAGAATCCGTAGACACCGAAGTTTCCGTAGACACCGAGGTTTCCGTGGATACCGAGGAATCTGTTGATGCTATCTAATAACGATTAAGGTTGAGGTTTAACTGTGCGAAGCGAGATAGAGGTTGAGGTTGCGATAGATAGGTATGCAAACACCGTTAATCGCATCTGTATGACTTATTTAAAAAACTATCATGACACCGAGGATATTTTCCAAACGGTGTTCTTAAAGTACGCGCAAAGCACAGAAAGCTTTGAAAGCCGAGAGCACGAAAAAGCGTGGATAATACGCGTAACGGTGAACGCCTGCAAGGATTTGCTAAAAAGCTTTTTCCGCAGCAAAACCGTGCCCATAGAAACGGTTTTAAACCGTTATGAATGCTTGGACGAAGGCAGCTCGCAGGTTTTGGAAGCGGTTTTATCCCTGCCGGAGAAGTATCGCGTGCCCATCTACCTGCACTATTACGAGGGCTACACCGCCCCCGAAATAGGAAGCATTTTAAACAAGAACACAAACACCGTATACACGCTTTTGAACAGAGCCAAACAAATTTTGCAAACGGAATTGCGAGGTGAGCACTTTGCCTAACACAATTAAAGATTCCTTTGAGCTTATAACGGCTGAGGACAGCCTTAAGGAAAGCACAAAACGCTTTATGGCACAAAAATATGCCGTAAGCGGCAAAAAGCGTTCCTTGCACAGAAGGTTGGTGGTGTCCGCCACTGCCTGCGTGCTTGCCTTGATTTTGGGCGTTGTGGGCTATGCCGTGTATTTCACCCCTGTTTCCGTAATCAGCATAGACGTTAATTCATCGGTAGAGCTTGCCGTAAACCGTTTTGACACGGTTATCGGCACCTCCGCCTATAACGACGAAGGTAAAGAGCTTTTATCACGCATAAACGTGCGTTTTAAAAACTATAACGAAGCGGTAAACCGCGTTTTAAGCGACGAAAGCATTGAGGCGCATATTAAGGATGAGCAGGTTGTTTGCATAACCGTTATTGATGAAAACGAAGCTAAACGTAAAAATATGGTTGACAAACTTTGTAACAAATCAGAAGCAAGCAGTATTTACGTTGAAAGCGGCAACCGAAAAGACGTTGAGCGCGCCCACGAAAGCGGTATGTCTTACGGCAAATACAACGCTTACCTTAAAGCCAAAAGCGAAAACGTAAGTCTTACCGAGGAGGAAGCGGCAAAGCTTTCCATGCGCGAGATGTACGATATGATCGGGCACGGCAAGGGCGAACACGGTCAAAACAAGCCTGAGGGCGAAAACAGGCACGAGGGCTTTGGCAACGAAGAAAGCCACGATAAGCAACACGGTAAAGACGCGCAAGGAAAATAAGCAAAATTTGTTCTCTGCTGAATTGTAATATAAACGGGTCGGCTTGGTTGAGCCGACCCGTTTGTATTTTATTTAAAACTCTTCAAGAATACCTGCATCGTATTTTAGGATAAGCGAAGCATCTATATTGTCAACCTCGCCGTCACCGTTTACGTCCGCATTAGAGATTTCATCTAAAATACCTGCATCATATTTAAGGATCAAGGATGCATCTATATTGTCAACCTCACCGTCACCGTTTACGTCACCAAGAAGCGCAACGGGCTCTGCGTTAAAATCAAATTCGCCTTCATAGTCGCAAAGCTTGTTGTAATTAGACTGCCATACGGGTATCATAACGCTAAGGTTAAGGTCGTAACCAACCTCTGTGGGGTGGGTGTTATCAACAAGGTTTACCTTGCCTGCGCCGTAGCCTGCTTCCTTCCAAGCGGAATAAAGGTCTATAAACACGCAGTTATATTCCTCTGCAACGGTTTTCATCTTAGCAAGAAAAACATCCAACCAGCCCTGGAAGCTGCCGTATGCATCGTATGCAGGGCCATCGAAATAATCAACGTTTACGTTGTTGGGCGTCATAAACACGGTTTTCGCACCGATAGCGGTGTTCCTTGCATATATATCCCTAAGCGCCTTTTCGTACTGAGCAAGCCCTGCCGCCAAATCGTTTTTGATAAGCGAAGAAGCGGCATCGTTTATACCAAAGGATACGATAACGATATCGGGGTTGTATGCCGCAACGTAGGTATCGTAGCGCGCAGAAAGAGATGCGTGCGCGGTATCGCCGCCGAAGCCGCTGTTGATGATATCCGCACCGATAGCATCGCCAAGGTCATAGGTCCAGCCGCCGCCTACGGTAACGCTGTCACCCATAGCAACGATGGTTTTGTCGGAATAAGGAGTTTTGGGCGCGTTTTTATCGCGCACGGCGGTAACCTTAATTTTAGCGTTGGAAACGAAATCGGGCTGGCCGAAGGTGCCGCTAACCTCAAGAGTTTTCTTAAGGAAGTTGATGCCGCTAACGGTAAGCCTATCGCCAACCTTAATACGGTCGAAAACAAGCCAGTTTGCCTTTGCAATATCGCTGCCTGCGGTGGTAAGAGGTGCGTAGTTAAGCATAATGCCTATACAGCCACTTTCAACCACCTTGGGATAATTGCGGTGGCAACCAATCTTCTCTTCAACAACGAAGCAACCAAGCTCCGAGTTGTATCTTGCGTAAATCTTTGTCCAATACTTGCCGTTCATGTTGTTACCGGGGGTGAAAACGGCAAGCACATTTGTGGAAGGCTCTGTCCAAAGCCCGTTAAGCTTTACAACGGTAAGCTCGCCAATATCGTAGGTTTCAACTTCTGCAGAAGCCGATGTTGCAAAAAACGCCATACACGATACTACCATTGCAACGACAAGAAGCATACTAAGTGTTCTTTTCATTGTGGTCCCTCCGTTTTTTTATTTTTTTGTTGCTTGAATATAAATCAGCCCAAATCCCAACTGCTAAGGTACTTTTCCTGCTCAGGCGTTAGCTTATCTATTTCAACGCCCCATGCGGTAAGCTTCATAGCCGCAACGCGCTTGTCTATCACTTCGGGTACGTCCACGGTGCCCGCCTGCAAATTCTTTGCATTCTCGGCTATATATCTTGCGCTTAGCGCCTGTATTGCAAAGCTCATATCCATAATTTCTGCGGGGTGCCCATCTCCTGCTGCAAGGTTTACAAGCCTGCCCTCTGCTATTACGTTAAGAGTGTTGCCGTTTTCAAGCGTGTAGCCGTTTATGTTGTTGCGGCACTCTTTAACGGAAACAGCCATTTCCGCAAGCCTTGCCATATCAACCTCAACATTAAAGTGGCCTGCGTTGCAAAGGATTGCGCCATCCTTCATATTAAGGAAATCGCCCTCGCTTATAACGCCGCTGCAGCCTGTTACCGTAACGAAGAAATCGCCTACCTTTGCGGCATCGCGCATTTTCATAACCTTAAAGCCATCCATAACAGCCTCTATCGCCTTTATGGGGTCTATCTCAGTTACTATAACGGATGCGCCAAGCCCTGCCGCACGCTTTGCAACGCCCTTGCCGCACCAGCCGTAGCCCGCAACAACAACGTTTTTGCCGGCAACTATAAGGTTGGTGGTGCGGTTGATACCGTCCCACACGGATTGCCCCGTGCCGTAGCGGTTATCAAACAAATACTTGCAGTTAGCGTTGTTTACAAGCACCATCGGAAATTTTAAGGAGCCGTCCTTAGCCATAGATTTAAGCCTTATAATGCCCGTTGTGGTTTCCTCACAGCCGCCAAGAACTGCGGGGATAAGCTGAGGGTATTCGTTATGTATAAGGCTAACAAGGTCCCCACCGTCATCAATAATAATGTTGGGGCCTGCCTCTACAACATAGCTAATGTGGCGCTTATACTCCTCCTCGGTAGCACCGTGCCACGCATACACGTTTAAGCCGCCCTTAACAAGCGCCGCCGCAACGTCATCCTGCGTGGAAAGGGGGTTACTGCCTGTAATATACATCTCTGCACCGCCTGCGGCAAGCACGCGGCAAAGGTACGCGGTTTTTGCCTCAAGGTGGATGGAAAGCGCAACCTTCAGCCCTTTAAAGGGCTTGTCACGCTCAAACTCCGCCTCAATAGAGCGAAGCAGGGGCATATTGCTTTTAACCCAGTTTATCTTCATCTCTCCGCTTTCGTGGAGAGATATATCTCTAATCTCACTCATCAGCCTTGTTCTCCTCGTTGGCTTTTTCGGCTTCCTTTTCAGCAAACCAGCCCTCAAACTGAGGCAGATACTTGCGGTGCGCCCAAAGCAGCTCCTCAAGAATCGGCACGCCGTACTTCTGGCTTGCTACAAGCGGGTTAATCATCATTGCAAGAAGCGCCTTGTTGTAGTCACCGCTAACGGCAGCCTCAACGGA
Source organism: Eubacteriales bacterium (assembly GCA_045592105.1). GTDB lineage: Bacteria > Bacillota > Clostridia > Oscillospirales > CAG-382 > SIG636. Next base: position 31,572 of record JAZNUB010000045.1, on the reverse strand, counting down.
AGCGATCTCAAAGCACTTGATCTGCTGTGCCAAGCCGTTGGTTGCCTTGGGAAGCGCGCCTATCTTAAGCGGTATGGGGCCGTCCTTAGTGATGCGGCAGCTTACCTCTACAACCTCATCCTCTTCAAAGTTTTCTATTGCCCTGCCTGTGTTAAGCGTGTTTACAACCTGAATATCGCCCTTGTCGCTGTAAATGGAGCAGATAAGGTTACAAGCCGCGTCGCTATAATACGCGCCGCCACGCTTGGAAAGCAGCTCCGGCTTTTCGTTAAGCTCGGGGTTCTTGTATATCTCGAAAAGCTCGGTTTCAACCTGCTTAACGGTTTCTGCACGGGTACCGTTATGCTCCCACTTTTCGATAGCTTCTTCAAGGTATTCCTTAGCCATAAAGAAGTAACGGTGATACGGGCAGGGGATAACGCCAAGCGCATCAACAAAGCCCTTGTGCCAGCTTATGCCCTTGATGTTGTTCATACTCATAGTGCCCCATTTGTCAAGCACCTCTGCAGTTTTGTCCTCACCGTCTACCAAAACCTTGGTAGCGTATACCATGTGGTTAAGGCCGCCGAAATGAACCTCTACCTCATCGGTAGGTCTGCCAACTATCTCAGCTATGCTCATGTGCATATTGATAGGCACGTTACAAAGACCTATTGCCTTCTTGTGTTCGCCGTAACGATAAACCGCCTCGGTTACCATACCGGCGGGGTTGGTAAAGTTGATAAGCCACGCATCGGGGCAAAGCTCTTTTATGTCCTTACAAATGTCAAGTATCACGGGGATAGTACGCAAGCCCTTAAACAAGCCGCCCGCGCCGTTAGTTTCCTGCCCTAAAACGCCGTGGCTTAAAGGAATACGCTCGTCCTTAATACGCGCATCAAGCAAGCCCACACGCATCTGCGTGGTAACGAAATCCGCACCGGGAAGCGCCTCTCTCCTATCAAGAGTGGTGTAAAGCTTGATGGGAAGCCCTGCCTTCTCTATCTGTCTGCGTGCAAGCGCGGAAACGATATCCAGCTTTTCCTTGCCCTCCTCAATGTCTACAAGCCAAAGCTCGTCCACAGGCAAACGGTCATAACGCTTAATAAAGCCCTCCACAAGCTCAGGAGTATAGGAAGAACCGCCGCCTATAGTTACTATTTTAACACCCATATATGTACCATCCTTTCGTTCGCATTATGTGCGAAGCAGTTATTTTATTTGCCGTAATTATCAAAAAATATCTTTAAAGCGCCAACCTTGCCTGCGTTGTTGCCCATAGAGCAAGGCTCTATAACCGTGTAGTTCTCAAGCTGGTCGAACCCGCCGTATACAGCCGCTTTAAGGTCATCCATAAAACGCTTTTGAGTGCTTACCGCACCGCCTACCAAAAACTTTTCGGGGTCAAGCGCAACGCAAACGTTGCCTATGCAAACGGCTATATCAGCAAGCCAAGCCGTGTATATCTCCTTGATTATCGGATTACTGTCCAAATTATCGAATATGTAAATACCGTCCACCGTTTTGCCAAGCGCATCGGAGCAACGCTGAACAAGCGCGCTTGTTGCCTTTGCGTAGTGCGGAACTATCTTACCGTCCTCCAAGGTGTAGCTCGTCAGCGCAAATCCGTATTCACCCGCCTTAAAGCTTTTACCGCGGAAAAGCTTGCCATCCACTATAACGGCACCGCCTATGCCTGTGCCAACCGTCATAACAGCAACGGTCTTACAGCCCTTGCACGCGCCAAACTCTAATTCCGCAAGCGCGGCACAGTTACTGTCGTTCTCAACCGAGATACGGTACCCCGTAAGCTCGTTAAGCTTTTGGCGCAGGTTGTACTTTGTAAAACGCTCGCTACAGCCGAAATCGGTATTCTCGCTTGTAACGGGGTTTATAAAGCCCGCCATAGAGATAGCAACGCCGCCATATCCCTCTCCGTGGCTTTTGATAACCTCAACAAGCTGTGCCAAAAACTTTTCGGGGTCCTTTTCGGTAGGCCAAGCAGCCGCCTCGGTTTCCACATAGTTTTCGTCCATAACGGCGTGCTTTATAAAAGTGCCGCCTATATCCATTACAATATATTTCATAGCTCTATACCTCCGTGTTGCGGTCTGTATTTTATGGTTATTTCCTCTGCACCCGCTACCATAGAAAGCGTTGCGGCTTCACCGTCTACCGCAACGGAAACGATATCGCCCTTGATATCAACGTTAACGCTCATATCCGCAGGCTTGTATACGTTAAGCGTTACTATACCGTTTTCGTCCGTCCAATCAACGTCTATCCTGCCGCACTCGCTATCGTAGTGGCCGCAAGCGTTTGTTACCCTATGCAAGGGGTCTGTAACAGGCTTGATTATAAGCTTTTCAAAGCCCGGCGCGCTTTCATCGGGCTTGATACCAAGCATATACGAATACATCCATTGTACGCAGGAGCCCAAGGAATAGTGGTTAAAGGAGTTCATACCAACGTCGCCAAAGCCGTTTTCGGGCGTGTAGCTGTTCCAACGCTCCCATATCGTGGTGGCACCGTTTTTAACGGAGAAGCCCCAGGAAGGATAGTCAGTAGAAAGGATAAGCGCATACGCCAAATCCTCGCGCCCAAACTCGCAAAGCGTGGGCAACAGCAGGCTAACGCCCACAAAGCCCGTGGTAAGGTGGTTATCGCGCCTTTCAAGCGTGCGAAGCAGGTGTGCAAAGCAGCCTTCCCTATCGTCACAAAGCCCAAAGTTTAAAGCCAGCAGATAGCAGGTTTGCGTATCGCTTCTTATCATCCCCTGTTCGTCCACAAACTCCGCGTTAAACGCTTGCTTAACCTGCTCGTACAGTTCGTAATAATACTCGCTGTCCTCACCCAAATAGTCAAGGCTTTTTGCGGTTAGCAAGGTGCTGTATGCAAAATACGCGGTGGCAAGCACGCTCTTATCCGTTTCCTCGTATACGGAAAGCCAATCTCCGTACCCCTCGGCAGGTCTTATAAGATTAGTGCTGTGGGTACGCAGATACTCAACCCACTTTTTCATAGCCTCTATATTGTCCTCAAGTATGGTAAGGTCGCCGTACATAACGTAGTGGTTATAGGGGATAACGCAAACCGCATCACCCCAAGCGGCCGTTCCCTCACCCGTAAGCCCCAAAAGGTCGGGCGCTATGTCGGTTACTGCACCGTTATCGCGCTGGTCAAGCCTTATATCACGCAGATAGCGCGCCAAGAAACGCTTGCAATCCGCGTTATACATTGCGCTAACACAGAATATCTGTGCATCCCCCGTCCAACCAAGGCGTTCATCCCTTTGCGGGCAATCCGTAGGCACGGAAAGGAAGTTACTGCGCTGGCTCCATAGCGTGTTGGTATATATTTTATTGATAAGCTCGCTTGAACAATCAAATTCACCGGTACGCGTAAGGTCGTTATGACAAACGTTAAAGAATATATCCGTAACCTTTGCATCGCCGCCCTCCACTATAACCTCGGCATAGCGGAAGCCGTGGAAGGTAAAGGTGGGCGTTAGTATCTGCCTGCCGCCGCGGCAATAGAAAACGTCCTCACACCTTGCAAGGCGCAGGTTTGCGGTATAAAGCTTGTCACCATCCATCATCTCGGCGTGGCGAAGCGTAATCTTAGTGTCCTCATCAGCCTTAACGTTAAGGTACAAAACGCCTGCCGCGTTCTGACCGAAATCGTAGATATCACCCCTATCGTGCCCGATGCACACACCCTTTAAACGGTGGCAGAAACGAACAGGCTCCTCCTCCTGCGGGGCAAGCAACGAAAAGTCACTTCCCTCCTCGGTGGCATTGTCCCACTCGTCCACGTTCATACCGGAGGAAAACATCTCATAGCTTTCGGGCAGGCGGTTATCAACAACCTCGCCGTCAAGTATACTGCTGGCAAGTATTCTGCCCGTGGTGGTTTTAAAGCTGCTGTCCGTAACTATTTCTTCTATGCGGCCGTTCTTGTATTCAAGCACAAGCTTCATAAGCAGGCAAACGGGCCAAGCGCCGAAATACTGCCGCTTCTGAAACGCAATGTGCCCTGCATACCACCCCTCCGACACTACCGCGCCGAAAGTGTTTTTGCCCTTGTGCAGCTTCTCCGTAACGTCATATTCCTGAAACAGTATCAGCTTGTTATAGTTGGTAAAGCCGGGTGTAAAAAGCTCGTCCCCCGCGAAGGTATCGTTCACATACGCCTCGTAAACGCCCTTTGCAGTTGCGTAAAGCGTTGCTTTAACAAGCCCTTTATCCACGGTAAAATCCTTGCGAAAATACGGTGCGGGGTTAGCACGCACACCCTCAACGGTGCCAACGTATTCTCTTACGCCGTTGCTTATCCATTTTGCGCCATCAAATATCATATAATCACCTTTTATTTATTGCCGTTTAAGGCATTAATCTCTTTTTCAAGCTCCAAGATGCGCTCCTCAAGCGCTTTTATCATTTGGTTAACAGGGTCGGGTATATGTATCTGGTCAAGATTGCCGCTGCTGTCCTTACTTTTATTAACAGGCTTTGCTGGTATCCCAACCGCCGTTGTTTCATCGGGCACCTTGCAAAGCACCACCGCACCGGAGGCTATCTTCGCACCGTTGCCCACCGTGAAGGGGCCTAACACCTTGGCACCCGCACCAACCATAACGTTATCGCCAAGCGTTGGGTGGCGTTTGCCCGTGTCCTTCCCCGTACCGCCAAGCGTTGCGCCCTGATATATAGTGCAGTAATTGCCTATCTCGGCAGTTTCACCTATAACAACGCCCATACCGTGGTCGATAAACAGGCACTTGCCAATTCTTGCGGCAGGGTGTATCTCTATCCCCGTAAAATGCCTTGCTATCTGTGATACGGCACGCGCCGCAAAAACATAGCCCTTGTTATATAATGCGTGCGCTATACGATGCGCCGCAACTGCGTGAACGCCCGAATACAAAAGCATTATCTGCGCGTTGCTAACAGCCGCAGGGTCACGCTTTTTAACGCTGTCCATATACTCGTTAAAATCGGCATACAGCCGTTTAGCCGTTTGAGCGTATTTTTTTGCCAACGCAGGTGCGCTGAAATCAAAACTTAGCGAAAAGGTCATTACAAAAGCCCCGCTTTCTCTGCCGCCGCCTGAAGCGCCAAAGCAAACTGGTCCGCACAGGAGGTAGGACGCGGGCCGCAAGTATTGCCCTTGGTTCTCTCAACAATGTCTTTATAATTCCATCCGTTTACCAAGCTTGATATCGCTTTAAGGTTGCCGTTGCAGCCGCCAACAAATCTAACGTTGGTAACGATGCCGTTTTCATCCATATCAAACGATATCTCGGAAGAGCAAACACCGCGTGTTTTATAGCTGTATCTCATACACTTTCCCCCAGATAAAAAAATCCAAGTACAGTATACCACCTTTCACCCCAAAAAACAATAGAAAAAAACGCACAAAGCAAAGATTTTGCTTTGTGCGTTTAATAACCACTGTTGTGTTTAAAGGCTATCTATAATGCCTGCATCGTACTGCAATATTTTTGCCGCATCAAGATTATCAACCTCGCCGTCACCGTTAACGTCGCCTGCCTTAAGCTGCACGTCCGTAAGGTCGATAGCGCCCGCGTCATAACGCAAAATCACAGCGGCATCGGTATTGTCAGCCACGCCGTCACCATTTACATCGGCAGGTGAAACCACGATAATTGAACAAATAGCACATCCGTAAGCGCCAAAACCGCTTCTTTCAAAGCTTAAGGTGGTGCTGCCCGCAGAAAGCCCTGTAACAGTTGCGGTTTGCCCTATATCGGTTGCTATACCCTGATTTATATCCGCAGATGTTCCGCCGGATAGGCTTATTGAGGCAACATTACTGTCACTAATTTTCCATACTTCCTCCCATGGATTACCACTGGGAAATGTATCATCGCAAAGCACCACAGAGTTTATGCCTCTCAAGCTTGCAAGCTTGTTTACGCACTCAATTACATCAACGATGTTGTACACGTCGCCCAATTCATTATTAAATATACCAAAATACAAGCCGTTGGTGCTAACTTGTCCCTCATCTGCCCAAGAAAAAGAATTATTGCTGTCTTTTAAACATTCAAAACTATCATCAATTCTTGAATTAGCGGCAGACCAAAAGTTTTTTATACCATAGTCATCAAAGCATCCGCTTTGTATGCTATCATCAGCAATAACCTCGCTGTCTATTTCAAACGCAACGCCAACAATATTGCGAGCTACAACGTCAATAAACTTAGCTATTTCCAACTCAGCGCTTTTTCCGATAGGCAAAACGAGTTCACTCTTGCTTAACTCAACAACAGAAGCTTCAAGCGCATAAGAATTGCGTTTTGCTAAACTAACCATAGAATTAGCGCAAACAGCAGACAACGCATTGTTCACATTACCATCAAGAGTTAATACAAGCTCGTAATCGTACCATGTGTCAGTTTTTAGCTTGCTTACCACATATACCGCGTTGCAATCAATTTCAGGAAAGTCGTCAGGCACAAAGCTTCTCTCCGTATCTACCGTAACCATTGCTACAATGCTATTATCGTATGTAAAAATAGGTTCTGTTGGCTCTACCGCATTACCGCTTATGCAAAAAGTTGATGCAATAAAAACAAGCGAAAGAAGCAAAACAATGGTTTTTCTGAATACACTCATCACGATGTTCCTCCTAAAAGTAAATTTTTAAATTATATAATCCAACCCCAAAAAAAATACAATACAAAACAATACCCATTTGTACCACCTCATATTCGACTCCATTTTCAGAAAAAATGACTTTAAAATACCACCCGAAAGCGAAATACTTGCAACGGATTTGTTCTCAACAGACCAATACTCGTGGTTATAGTTACCTGTAAGGTAGTCAAAGCATATAGACATACACAGGAGCTCTTCAACTGCAGCAAGAGAGCTAAGCGCGTTTACTTGTTCTTCTATTTCCTTTACTCTATAATAATACAAGCTTTTGCCCAAAAAGTCAACATTTTTTCATTTTTTTAAAAAACGTTAACAATTCCCCGTCAAAGTTTTTTCTTGCTCTCTATAATTAAATGTCTGAAATCGCCTTGCAAAACGGCAAATCGCCCCAATAAAAAAATCGGGCAAGCCTTTGCTGCCCGATCTCAGATTATATTTAATTTTGTTTAAAGGCTATCTATAATGCCTGCATCATACTGCAATATTTTTGCCGCGTCAAGATTATCAACACCGCCGTCACCGTTAACGTCGCCTGCCTTAAGCTGCCCGTCCGTAAGGTTAATAACGCCCGCGTCATAACGCAAAATCACAGCGGCATCGGTATTGTCAGCCACGCCGTCACCATTAACGTCACCCATAATAAACTCAACTATCGTAACGGTGCCGCTTTTACCTGCGCCCAACGCAACGGTACACTGCCCATCCGCACAGGTGCCGCAAGCCGCTTCAAAAGCCCCGTCCCCATTAGTGGTAACGGTAGTGCCGGCAAGCTTTGCGCCGTCCTTAACCTTTAGCGTAACGCTAAAGCATATAGCCCTGTTTTCGGTACAGCCTGCGGTGGAGGAAAACTCATCCCCATCCTCCAACACTCTAAGCCACAAAAGGCCGTTCTTATCGGTTTTGTAGCTAAAATCCTGCGGGTTTTGCCAAACGGTGGGGAAAACCGCTGTTTCGCCAACGAACTCAAACACGTTAGGGTCAAAACGGAAAGGCACGTCCACCGAAAGCAAACCGCCCGAAGCAGTAATGTTTTCAATCGCCACGGTAAAGGTAACGGTATCGCCATAGGTTACCCTGTTTTTATCAGGGGTAACAACCACATCAAACTCCGCCTCTGCCGCGGAAGCCGTTACGGCAGGGATGCAAGCGCATACCAAAACGGCAACAAGCATAACAGCCAAAAGCCTATTCAAGTATTTTTTCATATATAACCACCTATTCCTTCAAGCTTAAACTTCTTATATGTAATAATATCACAGGCTTTGTTTTGTGTCAATGGAAAATGAACATTTTAATCTAAATTTAATACCTTTTGTTGAGTATACCAAAAGGTGGAAAAACGCAAAAATAATAATTATTCCGTTTTTATGCAAAAAGGGGCTTGACAAAGCGTATTAATGGGTGTAAAATACAGAAAAGTTTTAGGAAAGGTGTTTGGTGCAATGTTTAAAGGCTTTTATTATTACTACTTTATATGCGCGATGGATTGCACCGCACAAGGTCTTGCCCGCTAAACGGGTTCGGTTTTGTTAAAGGTATGGTCCACCGCTTTTTGGCGTTGTCAAAAAGGCTGTGGGCTTTTTTATTTTGTTTCGGAGGTTGGTATGGAAAAGCTATCGTTGGCAAGGGATGAGATAAACCGTATAGACAAGGAGCTTGCAGTGCTTTTTACACAGCGTATGAACGCGGTAAAGCAGGTTGCTAAGTATAAGGCGGAGCGCGGCTTGCCTATCCTTGACGAAGCGCGTGAAGCGGCGGTTATAGCCAGAAACTCTGCTTACGTTGAGGACGAGGATATACGCTCCTACTACATCAACTTTCTAAAGTACAACATGGAGCTTTCAAAGCAGTATCAGCACCGCTTAATGAATGGATTACGCGTTGCATACAGCGGCGTTGAGGGTGCGTTTGCACACATAGCGGCTTCACGCATTTTCCCCGACGGTGAAACGGTTTCGTACCCCGATTTTAAAAGTGCTTACAGCGCCGTTGTGGACGGGGAGTGTGACTGTGCCGTGCTTCCGATAGAAAACAGCTTTGCAGGTGAGGTTGGGCAGGTTACCGATTTAATGTTTGACGGCAGTTTATACGTAAACGGTGTATACGACCTTAGAATAAGCCAAAACCTTTTAGGGCTTGAGGGCGCAAAGGCATCTGACATCAAGCGCGTTATAAGCCATCCGCAAGCGTTAAGCCAATGCGCGCGGTATATTAAGGAGCACGGCTTTGAGCAGATACAGGCAACCAACACGGCGATAGCGGCAAAAAACGTTAGCGAGCGCGGGGATATACACACGGCGGCAATAGCAAGCGCGGAAACGGCGGCGTTATACGGGCTTACGGTTATTGACCACGATATAAACGCAAGCGCACAGAATACAACGCGCTTTGCAGTGTTCTCCAGGGTGGATAACAAGGCGGCATACGGTAAGGACAGTACGTTCTTCCTGCTGTTTACGGTAAACCACGTTGCAGGTGCTTTGGCGCAGGCTATCAACGTAATAGGTAAGCACGGCTTCAATATGAAGGCGCTTAGAAGCCGCCCGATGGGCGAGCCTGCGTGGCAATATTACTTCTACGTTGAAGCAGAGGGGGACGAAAGCTCTGACGAGGGCAAGCAGATGCTATCGGAGCTTAAGGAGCATTGCGATAAGCTGAAGGTGGTTGGCAGATACTCTGCCGAGATAGACCTTAAGAAAGGAAGCGGCAACTGATGATAATACCCGTAGCTTTAGGCGAAAACAGCTATGATATAATAGTAGAGCGCGGCGCACTTTGCAAAGCGGGCGAGCTTTTGAAGCTTAACAGGAGGGTGCTTGTTATAACGGACAGCGGCGTGCCCGCAAACTATGCGGAAACGGTGGCAAGCGCTTGCAAGGAGCCTACCGTTGTAACGATAGACGAGGGCGAGCAAAGCAAATCCCTAAAGGGCTTTGAAAAGCTTTTATCCGCAATGCTTGAAAAAGGGTTTACGCGTGCGGACTGCGTTGTTGCGGTAGGCGGCGGCGTTGTTGGCGATTTGGCGGGCTTTGCGGCGGCAAGCTATATGCGCGGTGTTGATTTCTACAACATACCCACCACGGTGCTATCGCAAATAGATTCCTCTATCGGTGGCAAAACCGCCGTAAACTTTGGCGGTGTAAAGAACATTGTAGGCGCGTTCTATCAACCTAAGCGCGTTCTGGTAGACCCAGATGTGCTTTCTACCCTGACCCGCCGCCAATGGGCAAACGGGCTGGCAGAGGCTGTTAAAATGGCGCTTACCTCGGACAAAAAGCTGTTTTGGCTGTTTGAAAACGAGGATATAGATAAAAACATAGACGAAATAATTATAAGCTGTCTTAACATAAAGAAAACGATAGTTGAAAAGGACGAAAAGGAAAGCGGGCTTCGCCGTATGCTTAACTTCGGGCACACGATAGGGCACGGGATAGAGAGTGCCGCAAACGGCAGCCTGTACCATGGCGAATGTGTGGCGTTGGGGATGCTGCCGATGTGCTCTGCCACACTCCGCACGCGCCTAACGGCTGTGCTTAAAAAGCTGGGGCTGCCGCTTGCGGCAAGCGTGGGGGCAGACGAAGCTTGTAAAGCCATGCTGCACGACAAAAAGATGGCGGAAAACGGCGTTATAGCGGTTATGGTGGACGAAGCGGGAGAGGGATACTTTAAAAAGCTATCCGCCGCAGAGCTTACACAAACGGCTAAAGCATTTTTAAACGGAGGCTTGGGGATATGAAAAACACCTTTGGGCAAAGCGTTACGGTAAGCATTTTCGGTGAAAGCCACGGCGCACAGATAGGAGCCGTGCTTGACGGTATGGCGCCCGGCGTTAAGGTTGACGAGGAATATATAAAAAGCCGCTTGGAGCTTCGCCGTGCGATAGGGAAAATATCCACGGCAAGAAAAGAGGAGGACCTGTTTACCATTTGCAGCGGTGTGTTTAACGGCTACACCACGGGCACTCCTATTTGCATACTTATACCAAACACCAACACGCAAAGCAAGGATTACGCCGCAACACGCGCGCTTGCGCGCCCCGCCCACGCGGACTACACGGCGTTTTGCAAGTACCACGGGTTTGAGGATTATCGCGGCGGCGGCCATTTCAGCGGTAGGCTTACTGCGCCGTTGGTGGCGGCAGGCGCAATAGCGCAAAGCGCGCTTAAAAGCAAGGGGATATTCATAGGCACGCATATAAAACGCTGTGCAGAGATAAACGATGCGGAGTTTAACGATATAGCAAAGGATATAGAGGCTCTCGAAAACAAGCAGTTTGGCGTGCTTAACGATGAGCGCGGCGAGCTTATGAAGGCCGCGATAGTACAAGCGGCAAGCGAAGGGGACAGCGTTGGCGGCGTATTGGAAACGGCGGTGCTTGGCTTGCCCGCTGGCGTTGGCGAGCCGTGGTTTGACAGCCTTGAAAGCACGCTGGCACATATACTGTTTTCTATCCCCGCCGTTAAGGGTGTGGAGTTTGGGGCAGGCTTTGGCATAGCCGATATGCAGGGAAGCCGCGCTAATGACAGCTTCTATACAGAAGGCGGCATTATACGCACAAAAACCAACAACAACGGCGGTATAAACGGCGGTATAAGCAACGGTATGCCCATTATAGTGCGCTGTGCGATAAAGCCAACACCGTCCATCTACAAAAAACAGGACACGGTGGATTTCCTCAAGGGTGAGAACGCCTTACTTCAAATAAACGGCAGGCACGACCCCGCCATAATCCACAGGGCGCGCGTGGTAGCGGATGCCGCCGTGGCGATAGCACTTTGCGATATGCTTGCGCTTCGTTTCGGTACGGACTACTTAAGGAGTTAGCTTATGGAATACGGCTTGATAGGCGAGAAACTGCCGCACAGCTTTTCGGCTGTGATACACGGCATGATTGGCGAATACGGCTACTGTCTTAAGGAGCTTGCAAGCACAGAGCTTGACGCCTTTATGAAAAGCAAAAGCTTTAAAGGGATAAACGTAACCATCCCCTACAAGCAAGCGGTTATACCGTATTTGGATTGGATAAGCGAGGAAGCGGCGCAAATAGGCGCGGTAAACACGGTTGTAAACCGTGGCGGCAAGCTGTACGGCTACAACACCGATATAGGGGGGCTAAAGTCGCTTATAGAGCGCGTTGGCGGCGTTAAAGGCAAAAAGGTTTTAATACTTGGCACGGGCGGCACAAGCAAAACCGCGTTTGTTGCCGCTAATATAATGGGGGCTTGTGAGGTATACAAGGTTAGCAGAAGCGCAAGGGACGGTGCTTTAAGCTACGAGGAAGCCGTTAAAGCCCACCACGATGCGGGGGTTATCATCAACACAACGCCTTGCGGTATGTTTCCGCAAATAGAGGCAACTCCGATAGACCTATGCTTATTTAAAGGCTTAAGCGCGGTTGTGGACGTTGTATACAACCCGCTTCGTACAAAACTGATATCCAAAGCGCTTTCCTTAAAAATCAAAGCAGAGGGCGGGCTGTATATGCTTGTAAAGCAAGCGGTGCTTGCATCGGAGCTGTTCTTTAACACGGAATACGAAGGCGCGCTTACGGAAAAAATACACGGCACGCTATTAGCGCAAAAGGAAAACATAGTGCTTACGGGGATGCCCGCAAGCGGAAAAAGCACGGTTGGCGCGCTTCTTGCCAAAACGCTTAACCGCCCCTTTTACGATACGGACGAGGGTATAAAGCAAAAATGCGGGATGGAGATACCCGATATCTTTGCAAAGCACGGCGAGGAGTATTTCAGAAGCGTTGAAACGGCTGTTATAAAAGAGCTATCGGCAAACAGCGGCTGTATAATAGCAACGGGCGGCGGTGCGGCAATGCGAAGCGCAAACGTTGAAGCCTTAAAGCAAAACGGGCGCATCTATTTTTTGGACAGACCGCTGGAGCAATTGCTTCCCACACCCGATAGACCGCTTGCAAGCAGTGCAGAGGCAATAAAGGCGCGCTATAACGAAAGGTACGGCACCTATATAGCTACCGCAGATACGGTTATAAAAATCAACGGCAACGCCCAAAGCGTTGCAAACGATATAGAAAGAAGGCATTTTTCTTGAAGATTCTTGTAATAAACGGGCCAAACATCAATATGCTGGGGATAAGAGAGCCCGCCGTATACGGAAGCCAAAACTACAAAACGCTATGCGATAAAATATGTGCGTTTGCAAGCGAAAACGGGATAGAGGCAGAGATATACCAATCCAACCACGAGGGCGCGCTTGTGGACAAGATACAAGAGGCGTACGGTAATGTGGACGGGATAGTGATAAACCCCGGTGCGTACACGCACACAAGCATTGCTTTGCTTGATGCTTTAAAGGCGGTTGGCATCCCCACGGTTGAGGTTCACATATCAAAGGTAGAAGAACGTGAGGACTTTAGGCAGATAAGCTATGTAAGGCTTGCTTGCATCGCCACGATAACGGGGCACGGCATAAACGGCTATACAGAAGCTATGCGCCTTCTTATGGAAGGCGGTAAAGGCTAATGAAAGCGTTGATACACAAATCCGCCGCAAAGGGCGTTATAACAGCACCGCCCTCCAAAAGCATGGCGCACAGGCTACTTATCTGCGCGGGGCTTGCAAACGGTGTTAGCGTTATAAGCGGGGTTGAAGCCTCGGAGGACATTAAGGCAACCATAAGCTGTTTAAAATCGCTTGGTGTTGAGTGCGAATACTCAAACGGCACGGTAACGGTACACGGCAACGGTAGCATAAAGCCGCAAGAAACTCTTAACTGCAACGAATGCGGCAGTACGCTTAGGTTTTTCGTGCCTATATGCCTGCTTTCCGATACGGAAAGCACCCTAACGGGCAGCAGCCGTCTTATGGCGCGGCCTTTGGATATATACAAGGCTATGTGTGAGAAAAACGGCTTGCAATACAGCCTTGAGGGTGGCGTTTTAAAGGTTAAGGGCGTAATAAAAAGCGGCACCTATTCCCTGCCGGCAAACGTATCCAGCCAATTTATAAGCGGGCTGTTGTTTGCGCTTCCGCTTGCGGAGGGGGACAGCGTGCTACACCTAACGGGCAAAATAGAAAGCAAGCCATATATTGATATGACGCTTTCGGCACTTAACAGCTTCGGCGTAAGTGCCTATTGGAAAAACGAAAGAAGCCTTTATATTAAAGGTGGGCAAAAGTATATTTGCCGTTCGCTTTCGGTAGAGGGGGATTACTCCAACGCCGCGTTTTTTGACGCCTTCAACTATCTTGGCGGCGCGGTTACGATAAACGGGCTTGACAGAAACAGCCTTCAGGGTGACAGGGTTTATAAAATGTATTTTCCAATGCTTTCGCTAAGCAAGCCAACGCTTGATATAGCGGATTGCCCCGATTTAGGGCCCGTGCTGTTTGCGCTTGCCGCTTGCAAAAACGGCGGTGTATTTACAGGCACGGCACGCCTTAAAATAAAGGAAAGTGACCGCGGCGCGGCGATGGCAAGGGAGCTTGAAAAATGCGGTGTGCGCGTTACCGTGGAGGATAACCGCATAACCGTTGAAAACGGAGTGTGTGCGCCTACGGAGCCGCTTTGCGGGCATAACGACCACCGCGTTGTTATGGCGCTGACCGTACTGCTATCAACCGTTGGCGGCGCGATAGAAGGGATAGAGGCTGTTAATAAAAGCCTGCCTTCGTTTTTTGATATGCTTAAGCAAATTAACGTGAGGTGTGATATATATGAGTGAAAACGGCTTTAAAATGCTTATTAATAAGAAGATGCGCGTGCTTATAGTGGGGCTTGGCTTGATGGGCGGCAGCTATGCGAAGGCTCTTAAACGCTTGGGCTTTACGGTAACGGCAATATCCCGCAAACAGGAAACCATAAACTACGCGATAGAGCACGGGATAATAGATGCAGGCTCCATAACGCCCGACCCGCGCCTTATAAACGCGGCAGACCTTGTTATATTCGGCTTGTATCCGAAGGTGTTTGTGCAATGGATAAAGGATAACCAGCAGCATTTTAAAAGCGGCGTTATAATAACGGACGTTACAGGTGTGAAAGGCAGCGTTGTATACGAGGTGCAGGATATCCTCCGCCCCGATGCGGAGTTTATAGCGGCGCATCCTATGGCAGGACGCGAGGTGTACGGCGTTGAAAACAGCACGGAAACTATGTTTTACGGTGCAAACTATATAGTTGTACCCACCGCAAAAAACACCCACGGCGCTATTGAGCTTTGCAAGGACTTGGGTGCGATGCTTGGCTTTGCGCGGATAAGCGTGCTAACGCCTGAGGAGCACGATGAGATAATAGGCTTTGTATCCCAGCTAACGCACTGCATTGCGGTATCGCTTATGACCTGCTGTGATAACAAGCGGCTTGTGGACTACACGGGTGACTCGTTCCGTGACCTAACGCGTATCGCACGGATAAACGACGCTATGTGGAGCGAGCTGTTCAATATGAACAAGGAAGCGCTTCTTAGGCAGATGGATGCTTTTTTAGAGGAGTTTACGGCTTTCCGCGGTATGCTTGAAAACGGCGATACCGAAGGGATGAGGGCAAAAATGCGCCTATCCACCGAAAGGCGCGCTTGGTTTGATAAAAAATAATTTACAACAAAGAAGGTATATATTATGAACATGCAATTTGAAAGAAAGCTTGCTATTCCGATGGAGGTTAAGGAGATGTACCCGCTTACGGGCGAGATGTCGGAGATAGTGCAAAAGCGTGACAGAGAGATTAAAGCCATCCTCAGCGGCAAGGACGACAGGCTGCTTATGATAATAGGCCCCTGCTCTGCGGATAATGAGGACAGCGTTATTGATTATATTAGCCGTCTTCGCGTTTTGCAGGAAAAGATAATAGATAAAATATACATCGTTCCGCGCATATACACCAACAAGCCGCGTACAACGGGCGACGGCTACAAGGGCATACTGCACCAGCCCAACCCCGAAGGCAAGCCCGATATGTTTAAGGGCATAGTAACCATCCGCGAGCTGCACATTCGCGCTATAAAAGAAACGGGCTTCTCCTGCGCGGACGAGATGCTGTACCCCGAAAACACCAAGTATCTTGACGACCTGATAGGCTACATTGCAATAGGCGCGCGCTCTGTGGAGGACCAACAGCACCGCCTTACCGCAAGCGGGCTTGATACCCCCGTTGGTATGAAGAACCCCACAAGCGGCGATATTTCCGTTATGATGAACTCCATAACAGCCGCACAGCATAAGCACACCTTTATCTATCGCGGGTGGGAGGCGCACTCCCAAGGCAACCCCTACGCGCACGCAATCCTTCGCGGCTACGTTAATAAGCACGGTCAATCGCTTCCCAACTACCACTACGAGGACCTTTTGTTCCTTTGCGGTGCTTACGCAGAAAAGAGCGACCTTAAAAACCCCGGCGTTATTATAGACTGTAACCACGCAAACTCCGGCAAAAAGCCTCTTGAGCAGATACGTATAGCCAAGGAAATAATAAACAACTGCCGCTACAATGCAGATATCAAAAAGCTTGTTAAGGGTATGATGATAGAAAGCTATATAGAGGACGGCGCACAAAAGATAGGCGAGGGTGTTTACGGTAAATCCATAACCGACCCCTGCTTAGGCTGGAAGAAAACGGAACGCTTGCTGCTTGAGCTTGCGGATATGCTTTAATAAGATAGGGTCTGTATCAAATCGAACGATTTGATACAGACCCTTTTTCTTTTTTACCCTAAAAAGTCTTTTCTGTAAGACACGCCAAAGTGCTTTGCAAGCACCTCAAGCTGGCTGTCCGTTATAGTATTAACGCGCGGCAGGTGCGCTGTAAGCATATAAACCTGCGCCGCCTTCTCCACGGTTTCTATAAGCCCGAAGGTTTCGTCCATATTTCTGCCTGCGCCGTATATGCCGTGCATACCCCAAACCACAAGCCTAAACTGCTTCATCTTCTCTGCCGTTGCCTCGCCTATCTCGTTAGTGCCGCAAAGCATCCAAGGAAGCACGCCTACACCGTCGGGAAATACAACGATGCACTCGGTACACATCTGCCAAAGCGTGTGCGTAAAATCCTTTTCGTTTAGAGGATGCACATAGGTCATAGCAAGCGTGTTTGTGGGGTGGCAATGCATTATTATGCGGTTCTCTCCGTCTGCCTTTAGGCGCGCGATATGGCTCATAAGATGTGCAGGTAGCTCGGAGGTGAACTTGCCGCCGTCCTTATAGCCCCAAAGCAGGTCTACCGCGGTACCGTCCTCGGTTATACGAAGGATGCCAAGGTTGGTTTCGGGGTCATCCTCCACGTTTTTAAAATACTTGCCCGTGCCTGTTACTATAAAAATCCTGCCCGCAAGCTCTAACGCATTAAAGCCTATGGGGATAGTGCGAAGCACCTTGTTAAGGTCAAGATACTTTGCAACCTCCTCGGTATCAAGCATATAGCTTATATTGCCGCCGTTGCGCTCATCCCAACCCAGGCGGTACATATTTGCGGTGGTTTTCATCATTTCCTTAACGAATGGGGCTGTTAGTATATCTTTCATTATCTGTTCACCAAAACTTCCTTTTCGTACTTTTCTATCTCAGCAAGGTAGTTGCTGTTTACGCCCTCGCGGCTTAAAAACTCCTCCCAAATATCGCCAAAGGGCGCACACTTAAGCTCCTCCTGCATAACAAGCAGCTTTGTTAAGTTGCCCTCTGCCTGCAAATCCTTAAGCTCCTCAGGCAGCAAAAGCGCATACAAAAGCGCCTTCTGCACGCTTCTAACGCCCGTTACCCAAGCGGCAATGCGGTTTATGGAGGCATCAAAATAATCCGTTGCTATAAACACATTCTCCAGCGCGTTTGCGGCAACTATCTCTTTTGCTATCTCTCGCGTTTCATCATCAAAAAGCACAACGTGGTCGCTATCCCATCTTACGGGGCGCGTTACGTGCAAAGCAAGCTTCTTGTTAAACAGCAACAGCGAGGATATCTTGTCGCTAACCATCTCCGTGGGGTGATAATGGCCGTTATCCATAAGCGGGGTTATGCCCCTTGCGGCGGAATAGGAAAGGCAAAACTCTGCCGAGCCAACGGTGTAGCTTTCAAGCCCTATGCCAAACACCTTGGATTCAAGCGTTATATAAACCTTTTCCTTGTCGTAAGGCTCCGATAGTATCTCGTCCAGCGATTTTTTAAAGCGTGCTCTCGGAGATAGCCTATCCGCAGGGATATCCTTATACCCATCGGGTATCCATATATTCATAACGCAGGGGATGCCCGTTTCCTCAGCAAAATACTGCGCTATACGCACACACGCTTTACCGTGGCGCACCCAGTAGGCGCGCACCTCTTCATCGGGCGAGGACAGCGTTAGGTTATCCTTAACCATCGGGTGCGAAAAGAAAGTGGGGTTAAAATCAAGCCCCAAGCCGCGCTCCTTCGCGTACTGCACCCATTTTTCAAAATGCTTCGGCTCTATCGCGTCTCTGCCAACAGCCGCGCCGTTTTCAAATATAGCGTAGCTTGCGTGCAGATTAAGCTTCTTCTTGCCCGCCATTAGGGAAAGCGCCTTGTCAAAATCCTGCATAAGCTCCTCAGGCGTGGTTGCCTTGCCGGGGTAGTTGCCTGTTGCCTGTATCCCGCCGGACAACGCCTCCCTACTGTCAAAGCCCGTAACGTCGTCCCCCTGCCAGCAATGTACCGACACGGTTATGTTTTTAAGCGTATCAAGTGCCTTTTCCGTATCTACTCCGTAGCCTAAGTATATCTTTTTTGCGCTATCGTATCTGCTCATATCCCCTTAAACTCCTTTATCTCAAACGAGTGTGAAACTATTCCCCTTGCCTCTTTAAGGCTTATTTTCTTATCCGCCATAAGCTGTGCCAATATATTTCCCGTTGCGGTAGCTTCCGTAAGCCCCGTGTATACGCGCTTACCCGTGTAACGTGCGGTAAGCGTGTTTAGATACGCATCCTTGCTGCCGCCGCCAACTATAAATATATACTCTATCTTCTTGCCGCTTATCTCCTCCATCTCCTCTATCGCTTGCTTGTAGGACAGCGCAAGCGAATGGTAAAGGCAGTTAAGCACGTCCCCAAGCGGTAGCTCAGGCTTGCCAAGGCTGGCACGCACCTCGCTTATCATGCTCTGCGGTGCAACGTACTGCGGCAAATTGGGGTTTGTTGTTTCCGTAAAGTCGCTTTGCATTGCAAGGTGCATCATTTCGTCGTAGGTTAAGGCATTGTTCAGCTCTTTTCGCACGCTTTGGAAAAGCCACATACCCATTATGTTTTTCAAAAACCTGTATCTGTACTCTATTCCGCCCTCGTTTGTGAAGTTGGCAGTGCGCGCCTTGTCCGTTACCACGGGGCTTGCGTTTTCGGTACCGATAAGGCTCCAGGTACCGGAGGATATATATACCCCGCCACCGTCTATCGGGCACGCGGCAACGGCAGATGCGGTATCGTGCGTGGGGCACAGCACCACGGTACAATCAAAGCCAAGCCGTTGCTTAACAGCCTCGCTAAAGCCGCCAAGCACCTTGGTGGGGGCTGAAAGCGGCAAAAACAGCTCCTTGGGCAGACCTAAAGCGGCGATTATATCCGCATCCCATTCCCTGCCGTTGGCGTTTACAAGGCTTGTGGTAGTGGCATTTGTGTATTCGTTTGCCATCCTGCCCGTTAGCCTGTACGCAAGATAATCGGGCATCATTAAAAAGTGCTTTGCTTTTGAAAGCTTGCCGTTCAGCTTGTCACGATAAAGCTGATAAACCGTGTTAAAGCTTTGGTTTTGTATCCCTGTTTTCGCATAAAGCCGTGCGGGGCTTAAAACGCCCTCCATCTGCTTTGCGGCCTCGGCGGCGGCACCGTCACGATAAGAAACGGCGGGAAACAGCTCGTTTCCGCCCTCGTCCAGCAAAACGTAATCCACGCCCCACGTGTCTATCGCCACGGTTTTGGGGATAACGCCTACAGCTTTGCAAGCCTCAAGCCCTTGCAAAACGCAATCAAACAGCTTTTCCGTATCCCAAGAAAGCGTGCCGTTTACGTTTACAAATCCGTTTTCAAAACGATATATCTCCTTAAGGCAAAGCTTGCCGTTTTCAACACTGCCAAGCACGTGCCTACCTGAGGAGGCACCTATATCAATAGCTAAATACGCCGCCATAACAACCTCCGCTTATTCGTTAAAAGAAAACGCCCTTTACAAAGATTTCTATACCGATAACCATAAGTATCAATCCGCCCAAAATGCTTGCCTTGCCCGCAAGGCGTGTGCCCGCCTTTTTGCCTATTACTATACCGCCAAGGCATATAACAAAGGTTATAGCACCGATTATTGCGGCGCCGGAGAGTGCTTGCAGAAGGCGGTAATCGGAAATAGTGAACCCAACGGACAGCGCATCTATCGAGGTGGCAATACCCTGCACCAACAGCGCACCAAAGCCAAGCTTTTTGCAATCACAGCTTTCGTTATCGCCCTTTACGCCCTCGCAAACCATTTTTGCGCCGATAAACAACAAAAGAACAAGTGCCACCCACGGCACGTATTTTTCCAGCGCCTTAAAATAGCTTACAAGCGTATGAACGCACACCCAGCCTATCATTGGCATCAACGCCTGAAAGAACGCAAAAATCCCTGCTATCCCAAGCTCTTTCCGTTTGCTCATACACGGCTGGCTAAGCCCGTTGGCAAGCGAAACGGAAAACGCATCCATAGCAAGGCTAACGCCCAGCCCTAAGCTGTTTATAACTAACCCTAAATTCAAACTTAAACCACCTCTTGATATTTAAAAAAATTTTACCACAAATCCGCGTTGTTGTCAACCGCAACAAGATATGCATATATTGATAGAGGTACAACCCAAAGCAAAGGACGGGTGACAAATGACATTGGTTTTCACTTCTGTAACTTACGCTATTAAGGCGCAAAGACTTTTGGCGGCAAGGTATATCCACACCGCCTTAACCCGTTCCGCCGCCGTGACCGCGTTAAGAGGCTGTGGCTACGGCTTGCGCCTTTCCGACGACAGTAGGCTGGCAGAAGCTGTTGAGCTGCTGAAAAGCAACGGTGTAAGCATTGTGGGCACGGTGAAGGAGCCTTAATATCTATGGAAACTGTATATCTGGATAACGCCGCTACGTCTTTCCCGAAAAGTGACGGCGTTTTTGCCGCTATGAAGGCGGCGTTCTACGGGTGCGGAAACGGCGGCAGAGGTGGGCACGCGCTTGCCGTGAACGCTTCCGAAGCCGTTTTTGATTGTAGGGAGGCGTTGGCTTTGCTGTTCGGCACTAACGCCGAAAACGTGGTGCTGTGTTCAGGCGCAACGCTTGCGCTGAATATGGCGATAAAGGGCATTGTGCGCGAAAAAAGCACGGTTGTATGCTCCACGCTTGAGCACAACGCGGTACTGCGCCCCTTATATTCGCTATCGGCGATGGGTAAAATAAAATTAGAGTTTTTTACGCCCTCTTTTGAAAGCGACGAAAAAACCGTGAAGGCGTTTGAAAAAGCGATGGCGTGCGGTGCGAAAACCGCGGTGTTCACACATGCCTCTAACGTTTGCGGAATCTGCCTACCCGCCAAACAGCTTTGCGAGATAGCCGCATCCCACGGGGCGCATACCATTGTGGACTGCGCGCAAACCGCAGGGCACATGCCGATAGATATAAAGGATATCGGCGCGGACATAATATGCGTGGCAGGCCATAAAGGGCTTGGAGGCCCAATGGGAACGGGCGCGCTTATTGTAAACCCGCAAAGAAGGCTGCAGCTATCAACCATAATAGAGGGCGGAACGGGCGTTGCAAGCCGAGAAAAGGCAATGCCGCGCCTGCTTCCCGAAAGGCTTGAAGCCGGCACGGTTAATATAACGGGGATAGCAGGGCTTACGGCGGCGGTAAAAGAGCTTGTAATATGCGAAAAGCAGGAGGAAGCCCTGCGGCAAAGGCTTATAAGCGGGCTTAAAGCCAACAAAAGGGTGCGTTTGTACGGTGCGGAGGCCAACAGCCGCTATATGCCCGTTGTGCTTTTTAATATCGGTTCTGCTCCGTCTGACAAGGTGGCAGAGCTGCTTGCCGAAAGAGGTATCTGCGTTCGCGGCGGCTTACATTGCGCGCCGTTGGCACATTCCGCTTTGGGAAGCGGGCATTACGGCGGGGTGCGTGTTAGCTTAAACAGAAGCAACACAACAGCCGATTGTGATGCGCTTTTATCTGCCGTGGAGGAGATTTGTGCAGTAGTTTAAAGGGGAACGAAAATATAGCTTGCAAAAAACGGCATACGGTAGTATAATATATGATGTATATTTATTTTTAATATGCCAAATAAGGCTTATTTAACGGAAAAGGCGGTGCCTTGATATGGAAAAGCTTGTTTTTGAATATAACGTAGAAGGTGCCGCACTTTCCTCTATGAAAGCAGGCGGCACGGTTGATAGAGTTTGTCGCCCCTCTGATGAGGCGGAGTTTATCTATGCGCTAACAAAGCTGGAGGAGCCGTTTGCTGTGCTTGGCAACGGTAGCAACGTTATATTTACCTCCGCGGGCTACAACGGCACGGTGTTGCTAACCGATGGGCTTAATACGCTTACCGATACCGAAAACGGTTTTATCTGCGGTGCAGGGCTTAGCCTTTCTGCCGCGGCGGCGCACGCGGCAGAGCGCGCGCTGGCGGGGATGGAGTTTGCATACGGTATTCCCGGCACGGTTGGCGGCGGCGTTTATATGAACGCGGGCGCGTACGGCGGCGAGATAAAGGATGTTTTGCACTCCGTGCGCTGTGCGCAAAAGGACGGTACTGTGATTACCTTAAGTGCCGAGGATACACGCCTTGCATACCGCAAGAGCGTTTTTATGGAAAAGGATTTGTATATACTTAGCGCGGAGTTTGTGCTTCCCGCAGGGGATAAGGCGGAGATAACTGCCAAGATGGCTGAAAATATGGCAAAAAGGCGTGCAAAGCAACCGCTGGAGTATCCAAGCTGTGGCTCAACCTTCAAGCGCCCCGTAGGGCATTTTGCAGGCGCGCTTATAGAAAGCTGTGGGCTTAAGGGCTTTTCCGTTGGTAAAGCGCAGGTATCCGAAAAGCACGCGGGCTTTGTTATAAACCGCGGCGGCGCAAGCGGTGACGATGTGGTTGCGCTTATACGCCGCGTGCAGGAAATAGTTTTTGAAAAAACAGGTGTATTTTTGGAAACGGAGGTTAAGATATACTGATGTCCGTTTCGTCCGAAATAAAAGAATACTTGTGTTCTGACAATATAAAGCGAAGCGCTTGCTGTACGGCGGCGTTTAACGCGGGAAAAGATTGCGCCATATTCAAGGAGGTATGCCCCTCCTGCCGCGCTTCGTTCGTGGCGGGTGTATTTGTGGGCTGTGGCACGGTTACCGACCCGGAGAAGGGCTTTCACCTTGATATGAAGGTGCCGCGTGCCTTGGCAGGGCGCGTTGCCGCCATACTTGACGAGGAGGGGCTTACTCCCCACGCTTGCTCTATGCAAAACGGCAAGGTGCGGCTTTACTACAAGGTAAGCGCGCTGATAAGCGATTTCCTTACATACATAGGTGCTGTGAAGTTTGCGCTTGAGGTATTAGAAACAGAGGTTATAAAAAACGTTAGAAGTAAAGAAAACAGAAAGTTTAATGCAGAGCTTGCTAATATAGACCGTGCGGCAACTGCGGCGGCGGAGCAAATGCGCGCCATAGCCGTTTTGAAAAAGCACGGCGTGCTTAGCACTCTGCCCGAAGAGCTTGTGTTAACCGCAAAGCTACGAGAAGAAAACCCGTTTATGCCGCTTGGAGAGCTTAGGATGATGTTTTCGCCGCCAATAAGCAAATCGGGGCTTAGCCACAGGCTTAAGCGTATCGCTGAGGAGGCGGACAAGCTGGCTAAAGGTATTTAACGAAAGGAGAAGGCAATGGCTTACACCCACCTGCATCTGCACACGGAATACAGCCTTTTGGATGGCGAATGCAGAATATCAGCCCTTCCTGCGGCAGTGCTTGCGGCGGGGCAAAGTGCCGTTGCCATTACGGACCACGGCTGTCTGTACGGGGTTATAGATTTTTACCGTGCCTGCAAGAAAGCAGATGTTAAGCCCATTATCGGGTGTGAGGTGTACGTTGCGCCAAAAAGCCGTACGGACAAAACCTTCAGCAAGGTTTTGTACCACCACCTTGTTCTGCTGTGCAAAAACGAAACGGGCTATAAAAATTTGATGAAGCTTAATTCCGATGCGTTTATCAACGGCTTTTATATGAAGCCGCGCACGGATATGGAGATGCTTGGAAAACACAGCGAGGGGCTTATTGCGCTTTCGGGCTGTTTGTCGGGTGCTATACCCTCCGCAATACTTGCCGAGGATATGGCAGGCGCGGAAAAGGAGCTTAAAGCGCTAAAGGCTATATTTGGCGAGGATTTTTATATAGAGCTGCAAAGGCACGGGCTGGAGGAGCAAGCAAAGGTAAACAGCGCGCTTGTTGCGCTGGCAAAGAAGCATTCCGTGCCGCTTGTTGCCACAAACGACGTGCATTATATCAAGAAACAGGATGCACAAACCCAACGCCTGCTTATGCTTATACAGATGGGCAAAACCGTTGCGGATAGCGACGTTGGCTTCTCCACGGAGGAGTTTTACCTTAAAACGGAGCAGCAGATGAAGGCTTTGTTTTCCGACCTGCCGCAGGCTGTTGAAAACACGCAGATAATAGCGGACAAATGCAACGTTGAGTTTGAGTTTGGCACGATGCATTTGCCCATATACGCAACGCCCGCGCCGTATACCGCGGCGGCGTATCTTAAAAAGCTGTGCGAGGATGGCTTTGCCGCGATGCGGAAAAAGGGCATTATAACGGACAGGCTGGAAGAATACAAGGAACGTCTTAGCACAGAGCTTTCCATAATAGAAAATATGGGCTTTGTGGACTATTATCTTATCGTTTGGGATTTTGTAAATTTTGCAAAAAGCAAAAGAATACCCGTTGGCCCCGGCAGAGGTAGCG
Source organism: Eubacteriales bacterium (assembly GCA_045592105.1). GTDB lineage: Bacteria > Bacillota > Clostridia > Oscillospirales > CAG-382 > SIG636. The sequence goes on along the minus strand of JAZNUB010000045.1, from coordinate 6,978 downwards.
GCGTTAGCTCGCTTGCGGCGTACTTTTTAGGCATAACGGGTGTTGACCCGATTAAAAACGACCTGCTTTTTGAGCGTTTTCTTAATCCGGAGCGCGTTTCTATGCCCGATTTTGATATCGACTTTTGTGATGAACGCCGTGGCGAGGTTATAGAATATGTATCTCAAAAATACGGTGCAGACCACGTTGCACAGATAATAAACTTTGGTACGCTTGCGTGCAGACAAGCCGTGCGTGACGTTGGGCGTGTGCTTGGTATGCCATACGCGCAGGTGGACGAGGTTGCAAAGCTTATCCCCCGCGTTATCGGCATAAGCGTGGAGGATGCACTTAAAGAAAGCAAAGAGCTTGCCGAAAGGTATAAAATAGACAGTACAGTTAAAACGCTTATAGACTACGCGCGCGCCCTTGAGGGCAGGCCGCGTAACACAAGCCAGCACGCAAGCGGCGTTGTTGTTACGGACAAGCCTTTAACGGATTATTTGCCGCTTTCCACGTCTACGGGCACGGTGGTAACGCAGTTCCCTATGAACACGGTTGCCGCTTTGGGGCTTTTGAAGATAGACTTTTTGGGGCTTAGGTTTTTAACCGTTATAGAAAAAGCGTGCGAGGCGGTTAAGGAAAAGGTGCCGCTGTTTAGTGAGGACACTATTCCCTTTGACGATGCCGCTACCTACAAAATGCTTTGCGAGGGGAACGCTATCGGGCTGTTTCAGCTTGAAAGCGAGGGGATGCGTAACCTGCTTACGCGGCTATGCCCCAACTGCTTGGACGATATAACAACGGCTATATCGCTTTATCGTCCGGGACCTGCAAAGTTTATAGACGATTATCTTGCCAACAGGCGCGATCCGGCTAAGATAAAATACCTATCGCCAACGCTTGAAAGCGTGCTGCGCTCCACTTACGGCTGTATGATATATCAGGAGCAGGTTATGCGTATTTGCGTTAGCGTTGCGGGCTACAGCTACGGCAGGGCGGACCTTGTGCGCCGCGCTATGGCGAAAAAGAAGCCTGAGGAGATGCAAAAGGAGCGTGCAGGCTTTGTGGCGGGCGCAGCGGCGCGCGGGATGACAGAGAAGGGCGCGGAAGCGCTGTTTGACAGTATTGCAGGCTTTGCAAGCTACGCATTTAACAAAAGCCACGCGGCGGCATACGCGGTGCTTGCGTACCGCACGGCTTATCTTAAATGCCACTATCCCAAGGAGTATATGGCATCGCTTTTAAATTCCGTTATGGGCGACAACGCCAAGATGCGCCTTTATCGCGGCGAATGCCAGCGTATGGGCTTTGACATATTGTCGCCGAGTATAAACAAAAGCGGTGTTGGCTTTACAACCGAGGAGGGCGGTATACGCTTTGGGCTTGCGGCTATAAAAAACGTTGGTGAAAGCTATGCAAGGCGCATAGTAAGCAAGCGCGAAACAAGCGGAGAATACAAGGATTTTGAGGATTATCTGCTACGCGGCCATTCAGGCGGTAGCGCAAGGATGACGGAAGCTCTTATAAGAAGCGGTGCTATGGATTGCTTTGGCAAGCCGCGCAGTGTGCTTGTTGCGGCTTTGGACACGTCCGGCGATAAGCTGCATCAAATTCGCGCATCTGCGGCAGCAGGGCAAATAGGGCTGTTTGAATCCATTGGCGTTGAGGAAAGTGCCGTTAGCCTTGAGTATCCTAAGGTGCCCGAATACAGCCGCAGTGCGATGCTTGAGGACGAAAAACAGCTTACAGGGCTGTATCTTACGGGGCATCCGCTAACCGAATATGCAGAAGCGGCGCGCGCTCTTAACTGCTTGGATATAGGCGCGATATACGATAAATACCGCGAGGGCGGCGTTAAAGAAGGGCAGATGCTTACGCTGTTGGGATTGATACGGGATAAAACGCAAAAGCCCACGAAGAACGGCGGCGTTATGGCGTTTTGCACGCTTGAGGACACTATCGGGGAAACGGAGCTTGTTGTGTTCCCCAAACAGCTAAGTGCATACGGTGAGCTGCTTACGGAGGGCGCGGTGCTTTGCATACAGGGGCGCCTTAGCGTGCGTGAGGCGTACGATGATGAAACAGAGGACGAGCTTAAGATAATACTTGAAAAGGCGGTTGTACCCAACGCGGCAACGCCCGCGTTGTATATAAAAATAACCGCCGAGAACGAAAAGCACCTAAACAAAGCGTTACAGATAATGCAAAAGCACGAGGGCTTTGGAAAGGTGTGCTTATACTACGAGGAAACGAAGAAGCTGTTATCGCCCAGAGGGGTTTCCGTAAACCCCACAGCCGCGCTTGTTTCCGCGATAGAGGACGTTATGGGTAACGGCAACGTTGCACTTAAGCAAAGGAGCGTTTAAGCTATGGCATTGATCAAAAAAGGCAGTGATATTGACACGAGATACGAAAAGATAACGCCTGTGTGCAAGCTTTTGTGGCGTGCGTTCAAGCTGCTTGCATACGTTGCGGCTGGGCTTACGGCGTTGCTTGGCGTTATGTCGGTAGTGCTTGTGTTTGTGAACGTTTCTGCCGAGGAGCTGTTGTTTACACCGTATATGAAGGTGGTAACGGAAAACGGCGTTAGGAAATTTGACGTTTGCTTGGGCAACGGTATAGAGGTGCTTCGCGCTTATGAGGACGTTGATACAGGCAACATCAAGGGCGCGGTATACGCGGGCATTTTTACGCTTATGGCGGGGCTTGCCGTAAGCATTCCCGTGTTCAACTACCTTGGAAAGCTTTTTAAAAATGTTGGTAACGGAATAGTGCTTTCCGCGGACAATGCCGCATACGTTAATTATATAGGGCTTTCCATCATGATTGGCAACCCGCTGGTGTTACTTATTAAGCGTTATTTCAACTACGCGCTTATAAAGAACTTTGTGGATGGAGATTTAAGATTTGATTTTGGCATAGACCTTTTCGGTGTGTTCTTAGGGCTGCTTCTTATCGTGTTTGGCACGATATACGGGCAAGCCTGTGCGGCACACAAAAAGGAAACGGCGCTTATCCTGCGCGATGCAAAGGACTAAGGAGGTGCTTTGAATGAACGAGAACGAAAAGCTTGAAAGAAACGAGCAGGCGGACGATACGGGTACTAACGTGTTTGATATAAACGAAGCTTCTGCCCCCAAGGGCACTACCGAGTTTGACCTGCCCGCTAAGCCCGAAGAAGAAAAGAAGGAAGAAACGGCAAATGGCGAGCCTGAAAAGAAGCCGAAAGCCAAAAAGCAGGTAAACCACAAGAAGATAGCCAAAATGGGCATTGCCTACCCCTTGCAGGTGTTGCTGTACGGGCTTTATAAGGTTGCAACGTGGCTTATTAACATACTGCTTACGGTGTTTTTGGTTGGTATCATATCCTTTGCGGCGGTTTGCGTGGCTTTTGTAATATACATCAAGGGCAACGTTGACCCCAACTACACAGGGCTTGACAACCTGCAATTTGAAAGCAGCCTTTATACAACCATAAGCTATGTGGACGATAACGGCGAGGAAGTGGAGTTTGACCGTCTTGTAGGCAGCGAAAACCGCGCTTGGGCAAGCTACGAGGAGATGCCTGCCGATTTGATAGACGCGTTCCTTGCAATAGAGGACAAGCGTTATTGGGAGCATCCGGGTATAGATTACAGGCGTACCATCAACGCAGTTTTGGGCTTTTTCGGCAGCGGTGACCGTTCGGGCGGCTCTACTATAACGCAGCAGCTTATTAAAAACGTTTCTAAAGAGGACGACGTTACGATACAGCGTAAGGTGCAGGAGATACTGCGTGCGCTGAACGTAACGAAGAAGTACAGCAAGGAAGAGATACTGGAAATGTATCTTAACACCATATTCCTATCGCAAAACTGCTATGGTGTTAAAACCGCCGCGCAGGAGTATTTCGGCAAGGAGCTTAAGGATCTAACGCTTATAGAATGTGCCGCGCTTGCTTCGATACCCAAATCCCCCACAAAGTATGACCCCGTGCGTAACCCGCTTCACAATCAGGAACGGCGCGACCTTGTGCTTGAAGAGATGCTTAAACAAGGCAGGATAACGCAAGAGGAGTTTGATAGCTGCTACCGTGGGCATTTGGAGCTTAATACCGAAGCCGAGGCGGAGGATTACAGCGAAACCATACACTCCTATTTTGTGGACGCTCTTATAGACGAGGTAATAGACGATTTAATTGAAGAGCACGGATACGACCGTATGACTGCGGCAAGGCTTTTGTATTCGGGCGGGCTTCAGATAATAACCACGATGGACCCGATGGTGCAGGATGCGATGGAAAGCGTGTTTGAAAAATCGGGGAACGAGTATTTGTATCTCGGTTCGGAAACCGTAGCCCCCACCAAGGGCGTTATACCGCAGGCGGCAATGGTTATAATGAACCAAAAAACAGGCGATATTTTAGGCATAGTAGGCGGCAGAGGTGAAAAGAAGGAAGGGCGCGGCTTTAACCGTGCAACACAAAGCCGCAGGCAATGCGGTTCGTCTATCAAGCCGCTTTCGCTGTATACGCTTGCTATCGAGGAAGGGCTTATAACGGCAGGCAGTGCCGTGGACGACGTGCCCACGCTTAAAAACGACGATGAATATTGGCCCACCAACACGCCTAACGTGTATTACGGGATGATAGACACGAACTTTGCGGTAATAAAATCGCTTAACACCATCCCCGTTGCCCTTGTTGATAAGCTAACGCCCGAAAAGTGTTTTAACTTCCTAACGGAAACCTTGGGCTTTGAAAGCATTATCAGGAGAGAGGAAATAGGCGGCAAGATATATTCCGATATCGCGCTGGCACCGCTTGCGCTTGGTGGTTTTACTCACGGCGTAACGGTTAGAGAGATGACGCAAGGCTACTGTATGATAGCAAACGGCGGCAAAACCAGCGAGGGCAGAATGTATACCGAGGTGCGTGACCGCCGCGAAAGCATACTGCTTCAAAAGGAGCAGGTGCATAAGGTTGCGGTAAGTGAAAGCAGTGCGTACTCTATGACCTCTATGCTTATGAACGTTGTTTCGCAGGTAGGCGGTACGGGTACTCGTGTAACGCTGGATTCAGCCTTTGAAATGGAGGTTGCGGGCAAAACGGGTTCCACAAACGACGACCGTGACAGATATTTCGTAGCCTTTACCCCCAACTATGTTGGCGGCGTTTGGTTTGGCTACGACAATAATAAGAGCTTAAGCGGCTTTACAGGCAACCCCGCGCTAAGCCTTTGGGATAGGGTGTTTACGATAATATACGAAAACTTAGAGGAAGACGGCGTTAGCTATCAAAAGCAGTTTGATATCCCTACGGGTATGGTAAAGGTTAAATACTGTGCTATCTCCGGCAAGGTTGCAACCGATGCCTGCTACCGCGATATTTACTACTACGATAACGCCAAAAACAGCTTCACGGGCAACGCTGTTATGACAGGCGTATTCGCCGCAGGCACACAGCCCATTGAAAAGTGCGATTGCCACATAGAAGTGCTTTACGACAGAGAAACGCAAGCTATTTGCTTTGAAGGCTGTGCTTGCCCTGAAGAAGATCTTATAACCGTATCCTTCAGGCTTAATAACGAAAGAGTTTTTGATTCGTTTGTATTCGTAATGGACGGCGATTGCATCTACAAGGATATACCCGAGGGCTACGTGTTCCCCGAAAGCAAAGCACAGCCCTTCTTTGCCAACCTTTACACCGAAGAGGACAAAACCTATTATTTCGGCACCCTTGTGGGCGGAAGACCGCGCAACAGAATATGTATAGAGCATTACCACGCCGAGGAAGCCCCGCCCGAAACAAGCGAGGAAGTCTCTGCCGACGTGGAGGAATAAGCAACGCAAAAGCACAATAAAGCTTGCGTTGTGTCGGCAAAGCTAATATTCAAAAGGAAAAACATCTAATGAAAAAATCAATGTATTTCAATTACACAAAGGGCGTATCTCTTTCCGAAAAGGCGGCGGCAATAAAAAACGCAGGCTTTAACGGCACGGAGCTTTTCAGGTTCTTCGATAACAGAGAGCCGCTTGCCGACCAGTACAACGCCGCGCTTGAAGCGGGGCTGTCCGTAGAAGCGGTGCATGCCGATTTTTGCTACACCAACGATGTGTGGGGCAAAAGCGCGAAAGGCGATAAGTGGATAGATTTTCTTATAAAATGCGCCCGCGAGCAAGGGGCTTTAGGCATCCCCACAATGGTTGTGCATCTATCGCGCACAAGCGTGCCGCCAGAATATAACAGCACGGGGCTTGAAAGGTTTCGCCTGCTTTGTAACGAGGCAGAAAAATGCGGCGTTAAGATAGCGTTTGAAAACCTAAGGCGCACGGACTATTTGGAATACGCACTTTCCAATATACCAAACGCTTTTTTCTGCTTTGACTGTGGGCACGAGTTTTTGTATGACAACGGCTACGGCATACTTGAGAAATACAAAGACCGCCTGCTGTGCGTGCATCTGCACGACAACAAGGGCGAAAAGGATAGCCATCTACTCCCCTTCGACGGTACCATTGATTGGGAGGATATGGGCGAGCGTATCAGCCAAACAAGCAAAAGCTTTGCGCTTGCGTTTGAGGTGTTCTGCTCTGCCGATAAGTATAAAGAATTCCCCAAGGAAGTTTACAGCAGAGCGTTGCGCGTTGAAGCACTTATAAAATAATGTTTTAGTGAAGTTTTTGCTTCGCAAAAGTGAAGTTGTTATCGAAGATAACAGTGAAATTTGGGGCTGTATCAAATCATTAGATTTGATACAGCCCCGTTTTGTAGGGGATAGGAAAAAATGGGTGGAATGGACGAACTGAACTGAAGCTGTACCGCTGTACTGCGAAGTGAAGTTCGTTCATAGCAAGAAAAATATATTATAAAAGGCTGGGGCTGTCTCAAATTGAAATTTTGAGATGAAACCATATACAAAAGTAACAAAAAAATCAAGGGCAGTTAAATAACGCCCTTGATTTTTTGTTAAGGTTGCACATAGCGTTCACAATTTGTTAATGCTATGAGACAGCCCC
>JAZNUB010000044.1:0-1902 GCA_045592105.1 Eubacteriales bacterium | reverse complement strand
CGGCACAGAGGTTTTGTGCGTATGGCAACAGCTTCAAACCGTCACTCGTAGGTTTTACACCGTACTTGCTTCGTTCAAGAAGTGTTACGCCCCATTCTTTTTCAAGGTCGGCTATCATTCTGCTGATGCCCGATTGTGTGTAATTAAGTATCTCTGCCGCCTTTGTAAAACTGCCGTATTCCACCGTCGTTACAAACGAGAGATATTTTTGTAGGTTCATATCCACGAAGAACACCTATTCCAAAATGTGATTTTGAGCATTACAATCATTTGCTTTTGTTATGCTTGATATTATGATATACTATTTTCAGTTCAAATACAAGAGGTATCATATGAATAACATGGCATTTTTCAAATACATATTCGCCTTGCTGTTGTTTGGCTCAAACGGCATTGTTGCGAGTTTTATTGATTTAAGCAGTCAGAACATTGTGCTGCTTCGCACTCTGATAGGCAGTATCCTGCTTATCTCTATTTTCTTTATCAGCGGCGGAAAACTTACCTTTTACAAGCATAAAAGGCAATTTCTAAACCTTATGGTGTCGGGCATAGCAATGGGAACAAGTTGGATGTTTCTATACGAAGCATACGCGCGGATCGGTGTCAGTATCGCTTCACTTTTATATTACTGCGGTCCGGTTATCGTAATGGCTTTATCGCCTTTGCTGTTCAAGGAAAAACTTACCGCAAATAAAGTGCTCGGCTTTCTTGCGGTGGTAATAGGCGTTATACTTATAAATAGGAATGCCTTTGATGGCAAGGGGGATCTATTCGGCATTACCTGCGGTTTGCTTTCTGCCGTTATGTATGCCTTTATGGTTGTCTGCAACAAGAAAGCAACTGATATCGTTGGACTTGAAAATTCCACGCTACAGCTTACCATAGCGTTTTTAACAGTGGCGATATTTGTGGGATTAAAGCAAGGTTACGCTATGCAGATTGCACCAACAAGTATATTGCCAATCCTTATTCTCGGTCTACTGAATACGGGCATCGGATGCTATTTTTATTTTTCCTCAATCGGCAAACTAAAAGTACAGACGGTAGCTATCTGCGGATATTTGGAGCCGCTTTCAGCGGTACTGTTTTCGGTAGCGTTCTTAAAAGAAACAATGCTGCCGTTACAGATTATAGGCGCAGTACTTATCATCGGTGGTGCGATGTGCAACGAGCTTGTCAAAAAGAAATGATTTTTCAAACGAACGCAAAAAACGCCCTCGACTGTGGTTTGGTGACCACTGCCGAGGGCTTTGTGCTTTATTCGTAGTCCTTTTCGATGCTGACACCGCATTTGAACTGTATCTCGATGCCGCTGGTTCCTACGATGATCTGTTCCTTGAGTATGGTGCTGTCATCTGCGTCCATGATGCTGCCGTCGCTGATATGCTTTTATTGTAGCATAAATTATTGCACTTTTCAATGATATATCGCTTGTGCGATATGATATACGGCGTTGCCGTATGATATACTTGCTTCGCAAGCGTGATATAATATCCGTTCCATTTATATGCCGAAGGCATATATCATCGCTCGCAGAGCGATATCATATCGAAGATATATCATCCGTTCCGCAAGGAACGGATATCATTGAAAAAAGTCACCTTTGTCGGTAGACAAAAGTGACTTTTTTCGTGGTAGACGATATAGGACTCGACAATCATTGTAGCCTCCTATTGCGGTGCCCGACACCTGCCTGCGCCGGCTATGCTCCTTGGCATCTGTCGACCGCGCCTACTCGCTCGGGCCGCTTTTTCCGCCACAGGCGGCGCTCCCCTCACTCCCCAGTGTTTGAACTGGTGGCAGGAAGTGTCCACCGGACACTTCCATTCAGATGGGTTCGAGTCCTTATCTTCCAAAACCATAAAAAACCATAAAAAGACACCACCCGATTGGGTGGTGTCT
>JAZNUB010000043.1:0-2308 GCA_045592105.1 Eubacteriales bacterium | reverse complement strand
GCAGACGTGATAGATGTACCGGAAGTAATAGCACAGGAAGGCTACAGCTTCGTGGGCTGGACACCTGCGCTTCCTGAAACGGTAGAAGGCAGTGCAACGTACACGGCTAAGTTCGAAAAGACGGTAGAGATGCCGTTCGATATAACAAGCGCGATCTATGATCCCAAGACGGGCAAGCTAACGGTAGAAGGCTATGCAGAAAACGCACAGGATCAATGGAACATCGCGTTGATGACCTATGCAAACGTAGAAAACGTAAACAGCATAACGGCAGACACCTTGGTGAACACCACCACGGTTAAGTACGGCGACGTTAAGACGGGCGAAGCAGGCAAGTTCAGAGCAGAGTACACGGTATACGGCGCAGGCCTAACAGGCAAGGTATACGTATACGGTAAGTACGTAGAAGTAGCAAGCAAAGCAGATGCAGAGCCTGTAAAGACGTACTTGTACTTCGACAAGAACGCGGCAGACGCTATAGACGGCGCAACAACAGAAACGCTTGTAGCGATAGGTGAGGAGATAATCCCGAACCTAACAAGCGATGAACCCACAAGAGAGAACTACACGTTTGCATCCTGGCGTGCAGATGCTGTCGGCACGGCAATAGCAAGCGGCACAGTAATGGAATACACAGGCTACACGGCATACGCGGCATGGACGGAGCATAGCAAGTACAGCATAAGCTTCGCGGCAGGCGAGGGCGGCAGCCTTGAAGGCGCAAGCGTATATGATAACGTATACGTAAACACCGCGTGGAACGAGCTGACGGTACCGACACCTGTAGCAAAATACGGCTACGAGTTTATCGGTTGGGATAAGGCGTTCCCCGAGGCGGTAACGGAAAGCGCAGTATACACGGCACAGTTCGCAAAGGTAGCAGAGCTGTGGCATACGGTAGAGTTCCGCGCAGGCGCAAACGGCTACCTTAACGGAACGGTAACGTATACCGATATCCTTAGAGGTACAGCGTTTGCAGAAGCAGTAGCAGTACCGGAAGCGATAGCACAGGCAGGCTATACCTTCACGGGTTGGACACCTGAGCTGCCCGCAACGGTAGAGGGCAACCTTGTGTTCACGGCTAAGTTCGAGAAGGAAGTAGTAATGCCGTTCGACGTAAGGGAAGCGATCTACGATCCCGCAACGGGCAAGCTGACGGTAAAGGGCTACGCAGAAAACGCACAGGATCAGTGGAACATAGCACTGATGGTATACGCAAACGTAGCAGATGCAGAAGCAGTAACGCAGTACACCTCTGTATGCGTACAGACGGTTAAGTACGGTGACGTGAAGACCGAAGCGGACGATGGCAGCTTCGAGGTAAGCTTCACTGTACACGAAGCATCGCTAAAGGGCAACGTATACGTATACGGTAAGTACGTAGAAGAAGCAAGCGAAGGCGACGCTGAACGCGTAAAGAGCTTCTTGTACTTCGACAAGAACGCAGACGATGCGGTAGCAGGCGCAACAACAGAAACCCTCATATATATAAATGAGGAGATAATACCCAATCTAACCACGGATGCACCCACAAGAAACGGCTTCGAGTTTAAGGGCTGGGGCGCAGACGCGGAAGGTACGGCTATACCCACCGGCACGGTAATGCCCGCAGGCGGCTATACCGCATACGCTATCTGGGAACGTAACGTATTCACCGTAACGTTCGTAGCAGAAGGTAACGGTAGCTTGACTGGTGAAACCGTTATAACTGCAGCATACGGCACCGAGCTTAGTGTACTAACGTACCCCGTACCCGTTGCAGACCATGGCTACAAGTTCGCAGGCTGGGATATAGCAAGCGGCACAGTAGAAGGCGATATGACCATAACCGCATCCTTTGAGAAGGATGACAGCTTGTGGTACACAGTAACGTTCACCAGCGGCGAAGGCGGCTACCTTGAAGGCACCACCGTTTACACCGATATATTGGATGGTACCGCGTTTGCAAATGCAGTAGCTGTTCCCATAGTAAAAGCTCGCGAAGGCTATACTTTCACGGGTTGGACACCTGCGCTTCCCGAAACCGTTGAAGGTAACGCTACCTATAGAGCAAACTTTGAAAAGGAAGTTGTGCTTCCCTTTGATATAACCAGCGCAATTTATAATCCTGTAACGGGCAATATCACCGTAAAGGGTTATGCAGAGAACGCGCAGGATCAATGGAACATAGCACTAATGGTATATACAGGCGTTGATGATTCCGCTTCCATTACTGCTGATACCACCGTAAAAACTCACACGTTCACCTATGGTAGCGCAAAGACCGAAGCAAACGACGGTAGCTTCGAGGTAAGCTTTGCGGTACACG